>CAIWVL010000001.1 GCA_903916085.1 uncultured Spartobacteria bacterium
CCGTTCCCGCTGGATCGGTTGGTCGATGGCGCCGACGCTGGAGCCTGCGCCGACGTGAAGTGGGGTACGTGTGAAGATGAGTAGATTGCGTTTGAGCATACGGAATGAATTGGGTGGTTGTGAAAATGAAATGTGGCTTGGAAAGGTCTGCTTGTGGTGGAGCGCTTTAGGTTAATGCGTTGAGGCTGGGTGAAACTCCCAAGTGCCGCACACGCCCATGCCGAACCCTTTTTCACCCATTAAATTTGAGCGCAAGCGTCGGATGGTTGTGCAGGAGGCGTCGTTGCCATGCCAGTTCAGGGCGTCTGCGAGGTGCTGGGCGGCTTGGGCGGAGTCTGCTTCGAAGTAATAAACACAGCCGGCAGGGGCCGCGAGGTGGATGCTTTTGGCACCGCCCTCCTCGCGTTCCGCAACGTCATGGGCGAGGGCAAACCCCGTAACAGGAACGGCTTTTCCAATCACGGCGGCTACGAGCGTCGCTGCAATTGGGGGCAGAGCCTTCACGCGAGCGCGCCACTGTTCGCGAGCCTCCTTGGGGCCGCGTTCCTGGTCGCCTTGCTTGAGCAAAACCGCACCGTCCTTGTGGCTGACCCAGCTTGGTAACCAGCCGCCCTGATGTTCGCCGATCGCTGGCCACAAACTCGGGGTGAGGAGGACCCATTTTATCAGAAACTTGCCGGCACGTTCATGGAACCCGTCCCTTTTGCCGGTTGGCAAGGGGAGTCGCCTCCCAGAGGGGACAGTGAACTCGCAGGTGGCAGTGCGTTGCTGACCTCCGAGGAGGACGTGATTTGCGGAGCGTGCAAGGGCAGCTCGGATTAGGTCGTTGCCGTGCGTGGCGTCGTGAAAGTCTTTGTCCAGGGCGCGAGCGAAGGCGCCGAGTCTCCAGCCTGCACGCAACCGGAGGTAGCTCGCGGAATAGAATTGCCCCTCCTTGACGCTGTCTGTTTCGGGATCAATGCCGATGCCGTAGTTGTGTTCGGCATCGCTAAAATCTGAGTCCTTTTTGAAACAGATGCCCTTGCGTTCAGGAGTTCGCAGAGGCATTCCCAAGTAGGCGTTCCAAGCATCCTCGCTCCACCAAGGGAGCGCAGAGTCCTTGCTGGGAGGAACGGCGCTGCCTGTGGCGTATTTGAGGGGAAGGGGTAGGCTGGAGTTTCTGTCAGGGCTGTTGGTATGGATGGGATGCAGAACAGTATTGGGACCAGTTGCGGCACCCGCTCCGTCGAGTGGGCGCGGGAGGAACCAGGTGGTCGACTGACCTTCGGTGAGCACGGGGAACGGACCGGCGGTGACAAGTGACCCAAATTTGCGCGTGTCCGTGCCTCGGTTTTCGTGGCCTTTCCAGTGGTTGTGGCCGTGTACGCCGTCGAGGTTTGCGCGGTGGAGCGCCCCGTGGAAGGCGGAGTTGAGCACGGTCGGCAGGGGCCAAGCTGCTCCGTGGCCGGAGGCTGCGCCGCCCATGGGACGGCCATCGCGGAAGAACAGAATGTCTGTGGGCTGAATAAGGAGGGTGTGCATGGGGTGGGATGCCTGTCGGCGGGGCTATTTGGAAGAACGCGTGCGGTTGGCGAAGGCCACTGAGCGACAGAGTCCGATGACTGCGGCAACGGGATCGGGCGTGGCGGTGGAATCCGGTTTTGTTTCAGCGGGAAGTTTCGCTAGATAGTCTTTGAGAAGCTCCAGTAGTCTTGGTACAAGCGCTTTAACGCCGTGTTGGACGCTGGCGAATTCAAACTCCCGCTCAATAATGCGGCTCGCCTCGAACCCGGGGTTGGGAGCGAGTTGTGTGAGTCCAGAATGGGCTTGGAGGTACGGGGTGAGGAGTTGGCAGACCCGATACGGGAATTTACTCGTGACTCCGCCTTCGGCTTGTCCGTTTGTGAGGGCCTCAGCGATTGTTTTGAAGAGCTCAATCCCGCCGCCGTCCCACTTGCAGCCCCACTCGAGAATTTCCCCTGAGCGTTTGAAGGTCGAAATGGAAACCGCCCCTCTGTTGTGCAGGGTTTTGGCGCGCTTTTCAGCTTTCTGCGCCGCCCGAACTACGTCCTGCAGCGGGTGTTTGAAGTGCGCGAGGGCGATCCCCACAGAAACGTCCGCTTTTGGCCCCGGCACAGGGAAGGGGATGGTGTCTTCATTTGTCTCAAACGCGGCTCCCGTTTTCTGTCGGAATTGGTTGGATCGCAAAAATCCCGGCTCCGGCGAGGTGATGCCCTCAACACCCGGGTCTTTTCCTTGAAACGCGAGGCGTAGGGCCTCTGCACAGGCGAGTGCCTTGTCTGCAGGAAGCATGGCGAGAACATCATCGCCGTC
>CAIWVL010000002.1 GCA_903916085.1 uncultured Spartobacteria bacterium
ACCCACGGCGCAATTTCTTCAGCCTAGAAAACAAGGTTTCGAACATTATCCGGACAACACTCCCTTAAATTGATGGAGCAATACGACATACGTATTGATTTATTCAAGGCGATTTCGTTACCCTCCCTCCTCCCCAATCGATTTTCTCATGACTCGATGGGTGGAGAGAGTGCGTAAAATCTAATCTTGCCTGAAACACGCTAGAAATGGACTAAAGTCTCTGAGGCAATAGCTTTGATCAGAACTTTACGCCGACACGCATGCCAAATGTCGCAGGGGCTCCAGATTCACCAATGTACTCGGTCGAGTTCACTGGATTTTTGAAGGCGAGAGGAACATATTTCTCGTTGAATGCGTTGTTTGCGTATCCCTCGATGAATACCCTTTTGTTTTTGATTCCCACACGCATGTTCACTGTCGAGTACGAGTCTTGCCCATCGCCGTTCACTGGATCGTATTTTAATCCCCCAGTATTTTGGACTTCAGCCCTCGCGTAAGTTTGCCATCCAGAACCCACGTCGATAGTAACCTGCGTGCCTAATGCAGCAGTATGTTGAGGTACCGTTGGCAGACGATTTCCTGCAATGTTTGTTGTTCCTTCCCGACTTCCTGCGAGGAATCGGGTCTGTTCCCATCCAGCACTTCCAAACACTTCCCAGTTTTGGGTCAGCCGATACTTCACAGAGCCCTCCACTCCAAACGCCTGAGCATCACCCGCGTTAGTCACCCCATAACGATAGCTCGGGATGTTCAGCTGTAATTGTTGCCAGTCCGTGTAAAAGACAGCCAGATCGTAACGCAGACTGGATGAAGCCGAATTTCCTTTAAGCCCCAGTTCGTAGGTCCGGCTGGTTTCCTCTTTGTACGAGACTGGTGCTCCCGAGCTCGTTCTTGCGCCAGTATTGAAACCACCCGCCTTATAGCCGCTGGAGAAGGCAAAATAGGTGCTGGCATACTCACGCGACAGGAACGTCAAAGACGCTTGGGGAGTCAAGCGATCATAGTCGCGAGTCGAGTGCAGGCTTAGAGGGGTCTGAAATGGCCCCAAAGCGCCGTAATACGCAGTATCGTTGGTGACCATGTCAGCCGTCTTGCTCTCATGATCAAACCGAAGACCCGCAGCCAAGTCCCACTTTTGGAACAGTCTCAACGTAGACTGTACGTAACAGCCACCCCCCCAATCTTGAAATTGACTGTTTGAGGCAGACCTCAAGGATGAGGGAGTTGAGGGATCAAACAGATTAACATAAGTCAAATCGGTGAGGTACGTCGCAGATTGGTCGTAATCCTGTTTGAAGCCAAACACACCTGCCTGCCAGCTAAGTTCGGCATTGTTTCCCAACGAAATGGGCTCCTTGACGGGATTGGCAAACCGAAACTCCTGAGTCCAGGCCGTCTGTTTTTCGCGGTTATCTTCTGAACCTCGAGTCGGCCCCAGCATTCCTGACCCATAGTCTACAACAGTCCGATCCTGAGTTTTCCACCAAACGAGCCCAGTGGTGGAAGTGAAATCCACGGAGTGGCCATGGCTTTTGACCTGCAGGGTTGGGGTCAGAAGATCACGATGCGTGAATCCTTCGTAATCGCGTGTGACCAGACGAGGATTCTGCCGCAGTTTGCTTAGCAAGCCGAGAGCGTAGTCGCCGTCTCGGTCCTCCTCACCACTGATTAAAAACCGAACTTCCAAATCTGGGTCAATTTGCCAGAGCACTTGTGCTTTTCCAAACCAGCCGGAACGGCTGTCCAGATCTTTGCCAGTGGCGGAATTTTTGGTGTACCCATCGCGTTGGCTGTCCCCCCCAGCGATGGAGAGCGAGAGAGTATCCTTGATCAAAGGAATGGACACACGCGCTCGCTCTTCAAACAGACCGTAACTGCCATAGGTGGCTTCTGCCTCTCCCTCCAGAGTTGTCAGGGACGGGCGTCTGCTTGCCACATGGATGAGCCCACCTACTGAATTGCGCCCGAACAGCGCGCCAACAGGTCCTCTCAGAAAATCTACCTGCTCCACGTCGAGGAGCGTAATACTGGAAGAATACGCATTGAATTGCGGCACTCCGTCAAAGTAGGTCGTAACCGCAGGGTTGGTAGGAGAGCCCCCAACGCCACGGAATCGTGCATTACTCACAGCACGGACGGAAAACTCGTTGAAAAATGTGTTTGGAGCGTAAAAGGCTGCGTCTTTCACGGTGCGGACAGCCGTATCACCGAGGAAGTCACTATCAGCAACGGTTGCACTCGCAGGGAGGGCTTGCAGCCCAAGTTCAAGTTTGGGCGCTGTAATGACGACTTCAGGCAGATCAAACCCATAAGTGTAACAGCCCAAAAAACCAAATACACCAGCGACAGTAAATGCTGCCCACAACTGGCCACGCTTCCTGAGGCGCGATGCCGCGATGCCGAGTTCATTGGACTGAGCAGGAACTACAAAGGGGGTAGCGAGGGGCCTGTACATGCCTAAATTGGCATACACGAACCAAATCAAGATTCAACTAAAAGTTCTATCTGATTTGAACTCACCCACCGGTTGAGCCTGAAGGGGCGGCTTTTCACGCTGCATCTCCCTTTATAGCAAAGCATTACGTCCAATCCAGCACGCTTTCATCGCCGTATTTAGGTTTAGAGCGGTTTCCCACCCTTCAGAAGAAACCGTCTCTTCATGCGCTTCACGGTCCGCTCCATGACTCCCAAAGACTCCCCCTGCTCCACCGTCAACCTAATGACAACCCGTAGCCTCATCCGGTAAGATCGCACCATTCCAAAAAACTCACCCGAACAATTTCGCCGTACTACCTACTATTATGCAGTTCGGTGAGAAATGACGCATACGAGGCGGACCTCCTAAGCCCCAAAAGGGGCGAGTTATGACAGCCTAGCAGCATGTCGGGCTTAGGAAACGGGATTAAAAAAATGAGGGTATGGCAGATTTGGCGCCGTCAGCATCTTTCGGGAGGCGCGGAAAGTGTTTGTTGGACTTTGTCCGAGTGTTCTCGCCAAGAAACGCTGCAAGACTGTCTTCAACGCTCCCAGAAGTCTTGGTTCAGGGCCTTTTTAAGCAGCTAACGGCGCGCTTCCGATGTGAAATAGCCGCTTGAAGTTATATGCCAACGTCACAAGCGTCCACTCCGTGCGCACATTATTGAGACCGCGCAGGCTGAAGCGCCGGAATCCGAGCGTCTCTTTGATGATGCCGAAAATTGGCTCAATAGTTTGCTTGCGTAGCGCGTAGAGTTCTCGCCCCTGCTTTGTCTCAAGGCGATGCTTCATCCTCTCCTTAATGCTCGCTTCGGGGCCCGGCGCGGGCGGATCTGCCCGCTGCTCTAGTTCCTGAACGGTACGCCCATGGGTCTTGCGTCCCGTCGCAGCGTAGATCATCGGACCGGCTTTTCCTTCGCTGGGTTGTTCAACTCCAACCACTGCAGCGGCGCTGTAAAATCCGCTGTCGACGAGCACCGCCTCCACACTCTCAATCACCGGACTCACGGCCTCCAGCGTAGGCTTCAACTGCCCTTTATCATTGGGCGCATCGCTCACGTTGACTCCTACCAGCAAGCGGCTCTCGATCTCCACGGCGGCTTGCGCATTGTAACTTTGTCCAAAACCATTCGAGGACTTCATCATCCGGCTCTCCGGGTCGGTGAAGTTGAATTGGTCCTTGTCCCGTGGGCCTTCCTGAGGTGGTTGCGGGGGGGCGGCCTCCAGGCTTTTTGCCTGTCTTCTTGGCACGCTCGACGCGTTCCTGCTCCTTGGCTTGGAACTGTGAGAGCTCCTGTTGGTAACGCTCTTTGGCCCGCTCCTTGATGACTGCGCAGGCCGCACGCAACTGCTTCAAGCGGTCCTGCCGACGGGCGATCTCCTCTGGTAAAGTCAACCCGTCCTCAAGCGGTGCGCTATCAGCTGCCTCAGCCTTTGAGAGGAGTTCGGAAACCTGCTTCTCAAGCAGTTCGATTTGCGCGAGTGCACGCCCATGGCTGACTGCGGAATGCTTGCTGGCGTTGGCCAGGATCTTGGTGCCATCGATGGCGAGAGTGACTTGGCTCACTTTGAGCACCCGCATCTGCGCGGCCATTGCGAGCACCTGCTCAAAGCTGCTTTTAAGCAGGGCGCCATTGGTTCGACGGAAGGTGCAGATGCTGTCGTGATCGGGGTGAAGGTCTGCGCAGACCAGGCTCACAGCGACGTTCTCGTAGGTGGCGCGTTCGATCTGCCGACTGCTGAAGGTGCCCGTCGCGTAGGAATAGATGAGCAACCCAAGCGTCAGTGCCGGGGGATACTGCCGGCTGCCTTTGCCCCGTTCATTGATCTTGGCCGCGCGTAAATCGATCAGGCCGACAGCATCTATGATGAAATGCACCAAGTGATCTTCCGGCACCCATTCCCGCAGATCCGGAGGCATCAGCAACGGAGTATCGTGATCTACACAGACGAATCTAGCAGCCATGCCTAGTTAACCCCGATACACCTCCTTTTATTGGAACGAAAGTCCGACAGGCTGCTAGGACGTAATACGAGACGGGATCTGCAATCAAGTATTCGGGACCATTGAGACGCTACAGCAAAAACAAACCGCCGTCCTGGAAAAATACTAGGGGCAAGCCCGCAATGTGTACTCGTTGGTTGGTGCAGGTGGATTTTATCTCAAGCAAACGTTATTTCCGGAAACTCTTTTGCAATTTTAACTGAATAAATGGTATCACTTTCAAGGATCTGAGCGTGGGATCGATGCCGCTTGCGTTGGATGGGTTGCTGCATAGCGCCCAGAGTGCAGCACCAGGTTTTCTAGCGGAAAATCCAGTTGGCTGGGGCGATACGCTGTATCGGCGCCTCCAATCCTTAAGTGCTGGATAGCCGAACCCCAGTTTACGCGCTTTTTGCGTCCCAGGGCGGCCGTAACTTATCCAGTTCGTAACCGCCTGACACTTGAAGACATCATCGTATTTCCTGGCAGACTTTGCGGACTTTGACAAAGCAGAGGACGGCTATTGCGATTTGTTCGTGTTTTTTACCACATCCCATTCCCTCTCGGGGTGTTCGTCAAATCGGGGCTTTGACTACACTGCGCCGCGTTGGAGTACACCTCAAGGTATTGCTCCGTTATATTTTGCCACAGGAATTTCTCAGCCCACCGCTTTTGATAACAAGCTGTGGCGCTACAGTCAATAACCTGAAGCCATTTCAATCCAAGCGCAATAGCCTCGACATCACCCGGCCGAACATGCTTGCACCACAAGCTGCTCGGCGCGACCTCTTTTAGACCGTCTATCGCGCTGACCAAAAGGGGTTTGCCGACCGCCATCGCCTCTAGTGCAACAATTCCCATTGGCTCACAAAGAGACGGAACGACAACTCCAACCGATCCTCGCATTAACTCAAATACGCTTCTTCGGTCCGCACGCCCAAAGAAATGTACTATGTCTGCAATGCCAAGTTCCTCTGCAATATCTGATAGCGCTTCAGCCTCCGGCCCCTCACCAGCAATCACTAAGTGCGTTTCCCGTAAGCCAGACTCTTTGTATCCTTTAAGGAGGCTTTTAAATCCCTTTTGCGGAACAAGCCTTCCTAAAGCAAAAAAGTATTCAGCCGAATGTTTCCATTGCAGTCCGGGGTCGAAGGCTTCGCTGCCGACTCCATTATAAATAACTCTCGCACCACTGTGAAATGGCTGACCATTAAACTTTTCTAAGTCATCTAAAGTCGCTTGCGAGCATGCTGTCAACTGCTGCGACCGTCGCAAAACGCCGCGTAATAAGCGATTATATAACGGAGACTTTCGATAAAGTCCCGCAGCATCCATCGTTCGTTCGCCTTGGACGCTAACAATCAAAGGAACACCTATCGCCTCAGCCGCGCATGCGGCGTACCATGCATTCGAACTAACACACTGAACATGTATGGCTTCCGTCCCGAATCTAGCCAAACAATCGGTCACTTGCTTTAAGATCATCTTATGAGAAAACTGGAAACTCATCTTAGATTTCAGATCGTTGCCAGGCATTCGAAACGGAAAACGGCAAATTTCAACATCTCGCCAAATTTCAGTTGATAGAAGATTTCGAGGCCAACGATTAACACAAATCATCGGCCGAATACCTCTCTTGGCCAGATGCAAAGCTAGTTGTCCAGTCAACTCCTCCACGCCGCCCAGGCTCGGATGAAATGCGCTCGGAAATAGAGCAATTCGTTTCATCGATCCGCACCTACGAATGGACGTCGACTACTGGATACTACTTGTCCCTCATATAATTTCTCATAAGCCGAGCAGACCCGATCCCACCCATATTTCTTTGCTTGCTCCAAACCAACGCCTTCCAAATAATGTCGAAGGGGAGCGTCCTTGAGCACCTGCACAATTCCCGCTCCAAGCCTTTCCTCTGGCACCAACAGACCACACGTACCGCGATTAAGAACCTCAATCGCTCCGTCGTTTGGAGTGGCCACAACGGCAACCCCTGAAGCCATGGCCTCGATGTACGGAATACCAAAACCCTCATACGAACTAGGCAAACAAAAGACCCATGCCTTTCGATAAAGGTCCGCCAAGACGTCAGCTGGTGCCCTGCCAAACCAGCGAATATTCGAACCAGAAATCGGCTCTTCACAAACTGCCCAAAGGACTGCCTCTGGCACAGATTTGAGAATTTTCTCGCGAAAGGCGCGAATCAACATTGCACCTCTCTTACGTCCTCGCAAAGTACCAACAAAGAGTATCGCAGGTTTCGGCGACTTATGAAGTCCAGGGTAAAATTTATTTAGATCAACTCCATTAGGAATAACGTGACGTACCTTTGGTAGGTATGACCGTGTGCTTTCAGAAACAGCTACAGACTCATCGCATAAATTAACAGAGCCGTACTCGCAGGCGGCGAGACCTAGCATCCTCAAACGGTCTCGAGCCGTGGACTGATATTTGCATTCAGCGAAGCAGGAACCGTGGTAGGTATGTATGTGACGTGGACGACGCGTTCTCCACAGAAACCAATCATCGCCATGTGCGTGCAGTACGTCGAAACCTGATAGATCAATCCGTCTTAAATCCCACGCAAATCCAAATGTTCGCAAGCGTCGCCGCGGCAGAATACGCTCCAGCCGGTATAGCGGTTCCTCACCGGCCTCGCATTGAGAAAATACCGTAACGTCATGACCTCTAATGACCATCTGATTTGCCATGTGATGCACTTGATACCCGACACCGATTTTACTTCCTCCTGGCAGATATAAAGAAGTCATAGCGATTTTCATGTTGTTTACCTTTTCAATTTAGCTCTGCCATTGAAACCTCTTCCGGAACTATCACCGCAAACCAGCGCTTCGGTGCTACCTAAAAATGGACGTTCCAATGCAACAAAAAATATTTTTGCGATCATCAAAGTTATCGCAAAAGCAAAAGTATACCCAAAAATAACGAGTTGCACTCCAGATACAAACAAATTTTTTCTCGCGAACTCCATAAGGTACCATGCCGTGGGTTGATGTATCAAAAAGAAACTATAAGAGGTCTTCCCCATCCAAGGAAGCCCCCCCCTGAGCAGGCTTTGTTTTATGAATTTAGGTGCCGTACAAATACTAAGCAATAATCCACCGTAACCACAGGCCAACAAAACCTCTCTCCAAGGCATTAAAATATCTCCAGAAACTCCCCGGTTTAGTGCAACTACAATAAAACAAATACTAAATTTAAGCAATTTACTTCTGCCAACGAACCTTATTTTGAACGTGATAATCCTAATGGTAAATTTTACAACCCAAATTCGTTGCATCCTAAAGGACAAGCGTTTGACTTTACA
>CAIWVL010000003.1 GCA_903916085.1 uncultured Spartobacteria bacterium
ACCGAAACAATTAACAAACACCTCATTATTAGGAGGTAATGCGCCAATGAGCGCTAACGAATGTCAGCAAGCGCCAGTGAGTAACAACGAGGACCACTTTGCGTGGCCTCCGGGGCTCACACCATCCGTACAATTTTACCTTCGCGCTCGGGCATGATGTCAAACCAAGCCCGCCCCTCAGCCTCGGATACGTGCCGCCGGTAGTGCTTGCTGATAATCTGGACAGAATTGCCCATGTGCTCGGCCAGCTCTGCTCGGTTTTTATTTACTGCCAGCCAGTAGGATGCGAACGAGTGTCGTAACACATCAGACGGCCACGCAGCACCAGGCTTTCCTCGCACAGAATAGCCCGCAGCCGCCCGTACTGCGTCGAAACGGTAGCGAAACGCGTCTCCAGCAATGGTCCCGCTACGCGCCTGACAGAGCGTCAACCAGGCTTTGCAGTTTTCCGACAACGGAACTGAACGGGATTGCCCTACCTTGGAAACTCGGGAGCCAATAAACACAAAGCCCGCAACAAGATTGATGTCTCTCCATTGAAGCTTCCTCAGTTCCTCGGGGCGGATTCCAGCGAAGCCAGCAAGCGCCAGATACGCTCGCATGGAAGCCGACACCTCCCGTTCCAGAGTGTCACAAGCGCCTAGAAGCTGGCTCATCTGCACTGCGTCCAGTGTTTGAACGTCGAATTTTTCCGGGAGCTTCTTGATGGCCTTCACCGGGTTCTCTGTCAGCCACTTCTCCTCCATCGCGAAACTGAACAGCGTCATGATGTGTTTTCGCCGTGTGTTTCTGGTGCCCGACGTCCTTGCTAGCGACAGGTATTCCCCGACATCCGAAGGTGCAATGGATGCCAGTGATTGCCCCGGAAAGGCCCCATCAAACCGCGCAAGTTCTGCCCGCAATGAGTCCATCGACTGTTTCGCCATGTCCTCTTGCCGGCGTCGCGCTAGAAGCTTCTGGATAGCCTCCGCAATGGGGCGGCTTGCAGCCTGTGCCCGCAGATGCGCCAGGTAAAATTGGACGGCATCTCTTACGGTTTTGCCATACTCGGTCAGCTCGTCGCTCTGAAAAGCGTTCGTGCCTTCCTCATGTCTGCGGGTTGCCAATTTCTGCGCCTCCTCTAAGGCCTGTTCCCTCGTTGGGTAGTAGCGTTGGGAGCCTGGCTCTGAGGCGTCGCCCGTACGCGCATCCACCAAATAAGATCGCCTCGATTCGTTATAGCGCACCCTCGGCCAAGCCTTGCGAATGACCCGACTCTTTGAGCATTCGGAATGCGAGCTTCCGTGCTTTATTGATACAGGATTTGTGGTAGCCACCAATCACCGATACAACCTGATACAGAAAATACAAGAATTTGCTGATTTTCAGACACTTACAATTGATACCAATGTCCTCCGAAGGCAGAGGTTATGGGTTCGACCCCCGTCGAGTGCACCACACTAAAGTCTCTGAAAAACAACGGGTTACAGAGCAAGAAAGACCCCAAAACGGGCTTCTCTCAACTCGGCAGTCAATTGGCGCACGGCTGACTCCAGCCCGATGCAGGTGGTCTCAGGAGCCATAGGACGGGAGCGTGTCCGCTTTGAGGCCCCCGCTGCGGAGCGTATCCCGCAAGAGATGGAGCGATTCCTTCCCTGGCTTGAGCAAGACCAAGGACTCAACCCAGTGCTGAAAGCGGGGATCGCCCATTTTTGGTTTGTGA
>CAIWVL010000004.1 GCA_903916085.1 uncultured Spartobacteria bacterium
ATGGTTTGGTAATACAAACTCAACGCTGGAGAACATGAACTCCCAGACGATAAGCAGATAGCCCAGGTTCCAGAAACCCCGTTGCTCAGGTTCGAGGCTGACAAAGGCACTCCTGCGACTTCAAAACCCGTTGTCGCATTGATTGTCGTGCCGGTAATTGCTTTGAAGGTATTGGTCGTTCCCGTGAAATTATTGGAGGCGTTCTTGTAGGCAAGGTTCGACGCATCGGAAAGGTTTGCGGAGGCCAACGCCACCCCGTTTACCTCAAATCCAGTCGTTGCGTTCCAGACCGGCGCCGTCTGCGGATTTCCAGTGAACGTGTTGGCCGCGTTCTTATAGGCAATGTTGGACGTGTCTAGGAGATTCGTGCTGGCAAGCTGAACCCCGTTCACTTCAAAATACGGACTTGTCGTGGCATTGAACAGCGTTGCCGTGACGTTCCCGGTGAAGGTGCAGCCGCTTAGAGGGCAACTCGGGCCTGGGTAGAGCCAGGTGTAGATCGTTCCCGCCTCCGGCACTGCGTTGACTACATAGGCGTTCGGGAAGGCCAGCGGCCCCACGTAGACGCTGAAATCTCCGTTCGCATCAGTTGAGTAAGGGTTTGGAGCGGGAAGCGAAAGGTTGTAGTCATAGTAGATCGACGCTACCGGAGAGCAAGGAAGACCTGTCGAGCCGGCCGCGGAGCAGATGTAGACTTGAGCCCCGGCAACTGGTTGACCATACTGGTCAATAACGAATCCTGAGATTGGGATGGATTGAGCCCATCCGAGGATAGGCAGGGAAACGGCGAGGACGAAGAGCCAAAGACGCTTCATGCGTCAAGGATAAGCGAATTCTAGTCTCCGTTTCCACACAAAAACAGCTTCATCTCGTTGTAGGGGATGCGCCTGCTGCCCTCCACGAGTTACAGATTGGGTGTGCCACGCCGTTGATCCAGACAGTGACGCCCTTTACAGACTTTTCTATCCTATCGTCCTGGCGCCCTGCTCCGCGGCCATCCTCGTGCTCAAACATCGCTTCAGCCCTACGGAGCCTGCCTGGACATTCAGAGTAATGTCCGTAGAGGCAACAGATGCGGTTTTGCCTCTCGTGCATCTGACTTTTGCGGCTTTCGTATTCATCCCGGCCCTTCTTGCTAGAGAGGTCACAAACTTCCTTCCCATCAGGAAGGCGGTATACCCCGTCATCGTCAAGGTACTTGCGGGGAGAGCGGCGGCTTTTAGGTTTCTCAATCATTTTCCGTTTTCCAAATTTTGGAATGATTCTCCAGTTATTTCTTCAAGCAAAGTGAGCGCAGGGATTTCAACATGGTGACAGATCACTTGCGAAACAGTTGCGCTCAACAAAATATCGGTAGAAATCCTTGTGTTGGAATCTCCTAGTAGAAAACTAGCAGAAGACCCTCCTTGATATCGAGAAGATCTTCCTCGATGACGCCTCGATTACACGCTCGCTCCCTGAGGGGGCTCCAAAGCTATCTGATGCTCAAGCTGCGTCCGTTGCATCCCACTAAACAGTTTCTGCCGACTCGATTAAAAGTAAAACCCAACAAAAAACCCCAACA
>CAIWVL010000005.1 GCA_903916085.1 uncultured Spartobacteria bacterium
GTAGTGTGACCGGGTCGTCTGGCGATACCTGCTTCATGGCCAACCCGCTAGCGTGGTCGACGCTCTCCAATCCCGGATACGGGATGGCCGAGGAGCATGCGGCATCGGCCATCGGTGTAGCGGGCTACGCGAAGTCTTTGAAGTACGGCAACTACACGTTCACGGGAAGCGTGGACGTAGGCGGCCGACTCTTGCTTTACGGATACATGAACGTGTCGTCTAACCTGCTGAGCATCTCGGCGACAGGTTCGACTTACGCGGACGCCTATCCGTTGGAGACCCCTAACGCCAAGAACGAGGCCGCGCGCTGCTTTGCTGAGGTTGGCGGGGTAGGTGCGGACGGCACGGGTACTGTAGCGGCAGGAACGGGCGTCATTCTCCCGTCCGGTGCGGCGATTGGCGGCTGTCTGGTGACGGTTAAGAACAGCGGAGCTAGTGCGCTCAAGGTGTATGCGCCGAGCCCTGGAACGATAGATGGCGCCGCGTACGTGACGATTAACGCTGGCGGTATCGCTACGTTCTTCTCCCTTTGGAGCAACGGCGGCAAAAACTTCACCTTGGCCACTATTCGCTAAGCCGACAGAGGCGCGCAATGTCCGACAGAATGAGCATCGGGTGCGCACACGAGCAAGGGCTGTATACAGTTCCGGCGGGCTCCGGAACGCAATTTTCAGATGGTTGCAACACCATCTGGGATTTAGGTCTTCGCGCGTTAAAGGTCGCATGTACCTCCACCTACGCGACCATGTACCCGCTTCAGACGACGTGGAGCTCCACCCCCACATCTCTGAAGACGCTTGCGCAAACGACTCAGTTCTCGGAGCAACTAGCGAAGGCGTGGGACACAGTGGTGTTTACAATCTTCACCTTCGCCAACGGCGCTACGAACTGGTGGCGAGTCAACCCAAGCCTCGCCCAGTATCAAGCCGAGTATGCAGAGGTCTATGAGCTTACTGCGCACCTGCTGACCGCGTACAACAATAGTGGAAAAGTCTTCGTCCTTCAGAATTGGGAGGGGGATTGGGCGTTTATGGACGCCTTCGTGCCCACCACTTACGTGTCGCGTGCATTTGTTGACTTCTATGCCGCGTTCTTCGCGGCCCGCCAGCGCGCGGTGAGCGACGCGCGACGCGACACGCCCCACGTTAACGTCGATGTGCGCCACGCTATCGAGGTGAACCGGGTGCTGGACGCGGAGCAGGGCAACAAGCGCATTTTGACGGACATCGCTCCGCGCATTCAACCCGATATGGTGTCTTACTCATCTTACGACTCCACCATTGTCTCGACGGGCTGGGGCTCCGGTTTCTCCGACTGGAGCGCGAAGTGCACAGCTGACTTTTCTAAAGCACTTCGACGAATCAACTCAGCCTTTCCGGGCGTACCGGTGCAGATCGGCGAGTTTGGGTTTCCAGAGAATGAGGACCCACGCGGCGCTGCGGACGTGGGAAGGATGGTTCAGACGGTGCGCGATGTAGCTAAGAGCTTCGGGTGTGTCAACCTTCTCTACTGGCAGGTTTTTGACAACGAGCCAGGTACGCCGCCCAACGCTTATCGCGGGTATTGGCTGAAGAACAACCTTGGCGCGGTCACCATCGCAGGGGCGAAGCTGCCGATGCTTGCGGGGTAATGACATGGCACTCGAATGGAATGTGGTCAACCTGCCGTTTGCGGGTGGGGTTGACACCAAGACGGACCCGAAGCAGGTAGCGCTCGGCAAGCTCTCTAAGCTACAGAACGGTACCTTTAACTCTCCCGGCCAGATTGGTAAGCGCCCCGGGTCCGGTGTTGAGCTCGCGGCCAACAGCGCTCGCGGCGCTATCTTCGCGTGTCCAGACGGGACTACAGCTCACTACGAGCGCACGCAGCTCTCTGATTACGATGGCAGAAAGCTTGGCGACATGGTGGCGATGGAGCCATCTGCGACGCTCCTGGCGCCAA
>CAIWVL010000006.1 GCA_903916085.1 uncultured Spartobacteria bacterium
ACGGATTGCGTCGGATTTGTCGGGGCATCGAGTTTGGAGCGGTTGGGAGTGGAAGCGCCGCTTGTGGAACTCACCGAGCGGTTTAAGAAAATTGGGTTTCGCGCTCAGAAAGGGTAGGCTATGGATGCCAAAGCGTTGCGCCGGTTTGTAGGCGTGGAAGAGGCCGTGCGCGTGCAGAGCCCGTGGACGGTGGAGGAGTGGATGTGTCGCGAGGACGTGGTCGACAACAAGGAGTTGTTGCTGGTGCGAGCCACGATGGAGCCGCATCGGGAGCATCCGTTTCACACGCACCCGACGCGGGAGGAGATTATTTACGTGATTTCGGGAAGGGCGGAGCAGTGGGTGGGGCGTGAGAAGCGGGTGTTGGGACCGGGTGAGATGGCGTTTGTGCCTAAGGGTGAGGTGCATGGTACGTACAATCCCCACGACGAGCCGTTGGTGTTTTTGGCGATTTTATCGCCCGCAAATGCCGCCGAGCCGGGGATTGTGGATGTATCGGGCGAGGAGTCGTGGAGTTCGCTGAGGGGGTAAGGCAAAGGGAGGCAATGAGAGTGCGCGCTGCACACGCTGCCTTTTGCTCTTCCCTTGATTCCCCTTGAACCCCATTTCCTCCCAGAATGAGAGCGCCCGCCACACCGCAGCGCCCGCTTACCCAATCGCCCGCTGGAGCGCCTCCGCGCCTAGCGTCAGCGCGAGCCCGGCCACCCCGATGAGTGTCTCGGTGATGGTCCACGTTTCCAGAGTCTCCCGAACCGAAAGTCCCAGACAATCGCGTACGATCCAGAACCCGGCGTCGTTGAGGTGCGACAAAAAGAGGGAGCCGCACCCGATGGAAATCACCATCAGCTCTGGGGACGTCCCAGGCGATTGCGCGAGGAGCGGCACGAGAAGTTCCGCCGCTACCGTGATGGCGACCGTCGCTGAACCTGTGGCCACCCGAATGAAGGCCGCAGCCAACCAACCGTAGATGAGCAGGGGCATGTGTGCTTGAGCGGCAAGTTCGCCAAGGACGCGAGCAAGCCCGCTATCCTTGAGCACGAACGCAAATCCACCGCCGGCACCCAGCGTGAGCAAAGTCATGCCGATGCCATTGACGCTTTGTTCGGTGAACTTGAGAAGTTGCTGAGCATTCCAGCCGCAGCGTAACCCCAGTGACCACAAGCAGAAGAGTACACCCACGAGCATTGCAATCACGGGAGAGCCCAGATTGAGGGAGACGCTTCCGAAAAGCGACTCGCGCATCCCAAGCAGTTCGGCCGCTGTGCCCAAGAGCATCAGCGCGATCGGGAGAAGGATAGACAAGAGCGTCAGCGCGAATCCCGGCGGACGGATGTTGGCGGGTTGTTCAAAGGTTGTTTCGGGCAGAAGGGGATGGACGCGGTTGACGGCAAACTTGGCGAAGAAGGGGCCGGCAATCGCCGCTGTTGGGATGCCGATAAGGAAGCCCCAAAGCAGGACCTTACCCGTGTCGGCGTGGAAGGCGTTGATGGCGATCAGAGGGCCGGGATGCGGGGGCATGAGCCCGTGCATGACGGACAGGAAGGAAAGCAGGGGGAGCGCGAGGCTCAGAAAGGGGCGTCCTGTTTCCTTGGTGAGGCTCAGGAGCACGGGCAACAGCAACATGAAGCCCACCGCAAACCACGAACTCAGGCCGACTGTGATCGCGAGGGAAACAATGCACCAGCCCGCGTTTTGACGACCAAAAAAACCAATGAACCCGCGAGCCAAAACCGCCGCACCGCCAGATTCGGAAAGCAGTCGCCCAAGAATCGCTCCCAAACAAATGAGCGGAGCCACGCCGCCAAGCGTTTTGCCAAGGCCCTCTTTGAAAGTGTCAACCACCTGCAAGAGCGTCCAGGGCGTGAGGACTCCCGAGGGTCGGGAGACTGGAATGATCTCAAGAAGGACTGCTCCGCCGCCAAGTAGCAGGGAGGCCACGGTGAGGGCGATAAACGGATTGAGCTTCCAGCGGGTGACCAATAGGACGAGGAGAACAATTGCGCCCAGCGCCAGGGCAATGAGGGGCAGGTCAGTGGGGGAGTGCATGGGGAGGGAAAGGCGCGACTATGGGACGGCTTCCGCAAAGTATGAAGTATGAAAAAAAGGAGGGCACGCCGGATGCTTGGGAACCCACGTGTAGCGCCTGCACACGCCTTGTGGTTCGCAAGGAGAGATTGCAGTTAAAAATGAAAGGAGGCCCGGTTCTTGCTTATCTGTCAGGGCGCACTCTGTCCCGAGTGTGAAGCAATTCCGCATTATGAGATCAATTACACCCTTATCGCCTGTGTCTGTTCAGACAGGCCGACTTGCCTCTGTGCCTACTGGCATAAAGAAAGGGGAGGGAGTCTCAGCGCGGGTGGGCAAATTTAGCAGGGTGCTTTGCTTCCTAATGACGCTTGCGGTCGGCGGCGAAGGGGCGTCGGTGTATGGTGCGACGGTGAATTTCAAACCCGCAGTCAACATTTCCGGGGACACGGATGTGTTGACGCTGGGGACGTTCAAGTACGCGTACAATTTCACAAACGCCTACTCGATCAATGGGGTTCCGTTCGCCAAGGAATCCTCGACGACGGCCGCGGGTAACGCGGACTTGGGCTGGAGTTTCGCCTCCGGGACGCCAACCATCTTTGGTGGTCTTAACTATAATGCAGCGCCATTCAACCAGCTCTCCGCTAATTATCAGAGTCTGATCACGACGGGAGTCTACATCGACGGCAACTTGCCCCCGGTGATGACGATCACTTTGAAGCAGTTGACGCTCAATCACGCCTATGCCGTTCAGGTGTGGGACAATGACAGTCGGCCCGATGCGAATTTAGTCACGCGAAATGTGCTGTTGAGCGGGGGCGGCACGACCTCCACGATCGATTTCAATGTCCAAAATGCCGCTGGTGGCGTTGGTCAGTACGCCGTAGGTGGATTTACGGCCAGTGCCACTACACAGACTTTTACCCTTCAGGGCACGAACTCCAGTACGGGGCCGACTTCTCAGCTGAATGCGATCCAGTTGCGCGACGTGACTGGGATTTGGAGCGGTAGTGTGAACGGCAGTTGGGACTCGGGGGCCTTGAACTGGTCTGGGGATCAGGCTTATTCGACAATTCCGGCGGCAACGGCCCTGATCTTTGGGGACAAGGATGGTCTTGGACAGAATGTGGGTAATACGACTGTGACGATACAGTCGGCAGGGATCACCTCGACCGGATCGGTGACATTCAATAGCAACACGCTGAATTACACGCTTGGCACTGTTGGTGGCACGCTTGGTCTGTCTGGTACTGCTTCGCTCAACAAATCTGGCTCGAGCACGCTCACTCTCGGTGGGACGCATTCATTTACGGGCGGGATTAACCTCACTGCGGGGACCATCAAGGCAGCCGGTGCCGGAGCCCTTTCGAGTGGAGCTGTTACTGTGGGCTCGGGAGCGCGTTTAGATCTGAACGGGTTCAGTCAGAGTATTGGTCTACTTACAAATAACGGGACGGTCACGAACACTGGGACGCTAGCGACCCTCACGTTGAACAACGGATGGAGTGGTTCAAGCAATCCAGTTGTTACGGGCTCTTTGAATGTGGTATTCGCCACGACCTCCACCACCTCTTTCGGGCCGCAGGTTCTGCCGGTTGCAGGCAACGTGACCGCCAAGCAGAACGGCGCCGGCATTTTGACGATAGCCGGTACTCCGGCAAACACCGGGGAGCTAGTGAACGCGGGCACGGGCAACAGCGGCAACTTCTACACAACGGCTGGGACTGGGGTTGGTTCGGTGCTCCTCAGCGTACCGTTGGCTGCGAACACCACCAAACTCGCTCAGGACAGCGCCACCTCAGCTCTGGTCGTGAATTCCTCGAACCCTTCCTTTTCAGGGCCTGTGGAAATTCGGCAGGGACCGCTTGTTATTACGAACAGTCCCAGCATTTTGAGCAATGTTTTGGGAACGGGCACGGTCACTTTGGGCTCAGGAACGGCGAACGCCTCGCTGATTTACGCGGACCGCTACGGCAGTACCGCCGCCACAGGCGGTGGACCTTACACGCTTACCAATCCGATCACGGTCGCGGGGACGGGGACACACATCATTGACGCCACTGACTACCATCTCACGTTGACTGGGCCCGTGACCTTGGGGGGGAACTTGACGGTCGCGACAGGTAACTCGGGAGCTTCGTATGTGATCCTCGCAGGCGGAGTCTCTGGTACGGGAGACATCACCGTTTCGAACTCGAGCGGCGCAGGCGCAAGCAAGGTGGATTTTACCACACTTCCACTCAATAACGCGGGGAGTATCACCTTTAACAATGCCGCTGTTTTGGGCGGGGTCGCGGGAACGGACACG
>CAIWVL010000007.1 GCA_903916085.1 uncultured Spartobacteria bacterium
AAACATGGGAACGGTTAATGCAACCCAGTTAAGGCCTCAGGACCGCAAGGAAGTGGAACGGATTTTAGGCCAGTTCGTGCCGAATGAAGAGGTCTGGGTCTACGGCAGTCGCGTGGACGGTTCAGGGCATGAACTGAGTGATCTGGATCTCGTGATCCGGCATCCGGGGGATTTGAAACAGAAACAGACCGGTGTTTTGGGCGAACTCAAAGAGGCGTTTAGTGAAAGCAACCTGCCGTTTCTGGTGGATGTTCACGACTGGGCCAGATTGCCGGCTGCGTTTTGGGCGAACATCGAGGAGCAATACGTTGTGATCCAACACGGAGGACGAGGGAATGAGTAGGAACGTAAACCGGAGGGAGATGGCTTATGGCGGATGAATGGAATGAAGTGCCGCTCGGTGAGGTAATCACGCTTCAACGTGGCTTCGATTTGCCATCGCAAAACCGCAAGCCCGGAAAAGTGCCTATCGTCTCTTCGTCTGGCATCAGCGACTACCACTCCGAAGCGGCAGTCAACGGACCCGGTGTCGTGACAGGGCGATACGGCACAATCGGGCAAGTGTTTCTCATCAGAGATAATTACTGGCCCCTAAATACAACGCTGTGGGTAAAAGACTTTCACGGAAATGACCCTCATTTCGCTTCATATCTACTGCGGACAGTTGACTTCCAATCGTGCAGCGACAAAAGCAGCGTTCCGGGAGTAAATCGGAATGACCTTCACCGCATCCCAGTTTTTCGCCCCCCTCTCACCACCCAGCGGGCCATCGCCTCGGTGCTTGGGGCGTTGGACGACAAGATCGAGTTGAACCGGCGGATGAACGCGACGCTTGAGGGGATGGCGCGGGCGCTTTTCCAGAGCTGGTTTGTGGATTTCGACCCCGTGCGCGCCAAACTAGACGGCTGCCCGCCCGCAGGCATGGACGCGGAAACGGCGGCGCTATTTCCGGATGGGTTTGAGGAAAGTGAGCTGGGGATGATTCCGAAGGGGTGGATCGCGAAACCGCTGCCCGAGGCCATCGAAGTTAATCCACGCCGCAGCTTGAAGGCCGGAGTCGTCGCGCCATACCTAGACATGAAGAATCTGCCAACGCAGGGACATTCTGCTGAGGAGTTGATCGACCGCGAGTTCACCTCCGGCACCAAATTCCAAAATGGCGATACCCTGCTCGCCCGCATTACGCCGTGCTTGGAGAACGGCAAGACGGGGTGGGTCGACTTTCTTGGAGACGCTCAAGTTGGTTGGGGCTCCACCGAGTTCATCATTTTCGCGCCGAAACCGCCGCTACCCTCGCAATTCGGGTATCTGCTGGCTCGCTCCGATGCACTGCGCACCCACGCCATTCAAAACATGACCGGCACCAGCGGACGTCAGCGCGTCCCCTCCGAATGTTTTAACACGTTCTGGCTCGCCTGCCCTCCGCACGAGATCGCCAGTCGCTTTGACGAACTCACTGAGCCAATAATGGCTGAGATCAAAGCCAATGCTGACCAATCCCGCACCCTCGCCACCTTGCGAGACACGCTGTTGCCGAAGCTGCTGAGCGGGGAGGTGAGCGTTGCAAGTCTGAACGCCAAAGATTAACAAGCCCTTCGATCATGCGCCCGCTGTCACCGCCTAACATCGAATCGGAGCTGAGCTACGCCTACCTTCACGCGGTAGCGTCGCAGGCTGCCATGGCGTGCCGTGACGGCAACCGCCACGAGGACAACAACGGGATTGATGCCCAGTTGACGGCGTGGCTGCCGTTTGTGGATGCGAACACGCTGACGGAGGTGGACATCAAAGTGCAGCTCAAGGCCACCATCGCCGAACCAGCGGATGACGGGCATAACTACGAATACCGGCTGCAAGGCGCGAACCGCTACAATGACCTGCGGAGCGAAACCATCGGTATTGCCCGCATTTTGGTGGTCCTGTTCCTGCCGAGAGATGCTGCGGAATGGGTCCACCACTCGCCCGACCAACTGGCGCTTCGCCGCTGCGCCTTCTGGCAGAGCCTGCGTGGTGCTCCTGAAATCAACGCTGGCAGCGCTGTGATCAAGCTGCCAAAGACGCAGGTTTTCTCACCCGAGGGCCTCACTCAACTCGCCGGGCGTCTGTCGCGCCGGGATTTCCCACGCTATCCTGCCGTATGAACCTAGAGACACTCATTCCTCCGACAGACCTCCGTGACTACGCGAAGGACCAGGGCTGGGTCTTGCTCAAGGAGGCGGCCAAGGACCGGCTTTACGTGATGACCAACCCACGCTTTGAGCGGAGGCAGCTCGTGTTCCCCATGGACACATCCGCGCCGGACTATACCGAGGCGGTGATGCTGGTGGTGGACAAGCTGGCAGCGATGGAAGGCAGAACACCGCAGTCGGTCTTCGATAGTCTTGTGGAGGTCGGCGATGACGGAGTGTCTTTCCGTATCACGACGCCGCGACCGGATGAGTGGGCTCTACCGCTCAGCTTCGCGAGTTCGATGGTCACGGGTGCCCAGCAGCTTTTGCTGGCGTCGGCTTGCACAGTGCTGAAGCTGCAATCGCATCACCCGCGGCTCAGCCGGACGGAAGCACAGCAGTTTCTCGACACCGCGAAATTCCGTCATACCCGGCCCGGCAGTTTCATTCTCAATGTCTCCTGCCCGGTGCAGGCGATGGATGTGCAATCGCCTCTGCTGCCCGATGAGGAAGCGGATGCACCATTCGTGCGGCGCACGACGATGGTTCTCCGCCGGTCCCTGCGTGAACTTGTCACGGCGATTGAAACGGATTCGCTCGATGACTTGGTGGCAGCTTCGAAGAAAGGCGAGGGACTGGTGGTTTCCTCAAACTTGTGTGAGGCACTGACACGCTTCGAAGACGCGTCGCTGAAAAACTCGGTGGAAATCGGCATCAAATGGGCCGCGGCGATCCCCCGCCCGAAAGATGAACCGCGGATTTCCGTGGTTCGCATCCAGCATGATTATTTCTCCCGGATAGAAGAAGTGCGCCATGAACTACGGGCAAAAGAGGAGCACATCACTGACGTATTTCCGGCAACCGTGGAAACGTTGGACGGAGAAAAAGGTGCCGATGGGAGGCGTGCTGGGGACGTGATTCTCCGGCTGCTCACAGCAGAGGGAGATGAACTCGTCAGAGCACGTGCCAACCTCACCGCTGATCAATACGAATTGGCCGACAAGGCTCATATGAAAAACGAGGCGTTCGTTAAAATTGCCGGAAGACTTCATCCAGGTCGCCAGCCGCGGCGGTTTAGCGACATCACCTCTTTTGAACTGATGCAGAAGTAATCTCCCTCCATGATCGCGACAGAAATCCCGACATTGTGTCGCGATCGGCACAAGAGGCCTCAATCGCAGATCCCATCGCGACATGGATTGCGACACGTGGAGGTTCACGGAGCATGAGCCTGACTGAATCCATCGTCGAAGATGCCGCCCTGACGTGGTTTGGGGAACTTGGCTACACCATCGGGCACGGACCGCAGATGGCTCCGGGTGAACCGCACGCCGAACGGGATGGTTTTGGCGAGGTGATTTTGGCGGAGCGGTTGCGTGAGGCGTTGCGCCGGTTGAATCCCACCATACCGGAGGAAGCCCAGGAGGAAGCGTTGCGGAAAGTGCAGCGCGTGGTGACTCCGTCGCTCATCCAAACCAACCGGACTTTTCACCGGATGCTCCGAGATGGAGTGGATGTGGAGTACGCCCGACCCGATGGCAGCGCGAAGCACGATAAAGCGTGGCTGTTAGATTTCTCGAATGTCGCGAAAAACGACTGGCTGGCGGTGAACCAGTTCACGGTCCTCGAAGGCCAGCACAACCGGCGCCCGGACATTGTCGTTTTTGTGAACGGCCTGCCGCTGGCCTTGATCGAGCTGAAGAACGCCGCCGATAAGGATGCCACGATTTGGAGCGCCTACGCCCAACTCCAAACCTACAAGGCGGAGATCCCCAGTCTGCTGGCTTACAATGCCGCGTTGATCGTTTCCGATGGGCTTTATGCCCGGATAGGTTCGCTCACCGCGAATCAGGAGTGGTTCAAGGTCTGGCGTGAAATTGAGAGCGATGCGCCCTCTCCCCATCCCTCTCCCGTGGGGCGAGGGGGTAAATCTAGTGGGAATTATCGAGGTGGATTTGAGATTGCTAGACTGACGAACTTTGCACGGGAGCTTCGCCAGAAACAGACTTCTGCAGAAGCCTTACTTTGGGCGTTGTTGAGAAATCGCCAGCTGTGTGGGGCCAAATTCCGGCGTCAGCATCAGTTTGGGTCCTACATCTGCGACTTCTTTTGTAACGAGGCGAAGCTGGTGATCGAGTGCGATGGTGCAGGCCATTTTACGCGCTCAGGCAAAGAGCGTGACATCAATCGCGATGCATATATGGCATCCCACGGCCTGACTGTTCTCCGATTCGAAAACTATGAGGTTCTAAACGATCCAGAATCCATTCTCCAAAAAATTGCTTCACATCTCCCTTCCCACCCAGGGAGAAGGGCTGGGGATGAGGGCAAGCCTACCCTGCAACTGCAAACACTCATTCGCGGCGTGTTTGAGAGGCGGCGGTTTCTGGATTTGCTCCAGCATTTCATCGTGTTTGAGGAAAACCCGGACACCGGAGCGATTCACAAAATCATCGCGGGCTACCACCAGTTCCATGCGGTGGGGGCTGCCATTGAAGAGACCGTTCGAGCCAGCGGGATGATTGCGAACGTTGTGAACGAGGATCCAGGCACCTACTGGGCGGGGCGAATGCACGGTGGCAAGCCGGGGGATCGTCGAGCGGGGGTTGTCTGGCACACGCAAGGGAGTGGAAAAAGTTTCACGATGTTGTTCTTCGCCGCCCGCGTGATTCGTGAGGCGGCCATGCAGAACCCGACCCTTGTGGTGCTTACGGACCGCAACGATCTGGACGACCAGTTGTTCGGGCAGTTCCAACGGTGCGCGGACATCCTTGGTCAAACTCCCGTACAGGCTGCCAACCGCGAAGCGCTGCGTGATTTGCTGGCGGTGGCGAGTGGAGGCGTGGTGTTCACTACCATCCAGAAGTTTCTACCTGAAAAGAGAGAGCGAATGCCCGAACTCTCTCCCCGCCGAAACATCATTGTGATCGCCGATGAAGCGCATCGTTCGCAGTACGATCTCATCGATGGTCTGGCTCGGCACATGCGCGATGCCTTGCCCAATGCGAGTTTCATCGGATTCACCGGAACGCCCATCGAGAAGACGGATGCCAACACACGGGCCGTTTTCGGCGATTACATTTCGATCTACGACATCCAACGGGCAGTAGCCGACAAGGCCACGGTGCCCATCTATTACGAGAGCCGGATTGCCAAACTTGGATTGAACGCCAGTGAATTGCCCAAGCTCGACTCGGAGTTTGAGGAGATCACCGAGGGCGAGGAGTCGACCAAGAAGGAGAAGCTCAAAACCAAATGGGCGGCATTGGAGGCGCTTGTGGGCGATCCAAAACGCATCGCGCTGGTTGCCTCCGATCTGGTGGCGCATTTTGAGAAGCGCCTTGAAGCCATGGAGGGTAAGGCGATCGTGGTTTGCATGAGCCGCCGCATCTGCGTGGACCTTTACGAGGCCCTGATCAAACTGCGTCCAGACTGGGCGAGCGCAAAAGACGACGATGCCGAAGCCGAGAAGCACGGAAATTGTGTGGCCAAGGTCATCATGACCGGGAGTGCTGACGATGGCCCTGAGTGGCAGCCGCACATCCGGAACAAGGAAAAGCGTCGGACGTTGGCGAACCGGTTTAAGGACAGCAAAGACCCGTTCCGGATCGTGATTGTGCGGGACATGTGGCTGACCGGTTTTGACGCGCCCTGTCTCCACACGATGTACGCGGACAAACCAATGCAGGGGCACGGGCTCATGCAGGCGATTGCGCGTGTGAACCGGGTCTTTCGCGACAAACCGGGCGGGCTTGTCGTGGATTACCTCGGTCTTGCGGATCAGCTCAAACACGCGCTCGCCAACTACACGGAAAGCGGTGGAAAAGGCGATCCGACCTACGACACCAGGCAGGCCATTGCCGTGATGCTCGAAAAACACGGCGTCGCCTGTGACATGCTACACGGCTTCCACTGGGAGAAGTGGGGTACCGGAACCCCGATAGAGCGCCTCCAACTCCTTCCTGCCGGGCAGGAACACATCCTCGAACAGGAGGATGGTAAAAAGCGGTGGATTCAGGTGGTGACGGAACTGTCGAGGGCTTTCGCCCTATGCGCAGCTAGCGATGAAGCCACGGAGATCCGGGATGACGTGAGTTATTTCCAAGCACTGCAAGCAGCGCTGAACAAACAGAGTAACACTCAGGCAAAGACGCCCGAGCAGATCGATGCGGCGGTGCGTCAACTGGTGAGCAAAGCAATCACGACGGACGGGCAAATTATTGATGTGTTCACTGCGGCAGGGTTGCCCAAGCCGGACATCAGCATTCTGAGCGACGGATTTCTCGCGGAGGTCCGCGGGCTCAAACACAAGAATGTGGCGGCAGAGCTGTTGGAAAAGCTGCTCAAGGACGAACTCAAGGTGCGCGCGAAGCGGAATCTGGTACAGAGCCAGATCTTCAGCGAGAAGCTCAAGAAAACGCTGAACGCCTATCATAACCGGGCCATCTCGACGATGGAGGTCATTGAAGAACTCATCCGGCTGTCCAAGGAACTCGATGCAGCGGTCAAGCGCGGAGAGGACCTCGGCCTGAATGAAGATGAGATCGCGTTCTACGACGCACTCGCGGCCAATGAGAACGCAGTGCGTGCGATGGGAGACGATAAACTCAAGGTGATTGCCGCCGAGTTGATCACGAAAGTCCGACAGAGCGTGACGATAGACTGGACCGTAAGAGAGGGCGCACGGGCGAAGATTCGTGTGATTGTGAAGCGGATTTTGAACAAGTGGGGTTATCCGCCCGATCTTCAGGAGAAGGCGGTGCAGACGGTCCTGATGCAAGCGGAGTTGCTGTGCAAAGAGTGGTCTTAGGCGGGCCAACAGGACGTTTCCGGTTCCTCCATACAACGGAGCGGGTGGCTGGCGTCGGGTGGCTGCCAAACCGGAAGCGGTGGTCCGAGGTTTGTAGCCAAGCACGGGCACTGGCTGGCGGATCCCACCTTATTTTGGGTGCATGTTTCGGGCAACCGCGCAGGAGGAAATTTGCGCAGTTTCTTGGGGATGAACCCCAGGAAACAGCAAGCCAACCAGCAGCTTGCCCGCTAGATTCTGCCGGTCCTCTGGAGCTGAGCCCCACAGGGCGACGTCTTGGCTCGTTTTTCAATCGAGCTAAAAACGTCGCCCCTCCGAGATTGGCAGTATTTCCGTATTAGGCGGAACTCTTCACTTTGCGTTTGGGGGCCGAGGGGGCGCGTTTGATGCCGATCTTCTGCCGGGCTTGCTGGCGTACGGTGCGTTTTCTGGTTGTTGGAAGTGCTAGTTCCATGAACTCGAGTTGCGAGTTACGGTGATTCTCGTCCTCAGACTTGGCCTGCACATAGGAAGCGTTGGGTTGAAGAATCCAGGCTTTTGTATTGTCTGCAAGCTGGCGATGGAGGATTTCCTCCATGAGACGATTTTTGAGTGCGGGATCTTCCACGGGGAAAACCACCTCAACGCGCGTGTATAAATTGCGTGGCATCCAATCCGCACTGCCCACGTAGACGAGCGGGTCGCCGCCATTTTCGAAGTGATAAATCCGGCTGTGCTCTAAAAACCTCCCCACAATCGACCGCACGCGAATGCGTTCGCTCACTCCGGGTATGCCGGGGCGCAGACAGCAAATGCCCCGGATGATCAGATCGATTTCCACCCCTGCGGAGGACGCGGCGTAGAGGGCCTCGATGATTTCGCGGTCCACGAGCCCGTTCATTTTGGCGATAATTCGAGCTGGTTTGCCTGCTTTGGCGTTCTCGGCCTCCGCGTGGATCATGGTCATGATCTTTTCGTGGAGGGTAAATGGGGCGATCAGAAGCTTGGACGCGCCCTGAAACTGTCCGATCCCCGTGAGTAGATTGAACAGGTTAGTTGCATCTTCACCGAACTCGGGCTGAGCCGTAAACAGGGAGATGTCTGTGTAAATCTTGGCGGTGGATGGGTTGTAGTTACCACTTGCCAAGTGCAGATAACGCCGAATCCGGTCGTCGTCACGACGTACGACAAGCGCCATTTTGGAGTGCACCTTGTGGTGCGCCATGCCGTACACGACGTGCACCCCCGCCTCTTCCAGGCGGCGCGCCCACAGAATGTTGTTTGCTTCGTCAAAACGCGCCTTTAACTCCGTGACGGCGGTTACCTGCTTGCCATTGCGCACGGCGCTCATGAGCGCACCGACGATGCGGGCATCGCCACCCGTGCGGTAAAGGGTTTGCTTGATGGCTAGAACTTGAGGGTCGCGGGCGGCTTGTTCCAGAAAGTCCACGACCGAGTTAAAGTTTTCGTATGGATGATGCAGCAGAATGTCGCGCTGACGGATGGCTGCAAATAAATCGGGCACGTCCCGTACGGACGTCGCGATGGGCGCCGTGTAATGGGCATCTCGCAATTCGGGGGAGTGATCCCCTGAGCAGATGGCCATGAGGCGTCCTGGATTCAGGGGGCCATCAATGCGGTAGAGGTCGTCTTCGCTGAGATCCAAGTTCTCAAGCAAGTACTGGCAGATGTCATTGGGCGTGCCCAAGTCTACCTCCAGGCGTACGGCGGCCCCTTTTCTTCTATTGTGCAATTCCTGCTCTACGGCGCTCAGAAGGTTGCGCACATCGTCTTCATCAATGTAGAGTTCGCTGTTACGTGTGACCCGGAAGTGCCAGTAGCCGAGGATCTTGGTGCCTGGAAAGATGTCGGCTAAGTAGTGTCCGATAAGATGGCCGAGAAACACGTATTCGCGGTGCTCTTCGGCACCGGGAAGACGCACAAGGCGGGGCAGCACCTGAGGGACTTGTACGACCGCAAGCCGTTTAGAGACTTCACCCTCGTGCTCAATTTCAAGTTGCAGGATCACATTCAGCGACTTGTTGAGGAGCTGCGGAAAGGGATGCACCGGATCAATCCCGAGTGGAGTCAGAACCGGACGTACCTGCTGCTGGTAGTACTCGTCAAGCCAGGCAAGGCGTTTGGCATCTAGTTCTTCTGGGCGCAAAAAACGAATGTGGTGCTCGGCTAGGTTTGGGAGCAATTCCTCACGCCAACACTGAAATTGGCGTGCCAACATTTTAACGACCTCGTTGCGTACGGCTCGGAACGTCTCTGAGGCTGTCCTGCCATCGACGGAACGTTCCACAATGTCGCTCTCTATTTGTTGTTTGATGCCGGCAACGCGGACCTCAAAAAACTCGTCCAGATTGGAGCTTACGATGCTGAAAAACTTGACGCGTTCGAGCAGTGGATTGGTGGAATCCAGCACCTCCGCCAGGACGCGCCTATTAAATTCAAGCCAGCTAAGTTCCCGAGAAATAAAATGGGAGGCAGGGTGCGCTTTCATGGGTGTGCGCTTTTTTAGCTGGGGGGAGGCCATAGCCCAAGTAACATTCCTGTGACTGCGTTAGCTTGCAATACGCGGTACAAGTAATAACTCAAATAACCCCTCGTCATCCCTGCATGAAACTGATCACAACTCTCATTTCCCTTCTGGGTTTAGCTCTAGTCGCTAAGGGCGAACCGCTGGCAGTTGGCACCGCCGCTCCGGAGGTTTCCGCCGTGGACCAAAATGGCCAGCCTGTGGTGTTTAAGGACTTTTACGCAAAGGGCCCAACCCTCGTTTACTTCTACCCCAAAGCAGACACGCCCGGATGCACCAAGCAGGCTTGCAGCATTCGCGACGACTGGGATGTTCTCAAAACAAAAGGGATCCATGTCCTTGGTGTCAGCGGCGATAAACCGGATTCCCTCAAGAAGTTTGAGGAAAAATACAAGCTCCCCTTTACCCTAGTGGCCGACCCTGAAGGACAAGTCGCTGGGGCCTTCGGCGTTCCTTTTATGGCCGGGTTTGCCAAGCGCATTTCTTTCCTCGTGAAGGACGGTAAAATCGTCTGGAACATGCCAAGTGCCTCCACGGCAGAGCATGCCAAGGACGTCGAAAAAGCCTTCGACGCTTTACCCAAGTAGAGCTTCGCAGCTCTTTCTTCTTTCAAAAGCGCCCTTCGCAAGGGGGGCTGCTTTTGCCTGTTTACCGCAGCTTCCTCTATGTAAACAGGCTCGCCTCGTGCCCCCGGGCAACGTCCTTCCAGACTTCCGATGCCCGCCGCTTCTACCGCTCTGAATCCGCCGCACCCAAGCCAGCGTCGCATGTTGGGCGGACTGTTTTTCCTTCAGGCGCATGCGATTGCACTTTGGTTCGTCCCATTTAGCTCCGTCCTTCAATCCCACGGACTAGGCCATCTCACCCCCTGGGCTTTCGCCTCAGGCGCTTTGGCGGCATTTGTCTCCCCAATGCTCACCGGCACACTCGCCGACCGGCATCTTTCGGCGACCATTATCCTGCGTTACCTTGCCCTTGGAATGGGCTTGCTTCTGTTCTGCGCTTTTTGGGCGATTGAACACAATTGGAGCCAGTGGTCGATTCTGGCGCTCATTCAGCTTGTCCAACTCTGCTTCGCACCAAGCTGGGGCGTCACCTCGATGCTCGTTCTCGCTCAGCTCCCCGATCCCGGACGTCAGTTCGGTGGGTTGCGCGTTTGGGGAACCTACGGCTGGCTGCTTGCTGGCCCCGTTGTCAGTCTGGTCCTCAATGCCGACGGCTCGACCCTTTCCGGCTTTGTCTCCGCTTTTGCCTGGTTTGCCGTGGCCGCCCTGACCATTGCGCTGCCGAAAGTCCCGCCCCAAGCCTCCAAAACGCCGCTCACCTTCAAGACTCTTTTCGGCTGGGAAACCTTTGCTTTGCTTAAGGATCCGCAGCATCGCGCTCTGTTTTTAACCGCCGGTTTTCTGAGCATTCCCTTAGCTGCTTTTTATCCGTACACGCCTCTGCACCTTCAGGATCTGGGCGTACACAAGCTCAGCGCTGCCATGTCTCTGGGGCAGGTGTTTGAAATCGTGTGTATGTACGCCATGGGCTCGCTCCTCGCAGCTCTGCGCCTGCGGACCCTGTTTTTGTTCGCCATCGCCACCGCTGTAGTGCGCTACATACTTTTTGCCACCAACATCACAGCCTGTGTCATTGTCGGCATCCTCCTCCACGGCATCTGTTTCACCCTGTTTTTCATTCCGGCTCAGATCTACATCGAACATCGGATTCCAAGAGAAATGCGGTTTCGCGCCCAGTCCCTGATGACCCTGCTAGTGAGCGGTTTTGGTAACCTGCTGGGATGTTTGGGCTGCGGTGGCTTGCGCAGCTTGTGCACCCAAGATGGTCGCACGGATTGGACGTTGTATTGGAGCCTTCTCGCCGGAGGGGTCACAGTTGTGGGCGCGTATTTTTTGGTCGCCTACCGCACACCCCACACGGGCGCTGGAGAACTGGTTTCTGGACCCGGTGCCGGTTCTCCGGAGTGAGCTTACTGGCAGCTTTTTGATTCGGTGTGAGTTTTTACCCTACGGTAGCTCTGCCGACCGGGTTACTCTTCCAAAGCGTCTCTTAAAAATTCTATTACTGTAAGATTTGGAACTGTTTCCCCTTTAATCATGAGAATACCAACCATCGCGAGTGCCGTTGTCTTGACGGCGTCAGCCCTGTCGCAGGCGTCTGCTTCAGATAAATTAGTCCTCCAGAAAGGCGACAACATTGCGTTTGTGGGCAGTGGTCTAGCAGATCGTCAGCAGCACCATGCCTGGTTGGAAACGCTCATTCACAAGGCCTACCCAGAGCTCGATCTAACTGTGCGCAACCTCGGCTTCGCTGCCGATGAAGTGAACTTGCACCCGCGCTCTGACGAAGTTCCCTCCACGGAATACTTCCTCAACATGAAGCCCGGAGCGCTCACCACCCTATCCGGCAAGACGGAGGTCACCTACCTCGCAGGCGCTGATTTTCATGCCAACGTGCTCTTCGCTTATTGGGGTTTTAACGAATCCTTCAAGGGAGAAGCCGGTCTGGCTGAGTTCAAGGCAAACCTCGATGCCTACCTCAAACAGTTGGCCTCTTCCGACTTCGGCAAGGGCAAGCCTCGTGTGGTGCTCTTGTCTCCCATCGCCCAGGAAATCCTCAAGAGCCCTCATTTCTCGGACGGTGCCGCCAATAACGCCAACCTCGCCCTTTACACAGCGGCTATGGCAGAGGTCGCCAAGGCTAATGGCGTCGCCTTTGTCGACCTATTTTCTGCCTCCAAAGAACTCTTCGCCAAGGCCGCTCATCCCTTGACCATCAACGGGATTCATCTCACGGAAGAGGGTGACCAGTTGCTCGCTCCCGTTCAGTTTAAGGCCATTTTTGGTGCCGAAGCACCAAGCACCGCCGACGCATCGCTCGCTCCGTTGCGTGCTGCGATTTTGGAGAAAAACACGCAGTGGCATCACCGCTACCGCACTGTTGACCAGTTCAATATTTTCGGTGGACGCTCTCGTATCGCCTACGAAGGCGTAACCAACGCGCACGTCCTTGGGCAGGAACTCGCCCAGCGCGATGTTAAAACCGCCAACCGCGACGTCGCCGTTTGGGCCGCTGCCAAGGGCAAAAAGCACGAGGTCAAGGACGACAATCTCCCGCCCGTTGATCTGACTCCCCCCAATCGTCCTGAGAAAAAGCCCTACCTCTCTGGCGAAGACGCCATCAAGTGGCTCAAGCTTCCCGAAGGCTGCAAAGTCGAACTCGTTGCTTCCGAGGAAACCTTCCCGGAACTCGTCAACCCGGTGCAGATGAGCTTCGACACCAAAGGTCGCCTCTGGGTGGCTGCTTGGCCGACTTATCCCGAAACCTCGCCCACCACGACCAACTTCGACAAGCTCCTCGTGTTCGACTTGGATCCGAAGACGGGCAAGGCAGCAAAAGTCACCACGTTTGCAGACGGGCTTAACTGCCCCACAGGCTTCCAGTTCTATAAAGACGGTGTCGTCGTCATTCAGTCGCCCGACATCCTCTGGCTGCGCGACACTAAGGGCACCGGTCGCGCCGATTGGAAGGAACGCTTGCTGCATGGTCTGGATGCCGCCGATTCCCACCACGAAACGAACTCCATCTGCTACGAACCAGGTGGTGCCATGTACTTGAGCGACGGTGTGTTCCATCGCTCCAATGTGGAAACCTTCAATGGTCCGATCCGCAACGTAAACGGTGCCATCTACCGCTACGAACCTGTCACCGGCAAGTTCGAGCGTCACGTCCCCTATGGCTTTGCTAACCCGCACGGTCGCGTTTTTGATTACTGGGGCAACGACCTCATCACGGACGCTACGGGCAATGCCAACTACTTCGGGCCAGCCTTTAGCGGGCACCTCGATTCAGGCGCACACCCCGCCATGAAACAGTTCTGGCAGCGGCCCTCGCGTCCCTGCGCTGGGACGACCCTGCTTTCGAGTCGTCATTTCCCCGATGATTGGCAGGGAGATTTCCTCAACGCCAACGTCATCAGTGTGCAGGGCATTTTCCGTGCAAAAATCACGGAAGAAGGTTCCGGTATCAAAGCTGAGACGCTCGAAAACTTGGTCTCGACGGACATCGAGAACAACCCCAACTTCCGGCCTTCGGGCATCACGGTGGCACCGGATGGTTCGTTGTACTTCATGGATTGGTCGCAGATGCTCATCGGGCATTTGCAGCACCATCTACGTGACCCCAATCGGGATCACGAACATGGTCGTATCTACCGGATCACATTCCCGGAGAGGCCTTTGCTCACGCCCAAGAAAATCTACGGTGAACCCATCACGGCGCTCCTCGAGTTGCTCAAGGAACACGAAAATGACGTCCGCTTGCGGGCGAAAATCGAGTTGGGGGGACGCGATTCCAAGGAAGTCATTGCGGCCGTGCAGGCCTGGGAAAAGGGCCTCGACAAGGCTGATAAAAACTACGAGCACAACCGCTTGGAGGCCCTCTGGGTACACCAGTGGCACGACTCCATCAACCTCGGACTCCTCAACGACGTCCTCAAGTCCCCCGAGCCTCGCGCCCGCGCTCAGGCCGTCCGCGTTTTGGGGTACTGGCGGGATCGGGTGCCCAACGCCTTGGCCTTGCTGAAAACGGCAAGCGCTGACGAAAACATGCGGGTGCGTTTGGAAGTCGTACGTGTCGCTAGCTTCTTCAATGGAGCCGACGTGCCAGCTGCTTTGGAGGCC
>CAIWVL010000008.1 GCA_903916085.1 uncultured Spartobacteria bacterium
CCTCAACATGACCAACGCACAGTTGCGCTCCGTGGAGCGTGTCGTACTGACGGGGTGCGGAACGGCATTTCACGCTGCCATGGTCGGCGAGCATCTGATTGAACAGCTCGCGCACATCCCTGCGGAAGTGGAGTTTGCGTCTGAGTTTCGCTATCGCAACATGCCCTTGCCCAAGGATGTGCTCGTGTTCGCCCTCAGTCAGAGCGGCGAAACCGCTGATACCCTTGCCGCCGTACGTGAAAGTCAGCGTAAAGGTCATCGCACGTTGGGTATCTGTAACAATGTCGCTTCCACAATTGCTCGCGAAAGCGATGGTGGCGTCTACATGCACGCAGGCACGGAAATCGGGGTGGCTGCTACCAAGAGTTTTACCAGCCAGTGCGCAGTGCTGAGTTTGATCGCGTTACTCACAGGGCGGATTCGGCACCTTTCAAGCTCACAGGGCCTACGCATGATAGACGAGCTGGAGGCACTGCCCGAGCAGGTCCGTGAGATCCTCAAGCTCTCCGGGCACATTCGCGAAATCGCAAAAAAATACGCCCACGCCCAGTCTATGATGTTCTTGGGTAGACAGTTCAACTACCCGGTGGCTTTGGAAGGTGCGCTCAAGATGAAGGAGATTTCTTACATCCACGCGAGTGGGCATCCCAGTGCGGAGCTCAAGCACGGGATTATCGCTTTGATTACGCCAGAGCTTCCCAGCGTGTTCATTGCGCCCGAGGACAGCGTTTTTGAGAAAAACCTCAGCAACATTGAGGAAGTCCGTGCACGCAAGGGGCCAGTCATCGGGATCGGTAGCGAAGGCAGTCGCCGCTTGGAACAGATTTGCGACGATACGATCTTGATTCCGCGCTGCCCGGACTATCTCTCGCCCATCCTTAACGCGATCCCGCTACAACTGCTAGCTTACCACACCGCCGTGGAACTCGGCTGCGATGTAGATAAACCGCGCAACTTAGCCAAGAGCGTGACCGTGGAGTAGGCCCACTGAGGGCAATGGGAGGCAATGGGAAAGAGCGATGCTTTTTGCTCTTCCCGTGATTCCCATTCCTTCTCATGGAGTCTCATTCTCCTCTCAGCGCCGGTACAGTACCCGCTTCAGCGACAGTCCTTCGGCTGGCGCGCAGTACGAGGTTCGCGCGCCACCGGGCTTGTGCAATAGCGCTTCCAGCCAAGCTTGATCTGCTTTGCCCTGTGCCACTCGTACGAGCGAGCCTGTGAGTAAGCGCACCATCCGGTACAAAAAACCGTTTCCTTCAAATTTTAGCGTCCACAGCGGGCCGGTTTTTTTGAGAGCGATCTCGTGAATGGTGCGCACCGTGCTTTCCTCGGGCTTCCCGCGATTTGCGGCGAATGCGGCGAAATCGTGGGTGCCGCAAAGCATAGCGGCAGCGGAGCGTAAAATGGTGGGATCCAACGGTGTGGGCACATGCCACGCTCTTCCTATTTCCATGGGATCCATAACTCTGTGGCACCAGAGGCGATACGTGTAAACTTTACCCGAAGCACTGAATCGCGCATGAAATTTCCCTGAAGCCCGCTGCGCCCGCAAAACACGGACGGTGCGTGGTAGATGGCCGTTAAGCGCTCCGAGCCATGCGTTTAGGTGCAGGCGTGCGGAGGGCACATCCACGTGGGCGACTTGGCCTGCGGCGTGGACGCCAGCGTCCGTGCGTCCGGAGCCGTGTACTGGGCAGCGATGGCCCGCGAGGGTTGCCACGGCGCGTTCGAGCACGTCTTGGACAGTGTTGCCCGAGGGCTGGCTTTGCCAGCCTTCAAAAGCGCAGCCATCGTAGGCGATCAGGAGGCGTAACCTGAGGCACCCTGGTGGGGGCGGGGCGTGCGCGCCAGAAGGCGGCATGTCAGGGCGGGGCGGCATCAGGGGGCGAGAAAACTTTGGGAATCCAGCCAGCCTTGCAGAATCAGCTGCGCCGCAACCTGATCAATGAGTCCCTTGCTCTGCTTGGCATTGCGTCCCGCCTCGTGCAACGCCCGTTGAGCAGCGACCGTAGTCATCCGTTCGTCCCACAAGAGTACCTTCACTTTGGGCACCCGCTTCCGAAGTTCCTCGGCAAAGGCCTCTGATTTTAAGGCCGCCGGTCCCTTGCTGCCGTCCATGTTTTTAGGCAAGCCAATCACCACCGTGTCCACGGCCTTGTCTTTAATCACCTCTGTGATCTGAGCGAGGGCGGCTTTGCCAGCAGCAATGTTTTGGAGCGGATGCGCCAACATACGGAGTTCATCTGAGAGGGCGAGGCCAATGCGGCTATCGCCAGGGTCAATGCCAAGGGCGCGGTTCATCATCGAGGGATGGATGGAGTGGGCCGCCGGGTCAAGGGGATGCGTTGGCCATTTTCAGTTCTAGCCAAGTCGCCTCTTAGGTGGCGCACTAGTAGCACCCTGGTTTCCCCTATGCGCTCCCGCCCGCCCGCCCTTTCCCCGCGTTCTTTTTCCAATAAAGACCGGCTCCCAGTCCTCCTGGCCGCCGCTCTCGCTGGAAGCTCCCTGCTTGCGACTCAAGCTGCCGAAAATGGAGCGCTCACCCCGGTTGCTACTGTCGAAACATCAGTGGCCGAGTCGCTTCAGCCTCCCAAACCGGTATTGGAACTCAAGGCTGGCGACGGCATCGCGGTTGTCGGTAGCGGCTTTGCCCTCACCCTCATGCGGGACGGCTTTTTTGAATCGCTGTTTCAAGCGGCTTTTCCCGATCAAAAACTCGTGTTTCGTAACCTTGCCGCCGCCGGTGATACCGTCTCCAACGGTTGTCCAGATGGTAAATCGTTGTCGGAAAACTTGATGAACGCGGCGCGCTCTGAGGTTGTGCTGGCATTTTATGGAGCCGTTGAGTCGCGAGCGGGCAGCGCTGGGCTTCCCGCGTTTCAAAAAGAGCTCACGGCATTGGTGAAAAATCTGTACTCCGTAGCGTCTACCGGCGGCAAACCTGCGCGGCTCGTACTGTTTGGGCCACCTGCTCGGGAGCGAATTTTGGAATTATTTTCCACTGAGGGGGAGCAGGCCAATGCGAACCTGAAACTTTATTCCGAAGCGGTCGCGGCCGTGGCGCTAGAAAATGGGGTGCCCTTTGTGGATCTTTACACTGCCACGGAACGGTTGTTTGCAACGGGAGCCCAGCGCGCGGCGCTCCTCCCAAAGCGCTGGGGCACAGCACGAAGTGCCCTGAGCGTTAATGGCGGACTACTCACGTTGGAGGCAAGTCGCCTGCTTGCTCCTGTTTTGTTCGAGGCGCTGCTCAACCAACCTGCGCCCGAGCGGGACTTGCCCTTCCCGTCTCAGGTCCGAGAATCGGCACAGAGCCCAGCCCCCAGTGCGCCATCCGCCGTCGCTGGCACCGACTTGCCGCCGCTCAAAATGGCCCCCGGCTTTCACTCGCAGCTTTTTGCCAGCGAGGCTCGTTTTCCAGAACTGCGCAACCCCGTCCAGATGGATTGGGATGCCCAAGGACGCCTTTGGGTGCTGTGCACCACCGATCAGACCGCCAAACTGCTAATCCTTGAGGATACGGAGGGTGCTGGCCAAGCTGACCGGTGTACTATTTTCGCCGATGATCTCCATGGAGCTGAAGCTTTTGTGTTGTATCGCGATGGAATTGTCCTCCAGAAAGACGGCGAACTCTGGCTCTTACGGGATCCGTCGAACTCGGGCCACGTGGCAGAGCAGGAGCGGCTACTGGTTGGCCCGACTCCCGTGCTTGGCGTGACCAAGCCATCGTCCCTTACCTTGGACCCGAAGGGAGGCATTCTCGTTCATAACAATGGCCAAGGGGGAATCCGCGTGGAAACGGGGCTGGGTGCGACTGACGTCCCGTCGGGTGCGTACCGATTCGAGGTAAGTACCGGCCGGGTGGAGGCACTTCACGCTGCGCCGCAAACGTGGCTTTCTGGCGAGGCAATCGACTCTTGGGGCACATCCCTTTTCACTCATCCGCCTGAGAGCAATTTCATTTCGTCAGCTACGAGCGCATTAGTGCTTTCTAGCGAACATTTTCCGAATGAACTGCAAGGGCAGCTTCTTCTTAGTACGAGGGATAAGCCCGCCGGAATCCGAATCCACTTCCTGCGCGAGAATGGTTCCAATCGGGCTTTGGTAAAGACGCTTCAACTCGTTTCAAGCGAGGATCTTGCATTTCAGGTGAGGAGCATGACAATCGCCCCGGACGGAGCGCTGTTGTTTACAGAAGGCTCGACCGAGCGAGGTCGGATTTATCGCGTGACAGCGGAAAGCCGTCCGCTTTTGGAGATGCCGCGTGTTGCGGGTGCGCCGGTGGAGGCGTTGCTGGAATTACTGAAAGTCCATGAGGCGGGAACACGGCAACGGGCGAGGAACGCCCTAGCCACGCACGCAGTAGGCGAAGTGCTCGGTGCCGTACCAAACTGGGAAACTGGGTTGAACACAACTGACGCGGCCTATGAGCGTCACCGACTGGAGGCGCTGTGGTTGAGTCGCTGGTTTGACTCGGGTGATGCAGGCGAAAGTCGTCCTTTTTTGGCGCGCGCATTGAGCTCGCCCGAAGCGCACGTTCGCGCCGAAGCCGTTCGCATCGTCCGCGAGACGCGGGAGTCCCAACCGGATGCGCTCCGTTGGCTAGAGCCGCTCGCACTGGATATTGACCCGCTCGTGCGGTTTGAAGTGCTATCGGCTGCGGGTTGCTTCCCTGCCCACAACGAAGCTGCGATTCAATTGGTGCACAAAGTGTTAGCGCAACCTGTGGAGTCTTCTCGACAGCAGCTTGCTTTTGAAATTCTACGGCGGCTTGATCCCGACTTGACCCGGATGCTGCTGCCTCAAGACGCTCACGCGCTTGAGTTTGTGCTCCGGCATCTTTCCAACGCAGAGCTCGCACAGGCTCCCGCCGTTGCCGCTGTTTGGGGGGCCCAAGTGGAGCGGAGCGGCATCTCCGAGTCCGTACGCGAAGCAGCTTTGCAAGCGCTTGCAAAGGAACATCACACAAGTCGCGTCGCCGAAATGGCTGACACCGTGCTTCGACTACAGGGTAGGGACCCCAAAGATGTCGCCCTTGCGGAGGCGCTTTTGCGCGGGTTGCTCAAGGGCCCGGTATCTGAGTTGCGTCAAGCGGAACCCAGCCTTCAAAAGCTCGCCTACGCCGTCCAGCCGCCTGCCCTTCGTCGCTTGGCTCATGCGGCTTGGCTCACGGCGGCACCCTCCCCGCAGGCGCTCTGGCAGCATGTGGACTCCTCCCCGGAACGACAGTTGGAACTCCTAGCTGCTCTTCAACTTGTGGAAGATACCAGTGTACGTGTCGATCTTTACCCGGCCCTCGTCCGATCCCTAGAAAAAGCCCTCGCCTCAACAACGAAGCTGGCGGCTGCGATTCTGGAGGTGCTCCCACTTGCAGGCGAAGGATTTGCCTCTCAAAATTTCGACCTTTTCGCTGCACAAATCATTCAAGGTCACCTCGTGCCCGAGGCTGCTCTGGCCATCGCGCAATTACCCCAGACCGCTTGGGGCGGTGAGCGCGCAGGCGAACTCGGAAGCATGGGGCCCGTGGTGGCGGCCATTACCCGGTGGCTGGATGCTTCCCCCGAACAGGAGCGCTCAACCCCTTCATTCGCCGCAGTGCTTCAAGTGGGGCGTGCCCTGGCGGCTCGCCTCGAAGAGCAGACGGCCCATGCGGAGCGCGCCTTGCTCTCCATGCGCGCCCAGACGGTTGTCGTACGCACCGTCTCGGGGCAAAGCCGGTACGATACTCAACGGCTGGATGTTATCTCGGGTCAGACGCTCGAGTTGATGTTTGAGAATGTGGATGTAAGCCCTCAAAATCTTGTCGTGGTTGCACCGGGCACTAGCGCCGAGATTTTAGCGGCAGCCGCCAAACTGGGGGCGAAAGATCGGGATTCTGAGGGACGTGCGTATGTGCCCAAGAGCGAGAAAGTCGTTGTCGCAACACGTGTGATGGCATCGGGTGAACGACAGGTTCTTAAGTGGACTGCCCCCGCTGAACCGGGCGAATACGAGTTTCTGTGCACCATTCCCAACCGCCCGCCGACGTTGCGCGGGGTGGTGGTTGTCCGAAGTGCCCGCGCGGCATCCCGCGAGATCCGCTAAACCGAAGACTCGCTCAAGCACAGAAAAGGCAGGCCCAGGTTGGGCGCGCGTCCAACCGTGTAAGGTGTAAGAGATGTCGGGCCGCGTAGCCCACAGGCGGCTCCGCGACCCGACCCCAACAACAACACAAACACCAACCAACTCAAGGTAGCGCAGGTCTGGTGAAGCGCAAATGGAGGGGGCGCTTTTTGTTTTAAATAATTCCAAACGAGGTGTTTAGTTTTTAGGAGCGCTCCTCCATCGCCGACAACATCCTCCGAGCTGAACGCCCCTCTTTGCGACGCTCGAGCAGCATTCGGCTCATCGCCGGAGAGCCCCACTCCAAAATTTCGATGTTCACCGTCCGTACTCCCCACTCCCGCATCATCGGCTGGTTGGGCATGTACAAATCCACGGTGCGCTTTCCCACAAGGGCGCTGCCGTAATCTTCCACCACATAGTTGCGTCCCGTTTCTTTGACACGAAACCGCGTTCCCACTGGTAGCCAGCTCCAGTCGGCTGAGGCCGAGGACACCTCACTTCCAAAACGCAGTCGGCTCCCCACCGCGTTCTTGGATCCGCCTGCTTCCGTATGCGTGTACGCCGTGGTGCGCACCTGCATGTGCATCGGCATGCGCGAGGGGTTGAATTGGGGCCGGTCTGCCTCTGCCCCCGCACATCCCCCTAAAAGTAAGGCAACCCCTAAAGCTAGGTGCCGCAGAAAACGCCCGCCTCCCCCCCTTGATTCAGTGTGTGCTTCCTTCACCAGCCCTGCCCCCGGTGCGCACTATGACTCCCAGTCGTTGCTGATTGCATGAGCCAGACCTGCCGTGGGAAGGGGACAAAAAATCGGTTTTCCATACGTATCCGCTCAAAACTGGCACAGCTGGGCGCAATTTGGAAACGCTTCCAGCAACCAAGCGCATTCTCTGAAAGGTGCGCGTTACCGTAGTCGGGCATGCCTGAATGATTTCTTTTGTGCAAAAAATGCACTTTTACCAATCGCTTTTGAACTTTCAGCTCCAGCTCGTGTCAATGATTTCGTGAATGATCGCGCAAAACCAAAGCGTCGGTCCACTCCGCTGCATTTCCCCCAGAATAACTGCACTCCCCAAGAACCGACGTTCCCATGAAAAAAACAGCCCAACGCACCAACCGAGCAGGCACTCCAGACTGGAGCGCCATGGATGCCTATTTGCGGGACGTCAGCCAATACTCAAACCTCTCCCATGAGGAGACCTTGGCTCTCGGGCAACTCGCCCGCGATCCCAAGTCCTCCCCAGAGGAAGTGCTGGCCGCCCGCGAAGCCCTTGTGAAATCTCATCTCCTTCTGGTTGTGAAGCTCGCCCATCAGTATGCAAGCTTTGGGATGGCTTTAGCCGACCTCATTGCAGAGGGAAACTTAGGCCTCCTACGGGCCGCAGAGCTTTACGACCCTAAGTTTGGGACCTGGTTCACGACCTACGCCTCAGTTTGGATTCGGCAACGTATCCACAGAGCTATTACCTCCCAAGCTCGCGTCGTGCGGGTGCCTGTGTGGCGCTCCCAACGGTTACGAAAGCTCTCCCGCATTCAAGAGGAGCTATCTGCGCAATTGGGCCGCTCAGCGAGTGAGGAGGAGCTTTCCGAGCGGCTGGGCATCTCCATGGAGGGACTTTCTGAACTCCAAAGCGACCGTATTGAGGTGGTGTCCATGGACGCCTCTCCAAACGGGGCCGAAGATGAGTGGAGTATCGGGGAAACGCTGGCAGATGAGTCGGCGGAACAACCAGGAGCGAGGATGCGTGCGGAAGAACTTCATGACGAAATGCTCGCTTGCTTGGCGGACTTGGAAGACCGCGAACTACAGGTGTTATCCCTCAGGTTCGGGTTGAGTGTGCCTGCCGCTGTTTCTTTTCGGGAACTGGGAAGGCGTATGGGCGTGAGCCACGAATGGGTTCGGCGAATCGCGGAGCTCGCTCTCGTAAAGGTGCGTCGGGCGTTTGCGGGCGCTCATCACTGGACGGCTAGGGAGCGGCAGTCACGCCGGGAAAGTGCCAGTGCACGGGTGCTCTCGATCGCTGCTGGAATGGGCGTTGCCATCGCTGCGGTCAACGCGGCAGCGGGCGGAGCTGGGCTGATTGCTGAGCCCGCAAAATAAATAAATCTACTTTTAGAGCGCCTAAAAAAAGGGCAACCGCACGCGGAGATGCGCAGAACGTGGAGCTTTTATAAAAAACTCATTTTGAAGGTTATTCTGTAATTTCTCCACGCCTCTGCTTCTCTGCTCCCTCCTGGTTAATAACCCGAAAAACTTCGGTGTACAGCCCACTAGAATTAGACAACCGCGACTTTTGTGCGAAGTTAACAAGGTTACCAGTTGCTTCTCCTTCAAGTGTGAAGGAGAGCCCGAGGTACAGCTGTTTTGAGCGGTTTTTGAACTGTTGGCGGGTGTTACTAGGGTGTTTTACAAGGGTGTTTTACTGGGGTGGGAGTTGGGGAAGCACAACCATGCACTTCTGGATTCAGCGGGCTGCCAAACTGTGAGACCTGTCGCGCTCTTCGTCCTCTGCCCTTTATCCATTCTGTCCATGTCGGTTGTTGCAGTGGCTAATCTGTTAACCTTGAAGTAAACTTGAAGTCATTCTGGGGCGGCAAAAAAAGGGGAGTCACAAGGGGAGTCACAATTTATGCGCTGGTCTTTCATTATCGCCCGGATCACCGGCATTCAAATTCGGATTCATCTCAGCTTCCTGCTGTTTCTGGGCTGGGTGGGGTTCAGTAACGGGCTCGAAAGCGGGTGGCGTGCGTCTGCGGGAGGCGTCGTCCTTGTTCTCTTAGTCTTTAGCTGTATTTTGTTGCACGAACTGGGGCACGCTTGGGCCGCTCGTCGCTTCGGGATTCGTACCCCGGACATCACTTTGTTGCCTATCGGTGGTATTGCCCGGCTAGAGCGGATTCCAGAGCGGCCTCAGGAAGAGATCATCGTGGCCCTGGCTGGGCCTGCTGTGACCGCTCTCTTAGCTCTGTTTTTTGGAGCCCTCTGCGGCTTCCGATTGCCCACGATGACAGGCGATCTACAAGGGTGGAGTGACTTTGCCGCTAAGCTTTTTACCGTCAATACAGGCCTGTTACTTTTTAATTTGTTGCCTGTTTTCCCCATGGACGGTGGCCGCGTCTTTCGCGCCTTACTGGCACTGCGCCTGAGCTACCGGCGCTCCACCCACATTGCAGCTATCGTGGGCCAGTCCTTGGCCGTGCTTCTGGGCCTCGCAGGCGTGTGGTTGCCAGCGCCGATGTTGCTCCTCGTAGCAGTGTTCGTTTTCTTTGGGGCAGGAAGTGAAGCCTCTCAGGTCGACGTTCGCGAGGCTTCCCGGGGCCTGCGCGTTCAGGACGCCATGCTCACGAAGTTTACTCCGCTTCCGGCTGAGGCGCAGCTAGCGGATGCCGCAGACTTGCTTCTGCACTCTTCTCAGCACACGTTCCCTTTGGCGGATGCCCAGGGACTGTTCGTGGGGCTACTCACCCGAAATAGCCTCATCGGTGGACTCAACGAGGCGGGGCCTCTCGGCGCGGCTCTCCCCTATGCGCGCACCGATTTGCCAGCGGTGGCCCCCACGCACCTCCTCTCTCACGCGTGCAGCCTCATGCAAGAGTTTGATACGCCCGCGCTCCCTGTGCTGAATGCCGAGGGCGGTTTGATCGGGCTTTTCACGCAGGAAAACCTGAGCGAACTCTTGATCATGGAGAGCACCGCTCGCTCGCGCTTCTTCCCGTGGATACGACGCCGGTCCAAGCAGGAGTGAGCTGAAAATCGAGTAGGTTGTTCGGCAACAAATGACGCATGCGGGGCGGATCTCCCGAGCCCCAAAGGGGCGAGCGATAATAGCCCAGGGCAATCACCCTGGGAATAATCGTCAAACAAAGAAAGTGCCCCAACGTGGCTGTCTAAACCTAAAAACGGCAATTGAAGAACGATCACCAGGCCGGTACTGGCCATGTGGATGAAAGCTGGTCTACAGGAAAATTGAACTCACCCACGGGGTGAGCTTGAAGCAACGAATTTGAAAGCTGCATCTTTCTTCATAGCAAAGTATTACGTCCAATCCAGCATTTTTTCATCGCCGTATTTAGGCTAAACCGGTGTGCGTGTCAGATCACTCTCTTTGCACCGCAGCGGACTCAACAACTCAGGCGATACTGCGTGCCTAAAGTGAACGCAGGCGGTTCGCAGCTTTGGCAGCTTGGTAGTCGGCGTAGGCAAGTTTCAGTCCGTCCTCAAGGTTCACCGAGGGTGTCCAGCCTGTAGAGCGTAGCAAGCTTGTGTCCAGTAGTTTGCGAGGTGTGCCGTCGGGCTTGCTGCTATCTAAAACAATGCGTCCTTGGTAGCCGACTGTGCGCGCCACAGAGTGGGCGAGTTCTAAAATGGAGACGTCGCTTCCGTAGCCCACGTTGACCCAGTCCGGGGGATTATCCAGATTGAGGAGATGGAAGCACGCGGAGGCGAGGTCGTCTACGTACAGGAACTCGCGCAATGGCGTGCCCGTGCCCCAGATGGCCACTTCCGGCAGTTGCTGCTCGGTTGCCAGGTGAAAGCGGTGAATCAACCCTGGGATGACGTGGGAATGATCCGGGTGATAATTATCGCCCAAACCGTAAAGGTTAGTGGGCATGGCGGAGTGGAATAGCACGCCATGTTGTTTGCGATAGGCGGCGCACAGTTTGAGTCCGGCGATCTTAGCGATGGCGTAAGCCTCGTTGGTCGGCTCCAAGGGGCCCGTGAGTAAGGCGCTCTCGGGGATCGGCTGAGGAGCGAGTTTTGGATAGATACAAGAGCTGCCCAAAAACAGCAGCCGTTGGACGCCCGTCTTGAAACTGGCGTGCACGATGTTTGAGGCCAGCGTCAGGTTGTCGTAAAGGAAGTCAGCGGGATAGGTGGAGTTAGATAAAATCCCGCCTACCTTTGCCGCCGCAAAAATGACGCATTCGGGGCGCTGCTCCTCCATGAACGCAAGGCAGGCGTTGAAGTCCCGCAGATCGAGTTGGGCGCGGGTTGCTGTGACTGTGTCAAAAACTTCGCGGCATTGGGCTTCGCGCAGAAGTGCAGAGCCCACCATTCCGGTGTGGCCAGCAATGAATAGGCGACGTTTTTTCATGATTATGGGTGCCTGAAAAGTGGCGGAGCTCTTGCCAGCTAATAATCTCAACTAAACCAGTGCTCAGTACAGTCTAGAAAGCCGGATCTGAAATGACTGCTCCGAGGAAAAGTCTTCAAACGTTCCGTAGCCTTCCGCTCTCTCTGCTCCCTCTTGTTCAAAAATCAGGTTCCTGTTGATTCTGGGAATGGGGAACTCAGGCACTACTGCTTATCCGTCTTAAATTTATCCAAAAGCTCTGCGTCCTCCGCGCCTCCGCGTGAGGCTGCCTTTTTCGGAGATATTAGCCGATTGGCTCCTCAACTACAGGGTTTGTGAGTCGGCCGATGCCTTCAATTTCCACCGTCACCACATCGCCGGGATGCAACCAGCACGGCTCGGGTTTTCTAGCCATACCGATGCCGCTAGGGGTACCCGTGAGGATCACCGTACCGGGCACAAGCGTTGTGCTACCGCTCAAATACGCAATCAGTGTGGAGACATCGAAAATCATGTCGCCCGTGTGCGATTCCTGGACAATTTTGCCGTTTAACTCGGTGTGGATCCGGAGCGCGTTAGGATTCGGGATGGAGTCGCGCGTCACCAAGCAGGGGCCGAGCGGAGCGAAGGTGTCGAAGGACTTGCCCCGGCACCACTGCCCGCCCCCCAGCCGCACTTGATGGTCCCGCGCGGAAACATCGTTCGCGCAGGTGTACCCCAGCACATAGTCGAGCGCCTGTTCGCGCGTGACGTTCTTGCACGTCTTGCCGATGACCACAGCCAACTCGCACTCGTAGTCCACCTCGTCGCTGCGCAGATGGCGCGGTAGTTGGATCGGAGCGCCCGGGTGCTGGAGGGTGTTGATACCCTTCATGAAAAGGACCGGCCGTTCAGGAATCTTGGCGCCCATTTCTTCGGCGTGCTTCCTGTAGTTGAGTCCCACGCAAAGAATCTGCGCTGGCTGAACCGGGGCGAGCCATTGCGCGACATCAGCCGTTTCCTCCGTCGTGGAGTGGGACCCAAAAACGTCGCCGTCAATCCGATGAAGGTGGCCGTCGGAAGATTGGCTGGCGTAATGCACGAGCCCTTTGGAGTCGAGATAGCGGAAGATTTTCATGATGGAAGGCGCAGCCTAAATGCTTGTTTGAAAAGCCTCGGTTTACTGGAGCACGACGCTCGCTGCAGCCGTCACTGTAGTGTGCGTCAGGCTGATCAGCACCGAGCGCACTCCTCGGCGGGCAGCCAGTTCCGCCCCTTTTCCCAAAAGCCGCACCAAAGGTGCGCCGCTCGGGGCGTGACCGACCTCGATGTCGAGCCAGCCGAGTTCTGCCCCAATGCCCGTTCCAAAAGCTTTGGCGACTGCTTCCTTCGCCGCAAACCGTACCGCGTTACAGGAAAGGTCCATGACGCTGTGCCAAGGCCGCGCAAGCGGCAACGCCGGGATGATCTGACGACACCCGCCCCTTAACAATCACCC
>CAIWVL010000009.1 GCA_903916085.1 uncultured Spartobacteria bacterium
ATGTCTAAAATGTTTTTCAGAAACATTCAGGCATACCCCCGTATTTGTCCTACCTCCTCTGATACTCTTCAGTTTTTGATCAATCTTCCATGCAGCTTGAATCCCTAACTTCAGGAATGGCGCTCGCCGGTGTTGAACCCTGTCTGAATCGGTACATGAAGTTGAGCGACGACAAGGCGGCCGGAAAGGACGTGCGGCTCAATCTGGAGAACACCCGGCGGACGTTGACTGACTTGGAGACCCGGCTTGAAACACGTAAACGTGAGCTGGCCTCGATGCGGCACGTGACCTCCGCGCCACCGGTGACCCTCAGTGTCGCGTTTGTGATACCGGCTGGGTTGCTCCATGAATTGCGCGGTGAACCAAAACCTTCGACTTTCTGCGTTGACGCTGCGGTTCGAGCCCGGATCCAGCAGATCGCGATGGATGCAGTCCAAAAAGCCGAAGAGGCTATGGGTAATAGAGTCGTAGACGTTTCTGAACAGAAGTGTGGTTGGGACATGACTTCCTACCCGCTAATGCTGGATCGCAAACTACTACCTGAGAGGCACATTGAGATAAAAGGTCGGGCAAAGGGAGCCGATACCGTTACCGTGACGCGTAACGAGATCCTGTATGCACTGAATCAGGCGGATAAGTTTCTCCTAGCTATCGTGTTGGTTGGGGAAGATGGAGCTGTTGAAGAACCGCATTACGTGAGAAACCCTTTTGACGTCGAACCTGGTTGGGGTGTGACCTCGCAGGATGTCGACCTCAACGTATTATTGAAGTGGCGTATCACCGCCTGAAGCTGTTCAAGGACATGAGACTCAAAAAAGTAACGCTAACAAACTTTCGGTGCTTTGAGCGGCTGGAAATTGATTTTCACGACCGACTTACCGTATTTGTTGCGGACAATGCGGGCGGAAAAACATCTTTATTAGATGGAATTGCCACTGGGCTCTCGTCGATGATTCCCTATCTGTCGACTCCTCAGTTAAACCTGAAGCCTAAAAGTGACAGAAGTGCTAAGGATCCTGAAGGCAATCCTGTTATAGAGGTTACTGCTTCTGATAATTTGGACTCTTCGTTTTCTTGGAAAAGAGAGTGGATACCTTCTGTCAGGAAGTGGAGGGCTGGAGGCCACCGCCAAGATAATTCAGCCGAGAAAAATCTTATATCTTACTGCGATAAGGTGTTGGATGGCATTCCGAGCGGTGATTATTTGATGCCTGTATTTGCGTATTATAGAGCAGACAGAGACGCAGGAGCGTCCTACAAGGTCGATGTTAATGCTATCCGAAACAAAGACTTTCCTACACGATCGCTTTTGGGGGCATTAGATGCACTCGCGGATTTTAATGCATTTTTTAATTGGTTCTTTTTACAAGAAGCTGATGAGTTCCGTGAGAATAGGGAGTCAGCAGACAAGTCTAATGCAGTAAGAAGCCCAGCACTTGAACTGGTACGGAAAGTAATTGGAGATCTAACCGCTGGATGCTATGTAAACCCGCGAGTCACGAGCACTAGAGACTTCGTGGTTGATTCAGTTGATGCGGGAAAACCTGTGGAATTTAGCCGTTTAAGTCACGGCTATCGAAGAGTCGTGAGCATCGCTGCGGATTTTGCACGCCGTCTCGCACTCGGCAATTCTCATTTATTCAAGCTCAGTAACCTGCCGCCGGGGCCTCAGGCAATTATAAAGCATATTCTTAAGGAAAAGGTTAGCACTACTGAAGACATCAGCCCCGCTTGGGCTCCCACGGTAATGCTCATCGACGAGATCGACCTGCACCTGCATCCGTCTTGGCAACAACGCGTGCTCGGGGACCTTATGCGGGCTTTTCCAGGTACCCAGTTCATTGTCACGACCCACAGCCCTCAGGTGCTCACGACTGTCCGTAAGGAGAACATTCGTATTGTCGAGAAGGACACGAACGGCAAGTGGGTTGCCAAGATGCCGGAGCACAGTCCGCTTTCACAGGAGTCTGGAGACGCGCTCGCTTCTGTCATGGGGGTGAATCCGATTCCCGTCCGCTCTGAGAGTCAGAGAGATCTGCTCGATACTGTTCACGATTACGAACAGCTCATTCGTGGGGGGATGGAAGGGGAAGTTCCAGCAATGGCTGCCAAGTCGAAGCTTGATGGAGCGGGCTATGAGATCCCGGAAGCCAGCTTGGCTCTTTGGCGCTTCATGGGCGAAAAAGTCAAACAGAGGAATAACCGTGGTTGAGATCACCCATCGTACTCCGGAACCGTCTGAGTTGGTCCGGTTCCGCGTCGATAACCCGAATGCAGGTCCAGCCGACTTCGATACTGACGATTTTCAGCCAGTTAAGCGGGCGGTTAAAAGAAAGCTGAACAGGGATCAGCTGGGACTTTGTGCTTATTGTGAATCTTTGCTTGCTCCTGACGAGGGGCAGATTGACCACATCAAGCCCAAGCTGGGCCTCAATGGGCATCCAAGCCTCACGTTTGATTACTCGAATTACGCGCACAGTTGCGTGAATCCGACCCACTGTGGGCAACGGAAAGGGGATCGGCTCCTTCCTATAGAACCAAGACCAGGCTGCAATGCCCGGTTTTTGTTAACCACTGATGGATTCGTTGAGCCAGATAAGAACCAGCAACAGTGGGAAGATGCGCGTCTGACTCGCGATCTTTTGAACCTTAACGAGCCAGAGCTTCTTCGTAAGAGGAAAAGGTTTGTTGATAGCACACTCTCATTTCTGCCTGATTCTGAGGAGCTTTACTCCGAATTCTTGGAGTTTATCCAAGATCAGCCCTACAGGCACATTCTTGCCCGTCTTTTTCCGTAGTACCGCTTTCCATGTCCGACCACCCCGTTATCGCCCGCAAAAAGCTCATCGAAGTCGCGTTGCCGCTCGACGCCATCAACGCTGCTTGTGCTCGGGAGAGGTCTATCCGACATTGGCATCCCTCGACGTTACATCTTTGGTGGGCTCAGCGGCCATTGGCGGTAGCGCGTTCAGCGACTTGGAGGCGAGCCTCGGGGATTGCCAAAGGACTGCGTTTTTTTGGTGCTTGGATGTGTGATGTCGAACTGGGCAGGGAAGTGACCTCGCGGCCGCGCAACTTTTTGTCTGTAAAATCGTCTGCTAGTAGACTGAAAGCTGGAAGGATTGGCTTGGTTTAGTTGGGGGATTTTTG
>CAIWVL010000010.1 GCA_903916085.1 uncultured Spartobacteria bacterium
GGACATCCAGTCCCTCAAATTTTAACTCAGCTGCCTGCTCATGGACTCCATTTTACCCTGGCTCATCCTGCTCAGCCCGCTGGCTAGCGCTGCGCTCATTCTCCTGTTCGCACATCGCTCAAAGCCATTGAGCGTGACTCTATCGTTGGCTGCCGTGTTCACCGCCCTCGGTGCCACACTGCTTCTACCCAACGCTTCCAACACCCTCCAATCTTCTCTGACTTGGATCGACCTCGGCCCTGCGTTGCACCTCAACATCGGCCTTAAAGTGGACGCTCTCACACGCGTCATGCTTTTGGTCGTTACTGGCATCGGAGCATTGGTTCATGTCTACTCCACGGTTTACATGGCAGAGGATGAGGGGAAATCCCGCTTCTTTGGCTCTCTCTCGCTGTTCATGTTCTCCATGCTCGGCATTGTGCTCGCCGACAATCTCGCTATGATGTTCATCTTCTGGGAGCTAGTGGGCGTGAGCAGCTTCCTGCTGATCGGCCACTGGTTCACAAAAGAATCCGCTGCGAAAGCGGCAAACAAGGCCTTTTTAAGTAACCGCATCGGTGACTTTGGCTTCATGAGTGGCATCCTACTGGTTTGGGCTGCCACAGGCTCCGTCGAGTTCAGCGGCATTGCAGCGAACATTGCTAAGCTCACCGCCAACCCCACGCTGCTTACTCTGACAGGTTTGTGCCTCTTCTGCGGTGCCGTTGGCAAGTCCGCACAGGTCCCCCTTCACGTGTGGCTACCGGACGCCATGGAAGGCCCGACGCCTGTATCCGCTCTCATCCACGCTGCAACGATGGTCGCGGCTGGGGTGTACATGCTGGCCCGCATCTTTTTCATCTTAGAACCTTCAGCCACTGCCTTGGCGGTGATCGCTGGAATTGGCGCTCTGACTGCCGTTCTTGCGGCCCTCATGGCCACCCAACAGGACGACATCAAGCGCATTCTCGCTTACTCCACTCTGTCGCAGCTCGGCCTGATGGTCGCTGGTGTCGGGGTAGGAGCTTGGGGCGCGTCGATGTTCCACCTCTTCACGCATGCCTTCTTCAAAGCTCTCCTTTTCCTCGGCTCCGGAGCCGTTATCCACGCCCTGCACCACGAACAGGATATCTGGAAAATGGGCGGCTTGCGCAAGTCGATGCCGAAGACCTTCTTGACCTTCGCGATCGGCACGCTTGCGCTCACCGGCTTTCCTTACCTCGCAGGATTTTTCTCAAAAGAAGCCATTCTCTTCGCCGCTTGGCATAAGAGCCCTGTGATTTTCGCTGCAGGCCTCTTCACCTCCCTGCTCACGGCCTTCTACATGACCCGTCTCGTCGTGGTGGCTTTCCTAGGCGAGGCGCGCACGCCCGCCGCAAAGCATGGTCACGACTGCCCCGCAGCCATGACCCTGCCCCTCATTATCCTCGCCGTCCTGTCAGTGATTGCGGGCTACGAGTTTTTTGCGGGTTCCGTCTTTGGGGCAGACCTTTTCCACTCAATACATGCGGTGGAAGAAGTCGCTCTCGTCAAACTGCTCGCCATTGGCGCATTTGCTGTCGGTACAGCAGGCGCTTGGATGCTGTACGGTGGCAAAGCAAAGGATCCGATCCGGATCCCGCTATTCGCCAATCGGTTCTACATTGATGACCTTTACGCCGCGCTCATCGCTGGCACACAGGATTTACTGGCCTCGTTCCTAGGCTGGTTTGACCTCTACATTCTGGACGGTGTTTGCGTTCGCGGACTCAGCGGCCTGACTTGGGGCGTGGGTTATACGCTCCGACTACTTCAATTCGGTAACCTGCAGGGCTACGCCTTCCTCTTCGGCACTGGCGTCGTTGTTCTGCTCTATCTGCTCACCAAATAACAGGGGATCGCTACCGTGCTTACCACTCTTCTCCTAGTTCCCATCGTCACTGCTGCCGCCCTCTTTTTGGGCAACGGTAACCGCGCTTGGGCCAAGGCTTCCGCCCTCATTCAACTGGGCATCACCCTCCTACTCTGGTTCGGCTATGACCGCGCCAAGGCTGGATTTCAATTCGTCTCGGCATCCGATCCATTTATTCCTGGGTTGGATCTCCGTTTCGCCGTAGGCGTCGATGGCCTCAGCCTGATGATGCTCCTGCTCACAGCCCTTGTGACAGTCGCCGCGGTTTGGTTCTCGCCGACGCTAGACAAGCGTGCGCATCTGTTTGATGGGTGTGTCTTGCTCATAAGCGCAGGTGCCACCGGTGCTTTCCTCGCCAAAGACCTGTTTTTCTTCTACGCCTTCCACGAACTCGCCCTCATCCCGACCTTCCTACTGATCGGCTTCTGGGGTAGCGGAGAACGTCAGGCCGCCGCTTGGAAAATCACCATCTACTTGGGTATAGGCAGTATTGTTTTGCTGACTGGACTTGTGGATCTTTTCTTGGCCATCCCTGCCGCGGTTCGGACTTTTGACCTCCAGAAGTTGCAGGAAA
>CAIWVL010000011.1 GCA_903916085.1 uncultured Spartobacteria bacterium
CCCAACTTGCATCTCAGCCTCAACTGGGTAATTTATCGCCATGCTTACACTGTTGGAGCGAATCACAACTAATCCCAAGCAGTGCGGCGGGCGTCCCTGCGTCCGCGGGATGAGAATCCGCGTAAGCGATGTGTTGGATTTGTTTGCTGCTGGACTCGATTCCGCTCAGATCCTTGAGGAAATGCCGGATCTCGAACCCGACGATCTCAAAGCCTGCATTACGTACGCACGTAGAAGGATTGATCATCCCGTTTTTGCGGCATGATTATTTGGGTAGATGCCCAGTTATCGCCGCGTACAGCGCGTTGGATAACTGCAAATTTTCCGATAGAAGCAGTTGCATTGCGGGATATAGGTCTTAGGGACGCTGAAGATAAGCGGATATTTGACGCAGCTAAAGAAGCCAACGCAATTATACTCACCAAAGATAGCGATTTTGTCTATTTCTTGGAACAACACGGAAGCCCTCCGAGAATACTCTGGCTGACTTGTGGTAATACTTCCGAAGCAGCCCTGCAGCAAATCTTGTCTGCCTATCTACCTGCAGCCCTTAATCTTTTCGAGTCTGGCGAAAGCCTAGTTGAAATCGGCCCGTCCTATTAACCGATACGTAGTTGGGCAATAGAATCGGCTCGATAGCTGCCACTCCCAAGCATCCGTGCAGCCAGAGCACATTTCTCGTGAGCATTTTTAACTCCGAAAAATAATCTGGGTTGTTATTTTCACTTAGCTTATTCGCAATTTGTAATGTGACTGCGGAAATAAACGATCTTCTCTCCCGAATCGAATCAACCCACCAGATTCGAGTTTTATACGCGTGTGAATCTGGGAGTCGCGCTTGGGGCTTCGCTTCTCCGGATAGTGATTACGATATCCGGTTTCTATTTGTGCGCCCTGTGGACTCTTACCTTTCGGTTGTGGATGGAATAGAATCCATCGATCTTCCCCTAGAAGGAGACCTGGATGCAGGCGGTTGGGATCTCCGGAAAGCCGCTAGGTTACTAGTGAAATCGAACGGAGCACTGATCGAGTGGCTGCATTCTCCGATTGTTTACCGAAATGACACGGGTTTCCGTGAACGCTGGCAGCAGGTGGCAAGGGAGGTGTTTTCCCCAAAGGCATCCTCAGATCATTATCGAGGCCTCGCTAAACAGATGCTTTTGGGAAAACTGCAATCCGAGCGGGTTCGAGCAAAAGACTATCTTTACGCGCTAAGAGCCGTCCTTGCTGCTCAATGGATTGCTGAAAAAAACACGATCCCGCCGGTTCCGTTTAGCGAGCTTTGTGGAATGACTCCCTTGGCGATCCAATCGCTAATACCTCCGTTACTAGCCCACAAGGCGCGTACCGGAGAAGGCGAACAAATGGCCCGTCTCCTCGAACTCGATTCTTTTCTTCAGGGGTGTTTGGAGTCGTCGCCACCGCTCCCCGAGGGGTCCTGCGAGATTGCGGCGGGAAATCGGCTTCTGCGGCGGGAAATCCGGCGAAACTCGACTGTTGTTCGCCCCGATGATTTTACTCTGAGCCGTATTCGAGAACCGGACCTTTTGCTGTTTGATACCGTTTCGGGTAGCCACGCTTACGGGACTGCGATCGAAGGGTCGGATGAGGATCGTCGTGGAGTTTTTGTCGCACCGCGTTCCTTTGTTTCAGGTTTGGATCGCATCGAACAAGTCGCCGATGAGCGAAGTAATGAGGTTTATTACGAAATCGGACATTTCGTGTCTTTGCTTCTGAAAAACAATCCAAACGCCCTTGAGTTGCTGGCGATGCCGGAGGATTGCGTGCGCTTCAAGCATCCGGCGTTTGAGTTGTTGAAGCCCGCATGTTTCCTCTCAAAGCTCTGCGCGAAAACCTTTGGGGAATATGCGATGGGGCAAATCCGGAAGGCCCGGGGGCTGAACAAAAAGATCGTGAATCCGCAACCCCGTCAGCGTGCGGGTGTACTTGATTTCTGTAACGTCCCACACGGGCAGGGAAGTATTCCGGTATTGGATTGGCTGGCTAGGCAGAACATTGATCCAAGACACTGCGGGCTAACTGCCGTTCAACACGCATCAGGGATGTTTGCGATCTACCACGATCCGGAGGGTTGCTATCGTGGTTTAGTTTCTCCAAATGATCCAGATGCGCTCATTTTTAGCAGTGTTGCGAAGGAGGTAGTTCCGATTGGTTGGATGCATTTTAATCAGGACGCGTTTCGTGCGCATTGCCGTGTACATCGGGAGTATTGGGACTGGGTTGAGTTACGAAACGACGAACGGTTTGCAACGAACGCCCAGCACGGCCGTGGTTATGATTCGAAAAATCTCCTCCACACCTTCCGTCTCCTCGAAATGGCCGGCGAGATCGCAAAGGAGGGGGTTCTTCACATCCGGCGCCCAAACCGCGAGTTCCTTCTCCGCATTCGCTCGGGAACATTTGATTACGATGACGTCGTAACACGGGCCGAGGAGAAGCTCGCGGAAGTGCTGACGGCGTTTGAAGATTCCCATTTACCCGACGAACCGGATCGCAAAGTGGCAAATGCGCTTCTTGTCGAAATTCGTGAGATGTTCTAAGCTCCACGTCCCTGATCCGGCCGCCCTAGTCCTCGGCCTACAGAGTTCGCGGGTCATAAATCCTCGGTCCACGTACGGCGGGAGCCGTGTAATGGTACGGCTCAATCGGCACGGTTGGAACGGGAGGACGAATATCCTGCGCTGGAAGGGGCCTTGGAGTTGGGGGCGGCATTTCGGGTGGCTTCGAACTGGAATCGTCTTTCGCCAGTCGCATACAGAAATCGCGGACGGTATCTACGGATACTTCAATCCCGTGTTTTCGAAGAAGCGTCATTATATCCGGATAGGACGCACCGCGTTTTCTGAGCAATAAGATGTCGACCGCGTGAGGCGCTAGCAGGTCCATTTTGGGGCCAAGGCTTTTCCTAAAGGCGCGGGCCTCGATCCCGAATCCGTCGATTGTTGGATTCATTTGGCCTCCTTATTTGAATGCATCTGGCCGTTCACGTCCGCGTCAGGAGCACCGCTTCTGCACGGCTCCTGCGGCGGGTGTGACGCGGGGCTGCTCGTCAGATGGGTTTCACGTGCCGCGCTCAAACACGTCACAAACACGTCACGAGCCGTGCAGCTGAGCTTCAAATCCCGTTCAAACGGAAGAGGTAGCGCATCTCTACTATAAATCATGGCCCAACTCTACCTCACAACCCTCCAGATCGTGTTCCGTTTGCGGAACGTTCTCACTCTGATACCGCGTTATTTTTAGGAAAATGAATTCCCTAAAAATGGAAATCTCTACGAGTTGCCCATAAAACGCTCCGCAATCTCGGAACCTGAAAGTGTCCCAATCAGGATAACCGCTCAGGAATTAGTCGCGAGGATACGTTCCAGCAGAAGGTAAACTCTGGTCCCGATGTTTTTGGGCCAGGGATCTGTTGGATTATCCGGTGCGGTTTCCAGTGCACGCGCTCGCACTATCGCATCTCTAATTCGCTCCCTCGGGAAGTCTGTCGGCTTGATGGCGGTTTTGTTGTAACTGCCCAGCACTTGTCGAATGCGAGATTCGACATTTTCACAGCTCGAAAAGAAATCGGTTGGCGAAATATCAGTGTGATGGAGAAGGAGCCATAACTCGAAGCAGGGATTACTGATCGCTATTCCGAAGTTGTTTTGTCGGGCTTCTCTCAAACTCGACAGAGTACCGGGTAGATGAGTGCCCTGAAATCGGTGGTCCGTATCAATGAGAATCCAGAACTCATCCTGCTCTTGAACTTATTTGCTTTCGCAAGCGCTGGTGAAAGCCGCCTTCAAGCGTTCCACGACATGAGCCGGCGATGAGTGTCCCGAACCTTTAGGTGTCGGAATCACAAAAACCTTCACCCGAGGAAATTGAAGGTACTCAAAATACTGTACCGGAGCATCGGTGTCCTCTGACGCTATGACGAAAAAGCGGTCATCGCGATTTTCCCGTTGTTGTCGCCCAATCAGGACCTTGGGGCGTTGAATGAGGCTCATTAAACGGCTTCCGTTAATGTGTCTTGAGGGTGCAGCTCATTCATGATTTTGCCTACCCATTCGGGAAATTCATTTCCAATTGGCGGAACAGCGTTAAATCGCCCTTCGAGGTAAGCCTTATCGATTCGAAGATCTGTCCGCACCTTGTAGTCGGAGAGCGAATACAAATCCGTCGCTCCAGCGTTCTGTAACTTGTCGGCGAACCAAATTTCATCACGTCGCAGGAGGCTTAAATCTAAAAAAGCGGTGTCGTGAGTAGTGAAAATAAGCTGCCCGCCTTTTCCTTGGCCTTCCTTCAAGAACGAACGGACAAACCACTTTGCCAAGAGCGGGTGAAGACTCCGGTCGATTTCATCGATGACAAACACGGCATCTCCCTCGCAAATGGCGTACAGGGCCGGAAGCAGATGTGTAATCCGCTGTGTACCATCCGATTCTTCTGAAAATGGAAACTCGACGGGCTTTCCTTCAGTCGAGGTATGCGCCGCTTTGATTGTTCGCAGCTTAACAACCGTGCCTTCCCCTTTTTCTACGATCATCTCCGTCCCATTGGCTTGAGGGATACTCGCCACGTCCCCCGGCCCCATGGCTTCAATTTTAGACTGAAGCTCGGGAGCAAAGTTCCCTAAAACTCCGTTTTCCAAGGCGACCGTGCCTATGATCAATCGATCCACTCCCGTAGCCGCCTTTCTTAGGAAATCGTCGGCAAAGCGTAACCGACTCGGTTCTTGATCGAGCCAGCCGGCAAGGCGCTGAAATTGACTATGAGGTTCAACGATTACGAGTTTGCTGAACCATCTCAGGACACCCGAAAGCACGCTGCCTTGATCCTGTTCCTTGAGGTTGCTCAGGACGGCATGAAGGAAAAGCTGGTTTTCCAAGACCCCAACCTTTGCCAAAGCAATGACCTTCACACTGTCGGCAAGAGCATTCTCTGTGAGCACAGGACCAGGTTCGATTCTCACATCTCCGTTTGAGTCCGTAATGCGTTCGTAAACGATCTGTTCGCTCCCGTTCACGACTAAAACCAACCACTCTGCATCGATCACAGCGTCCCGCACTCGGCATCCGAACGAGTAAATCTCGCCAGAAACGACAAACTGAATGCTGAATTCCGACGGCTGCGACTGACCCTCTTTATTGAGCAAAAATGGCGTCCGCCCTGTCGATTTCTTGGGTTCCGTACCCGTAATCACGAGCTTCTGAAGATAACTCAACGCCTTCACTAAGTTCGATTTACCTGCGCCGTTTGCTCCGTAAATCGCCGCAATGGGCAGTGCCTTGTTTTCGCCGTCGGGAAGCTCGGTTAAATGCTCCTGATGATCTGGTTGGCGCGGACTAGCGATCATCGAAAGGGTCTGCTGGTCCCAAAATGACCTGAAATTGCTGACAGAAAACGAGAGGAGCATGAGCTGTGATTTTTTCACACTTCATCAGGGCGGATGCCGTTTTCCAAACTTATTCCTGCCAATCGCGCATTTTGTTACAGAAATACTTTGGTAATTCTTGCTGGGAACATAGGCGCAATTTGTTCAGCATCTTAGAAAGAATCGCCCCGCTTTCCGTCACTCCGCGACTTATGCCGCCCAGCCGCACCAGCAACTTCGCCCAACTCCAGGCGCACGACCCGCAACTCCTCCGGATCGGGATGCTCGCGGAACGCTATTTCTCCGACGACCCAAACACCTGTCTCCTCAAGCTGCGCCAACTCGCCGAGGTCCTCGCTCGAACCACCGCCTCCGCCGTAGGCCTCTACCTCCAGCCCGACGAAAGCCAGTACGATCTCCTCCGGCGTCTGCGCGATTCCGGCATCCTGCCCAACGAGATCTATCAGCTTTTTGGCGAAATCCGACGCTCTGGGAACGACGCCAATCACGCCATTGTCGGTGATCACCGAACCGCCCTCGCGATGCTCAAAATCGCTTGGCAACTCGGCGTCTGGTTCCATCGCACTTTTCAGGACCCCCATTTTAAGAGCGGGCCGTTTATTCCACCAAAACCGCCCGCCGACGAAAGTGACGAACTCCGCGCCGAACTTGCGCGTCTCGCTCAAGCCCTGGCGGAGGCTCAAGCCGCAAATCTCGATAAGGCGCAGCAGACCGAGGCGCTTGCTGCCGAACTTCGGACAGCCAAAGACGAACAGGCGTTCTGGGAACAGCTCGCCGCCGAAGTCGATGCCGAGAAAAACGAGCTGAACCAACGCCTTGCTGCCAAACAAGCGGAAGCCGCCTCTCAACCAGCCCTCGCCTTTACAGCTCTCGTCCATGCCGCAAACCACGCCGCCGCTCACGTCCACCTCGACGAAGCCGAGACGCGTCGCCTCATCGACTCCCAACTCCGTCAGGCGGGTTGGATCGTGGATTCCGAAACCCTCCGTTACTCAAAAGGAACACGTCCAGAGAAGGGCAAAAACCTCGCCATCGCCGAATGGCCGACTGACACCGGTCCCGCTGATTACGTGCTTTTTCTCGGATTAACCCCCGTCGCCGCCGTCGAAGCGAAACGCAAAAACGTCAACGTCTCCGCCTCGCTCCAACAAGCCAAACGTTACAGTCGCGGTTTCCGTCCGTCCGCCGACCTCGCTCAACACGCTTCCAAGTTTGGCGCAGACCACGAGTTCACCCTGCCATTTATCTTCGCGTCCAACGGGCGTCCTTATCTTCTCCAACTCGCGACCCACAGCGGCATTTGGTTCTGTGATCTGCGGCGTCCCGAAAATCTGGGGCACGCACTTCAAGGTTGGTATTCACCGGAAGGCCTCGCCGAATTACTCAAACGCGACGAAGCCGCCGCACACGCCCGCCTCGAAAACGAGGCTTTTGCCTACGG
>CAIWVL010000012.1 GCA_903916085.1 uncultured Spartobacteria bacterium
CGGCTTGAGCAAGGAAGGGCGTCCTAAGGGGAGTTTCCTCTTCCTCGGCCCCACGGGCGTGGGTAAGACGGAGGTGACCGTGGCGTTCACCCGTTACCTGCTCGGACCAGAGTCGCTCTTCCGATTCGACATGTCCGAGTACCAGCTGCAGGAAAACCTGTGTGACTTGATTTGTTCGATTTCAGGCGTTTGCCGGAGAACGGTTCGAGGGACGCTGCTCTTCGATGAAATCGAGAAGGCGCACCCTCGGATTTTCGACGTGTTTCTGCAAATCCTGGATGCCGCGCGATTGACCACAGGAGATGGTCAAACCCTCGACTTGAGCGGCTTTTACGTGGTGTTCACTTCCAACCTCGCTTCGAGCGAAGTGCTCGAACTCCAACACTCGGCTTTTGCCACGATGGAACGCCACGTCCTCGCTCGAGCGCAGCACCACATGCGGCCCGAGTTGTACGCGCGGATCAGCGAGAAACTGGTGTTCGGAAAACTGGACTACGAGGAGCAGGTGCAGATCGCTGCCGATTTCCTCGAGCGCGAACTCGAGTTTCTAAGGAGCAGGGGACACCAGCTGGACCCTTCGCCGGAGGTCCTACCGTTTCTCGTCCGGAGAGGATTTCACCCCAAGCTAGGCGCGCGCCCAATGCGAGACGCCGTCGAACGTCACATCGGCGAGGCCGTGGTCCGGGATGTTCTCGCGGGCGGCACCGGAAGCGGGCGGCTGTGTGCAGAGACTGGAGAGGACCGGCTTCGGGTTGAACGGAGCTGATGGCGGGTGGCGGGACGGCTTCACCAGAGGGTCATTTCTGTTCCTTGTAGTCTCGAACTGCGGTGGGCATAAGGTTCCAGAACTCGTCAGCCATTTTTTTCGTCATCCATTCTCCGCCAGTCGTCTTCACGGCACGATAATGGGCGAACAGGGTGTCTTGGGTTTCGTCGTGACCCATTACTGCTTGCAGCTGGGCCGCGTTCTGGTGCTCCGCGTAATGCATCGAAGCGAAGGTGTGGCGGAGGCCGTCATGAAGCCGAGGTAATCCCGATACCGCGCGCAGCCCCCTCCATCTCCCCGGGAATGTTTCCGGCATTAGGGTGGTTTGCTCGGGACAGAACCGACGCCACAATCGGAACCAGGCTGTCGCCACCCGTGAGAGCTCAATCACTCGCGGTTTGTTGGTTTTGCTGGCCTTGCCGGTCACAACAATGCGCCGGCTCACCAGATCGAGATTGGAAAGGGGCGTTCTTTTGATTTCTTCGGGGCGCATTCCGCAAAAAAGTGCGGCTGCGATGTAGCCCATGAATGGCCGATACGACACCCATTCATACGAGTCAGTGTAACTGTTGTACTTGGAACGATGTTGGCCATTGAGTACTTGGTACAGCAACGAGCGCACTTCTTTGACTCCGTAGCTCAGGATGTCGCCCTTCTTTTCCTCGCCTACGGCAATGGCGTTATCGCGTCCCATGATGGGGTTGAACGGGATGTAGTTAGAGCGCCGCGCCCATTCCAGAAAGTGGCGAACGGTGCGAATCCGGTTTTTCTTGGTCTCAGCTTTTCCACCCGCCTCCGAAATCCACGCCTCAATAAACTCGCGAGAGAGGTCGCGGATGTCATGGACGCCCTTGGTTTCTGCGTAGCGGAAGAGGTTTCGCAGATTTGGAAGCTTCAGACTGTAGATGGTTTTCTCTGCGTTGAGGGAGGACTCGCCGCCTGCCTGCATCGCGCAAATGTACGTCTTGCCCAATTCGACCAGAGAGGGCCCCTGCTTCAGGGGGACGTGGTGCTTTAGAAAGAAAATGCCCGCCTGCTCTATGTTTGCACCCACTTTGGAGAGTTCCTCCTTCCACTTCGTGAACAGAAGTCGATCGGCAAGAGAAACGAAGGTTGCGTCCGTGCCGTGAAGTTTTAGGGACGCCTGGGCTTCGCGCACAAACTCCTTGGCCTGCTCGCGAGTTGGGAAGTAGCGCTGGACGCGCCGTCCGTTGATTTCTCCGAGATCGGCTTCCCATTTGACGACACCGGAGGCGTAGCGTTTCTGTCGGATTTTCACATAGATCTATCGCTCAGAATCGTGGCTGGCGCCTTAAAAATCATCCACGTTCATCCACGGTTTTGGTGACTTCCGGAGGCATTTGGTGGCTTTTGGTGTCACTCGGAGGCCCGCGATTGTGGGGCAAGAAGAAGGCCTGTAAGTCTCTGTTTAAAGAGTAATTACAGGCCTGAAAGGGACTTAAAAAGATGGAGCGGGTGAAGGGAATCGAACCCTCGTATGCAGCTTGGGAAGCTGCCGTTCTACCATTGAACTACACCCGCCTACGCTGCGCTTCGGCGCGGCTGACCCGCCACCGACTTAGTAACAAGGCAATACTAAATCGCTCGGGCTTGCCTTGTCAATCCGTCGCCGCTAAACTCGACGCGATGAATTCGCTGCTGCTCTCCGGCGGTCGGGTGGTTGATCCCGCCAATAACTTTGATGCCATCGCC
>CAIWVL010000013.1 GCA_903916085.1 uncultured Spartobacteria bacterium
AAAGCGTTCGTGGTCTTTCCGGGCGGGTTTGGAACCATGGACGAGGCCTTTGAGGTGCTGACTCTCATGCAAACGGGCAAGGCGCGTATCCTGCCTGTCATCATGGTAGACAAGGCCCATGGTGCTTATTGGAACACCTGGAATAGCTTTCTAGCCGAGTACCTCCTGAAGCTGGGGTTGATTTCCTCTGAGGACTTCCATCTTTTCCGTGTGACGGACAACCTGGAGGACGCTGTCGCCGAGATTGAGCAGTTTTACCGTAACTTTCACTCTTACCGGTGGGTAGGCGAGCAACTTGTCATCCGCATGCTACGCCCAATCTCGGAGATTGCCCTGTTTGAAATGCGGGAGCGTTTCTCTGATGTCTTTGGGGGTAATCCTCTGGAGCAAACGGTGCAGCTCCCAGAGGAAAGCAATGAACCGGAATTAGCGGATCTTCCAAGACTCGTGTTTGTCCCGGTGCGCAAGAGTTTCGGGCGCTTTCGGCAGATTATCAATGCGCTTAATGTCGCTCCGTATGCATAAGCTAAAGTGAATATTGCGCTGATTGCGTTATTTTTTCCAAGTTTTATGGGTTAAATGTGGGTAGTCACTTTTTGTTATGCGAACGATTCTGGAATTTTCTTTTGAATGCATTATTACCGAGCCTTGCTCGGCCGGTATTGCTGCTCCTACGCCAGATTTAGAGATTATTGAAGATTTGGAGTTGGATGCCGCATGGAACGTGGTTGTTCATAACGACCCGGTAAACCTCATGTCCTACGTCACGAAAGTGTTTATAAAGGTGTTCGAGCATTCGCTCGCCCAGGCCGAGCGCCACATGATGGAAGTCCACACGCTGGGGCGCTCCATCCTCTGGTCGGGCGAGCGAGAACGGGCGGAACTGTACGTCCAACAACTGCATAGCTTCCTTTTGCTAGCCACTTTGGAGCGCAGCGTATGAGTCGCAAACTTACTCTTCACGCCAAAGATCCCTCCACCTTGGTGCTCTCTGGCTTAGATGATTTCTTGTGCTCCCTGTTGCGCGAGGTACCCGAATCCGGCTTCGCCCACCCTGATGCCGATGCCCGACTTTTTCCCAGCCCTACGGCGGGCCGCGATCCTGAGGCGGACCAAGAGTGGCGGGAGTTTGTGCGTCCAGATTTAGAGGAGCAATTCGCGTGGAACCGCAACCGTGTTGCAGACGATCTTCTCAGTCTGCGCTTCGAGGCTCACCGTGGAGCGGCACTCGACATCCCGATGGAGAATCTCCCCGCATGGATTCACGCCCTCAACCAAGCGAGGCTTTGTCTCTCAGCTCAATTCAAACTGGGAGACGAGGAGGGTGAAGAGGAGGGCTCTGATGCTCATCCGGCCCCGGAAGGGGTGGCCGTTTTCCAGATGCAATTTTACGGACTGCTTCAAGAATGGTTTCTAGCAGCCAGCGATACCCTCTAGCGAGTGGAGCAACGAATCGTTACTGTTAATGAGGCATGTCAAACGAGGCAGGGACGGGGAACGATCCCTTGATCTCGTGATTAAACCTGAGGCACGGTTCGAGTCGGCGGCCGCTCGCTCTACCCAAACTCGCTTTGCTCCAAGAGCGGTCATTGCTCGGAATGCGGCTGGTCACGAACGGATGTGAACGAACGATTTCATCCGGCACCAGCTGCTTGCCTAGTTTTGTTTGGACTCGGCAGATTGAGGTGTCTGGAAGCGTAAGGAAACGCGTGCGAGCTTTTGTCTCCAGACGCTCCATCGAGGGAGAAAGTAATCTCCCCCCGATGGGCTGTCAGGGCAGATTCCAAGATCGAAATGAACTCAGTACCTTGTTGGGTAGAGAAAACATCCCAGCTTGGTTTTAGCGTGTGAACCCCAGCGCCCCATCTTTTTAGGATGGGGGCGATTGAACTACTTGCCGCGTGTCGCCAGTTTGTAGATGACGTCCAGAAGTTTACGCACTTCCGGTGAGCCCATTGCAAGCTTAGTGAAGAACACCAGGCGCCGCTTGAGTTCAGGTTCGATGGATTTGGGAAACTCTGGCTCTGTGGAGACCGCAGGTTTGAGTCGGGCGGCATCTTCGCCGACGGGCTTCAGGTCTACAAGATACTCGAAACCAGCAGGGATCTGGTCCCGGAGGTAAGCCTCCAACAGTTCGCTTCTGCGTTCTTCAGGCACCAAGGCTAGAAGTTTCTGAAGGGTTTGACCGCCCATTTGTACGCGACCGCTGAGCCAGCGGGATACAGTAGCTTGGTCGGCGTCCAACTGGCCCGCCAGGTGCTGCTGCGTCCAGTTGGTCTCCCGAAGAAATTTTGCGAGGAGAGTCCGGAACTCGTGCATGAGTATATTTAGAGGTAGATGAGATGATGTTGACTTAACGAACCGCACTCAAACCAGTCGAATGAACCTGATTGATGTAGTCTCAACGCAGTTCGACATGGAATGATGCCTTTCATAAGGAAGAGGGTGAATGGGGGCAACCAATTCCTACCTCAGCTAAGTAGCTCATAGTATCTAAGCTGTAAACCCCGAGATCAAAAAAAATCAATTATTCTTGTAATAGTGCATGATGCCTGCGCCTTGAGTAAGTTGCGGCTCTGTGGGCACCTTGCCAAAGTTAACCCGGCCAGTGCCGCGCGCAGAACTTAATGTATTGCCCCCAGTCCTCCTCGGTGAGGTCATGTTTTCCAGCTCGGAGATGATATCCAATGGAATTTCCAATCGACTCTCCAACAGCAGGTTGCAATTCAGATTCTAATCCTTTTTTACCAAAAAGTTGATAAACTGCTCCGGCGTTTTTGGCACTCAAAAACTCCCCCAAAGGATCCGCCCATCGATCTTCCACAGCGCTGCCCACGGCCACAGGGCGTGGTGCGACCAAAGCAACCAACTCGTGCTGATCTACGGGACACTCCGTTTCGCGATTCGCGTAACTGCTCCAGCGACCCGCAAACCAATGAGGAAACGCGCCGGTGATGATCGCAACGGTTTCGCCGTAATTTCGCCGCATCAACGCAGCCCCGCCTTCGCCCGAGTCATTAGCCAAAACAATCGAGAATCGTTCGTCCCGCGCCCCCGCCCATAGCGCTGTTTTGCCCAAACGCGAGTGGCCTATGACCGCGCACTTCTGAGCGTCCACGGCGGGGTCCGATTCGAGATAGTCCAGAATCCGGCTCAGTCCCCAGGCCCATGCGCCGATGCCGCCCCACTCGTTTGCCTTCCACTCGGTTGCCACACCTTGTGGACTCAGCGCTCCCCTGATCCCGACCTTCCAGCCTCCGGCATAGTCGGGCTCAATGTCTCCATAATAAGCCGTTGCTAGTCCGAATCCGGCAGCGATGAGTTTCTCCGGCAGCCAGCGCGAATGTTCGCTGCCACGTGTCGTGTCGGGGGATTGAGGCGGTTTATTGCGTGGCGGGTTAGCTTGGGTATCGCGCATCCAGTTGGTGCTGATGGGGACATCGGCCTCCACAGTGGCTGCGTGGTTTCCGTTGAAGTTGAGCCCCACAAAGCAGGGAACCTTTTTGTTTCCGGTTTTGGGTAAATAGAGAAGTACCTCTATTCCAGTCCATTCTGGGTGTTCCTTGAGAAAAATTCGGACGCGTTTGCGTGTCGCCTTGCCGTCCAATGCGTTTTCTAGCACCTCCAACACTTCAAACTGAAGAGTTCCCCACAGGGCTGGCGGGTGTCCGTACACGTGTTCCTCGAATAATTCCAGGAGCTCCGGCCTGCGTTTTGTGGTCCAATCGGCGGCGGTTTTTACTGGTGAACCGTCCTGCATGGTGAGCGGGTCTGGCAGGGTGTATGTTCCCGCGAGTGCTTCTTCAAAGTTGGCAGGAGGTGCGACCGCTCTGGACGGGATGGGAGCGAGCGAGAATAGACCAGCGAGCAGGACAGGAGCGGCGAGGTATTGGCGGGGATCCATGTTGGCGAGCGAACACGTTTAGGTGGGTGGTATAAACAAAAAATTCAGATTGGAACGTGTGGCTCGGGGGTGTGGGAGGGGTGAACGGGAAGTCTGGAACAAATTGTACAATAGAAGGTTGTGATTGCGTTTTTGAGACAACATGAGGCTGCCGCGCGGGAGAGCGGCGGGGCGAGTCACGCCTGCGCTCACCTTTCTGTGCAAGATCCCCTGCCCATTGGTTGGCAAAACGCTGAGACTCCCCCTATGCTCCCCAAACCTATGTCTTCGATTTGGAATCTCGCCCATCCCTGGCTTCGTGATCTGGTCGCCTATGAACCCGGCAAACCCATCGAGGATGTCGCTCGTGAGCTCGGTTTGGAGCCCTCCTCCATTGTCAAACTTGCCTCCAACGAAAATCCCTTGGGCCCCTCACCAAAAGCGCTCGAGGCGATGCGAGCGACCTTGGAGCGCAGTCATTTTTATCCCGATGGCGGCGGTTACTACTTGCGGGAGGCAATTGCTCAACGGTGCGGGCTTGCCCGTGAGAACGTGATCTTGGGCTGCGGTTCCAATGAGGTGATCGAGTTTATTGGACATGCTTTCCTCAAGCCCGGGGATGAGATCATCACTGCCGAGCACGCTTTTGTGGTCTATAAGCTTATGGCGACGCTCTTTGGTGCCCGCACCGTCGAGGTGCCGGATCCAGGCTTCAAGCACGATTTGGACGCCATGGCGGCAGCGATCACCCCTGCCACGCGCGAAGTTTTTGTTGCCAACCCCAATAATCCCACGGGAACCCTTGTTTCGCAGGAGGAAATCGACCGGTTCATGGATAAGGTGCCAGACCACGTCGTGGTTGTTTTCGACGAGGCCTACTTTGAGTTCCTCCAAAATCCACCGGATACCCTCAAATTCATCCGTGAGGGACGCAACGTGGTGGTGCTGAGGACTTTTTCTAAAATACAGGGGCTCGCTAATCTCCGGATCGGTTACGGACTGGCCAAACCTGATCTCATTGCGGCGCTCCAAAAGACCCGCCAACCCTTCAACGCCAATGGGATCGCTCAGGCCGGTGCCTTGGCGGGATTGCTTGACGAAGAGCATCAGAGCAAAACGCGCCAAATTACGGATGAGGGCCGTGCTTATCTTGAGGAGAGTTTTGGGAAGCTCCAACTCGAGTATGTGCCAAGCCACGCGAATTTTGTGTTGGTAAAAGTGGGCGACGGGAAGGCCGTCTTTAGTGCCCTTCTGAAGCAGGGTATCATCGTACGCGACATGGCTGCCTACAAACTACCCGAATGGATTCGGGTATCGGTGGGGACCATGGATCAAAACCGGCGCTTCGTAGAGGGGCTAACTGCTTTGCAGCAGGCTATTTGAGGTCGGGTCTTTGTTTGCCCTTTGTCGAGCATTTTCTTTTCATGGAAACCATCGCAGCCATCGCGACGCCTCCGGGGCAGGGGGCCATCGCGCTCATTCGCCTGAGCGGGCCCGAGGCGTTTGCTGTAGCTGGGCGCGTGTTTTCGCTTAATCAAAAAGCGCTTAATCCAAAAAACTTGCCTCCGAGGGCGATTCCCTTGGGCCAGCCCCTGGAGTTGCGCCCTCGTTCCCAGCACTTCGGCTGCCTGATGGACGGAACCTCTGTGGTGGACGAGGTCTTGCTGACCCCATTTCGCGCTCCTGCAAGCTTTACGGGCGAGGATGTGGTGGAAATTGCGTGTCACGGGGGATCCCTAGTGACGCGCCGTATTTTGGAGCTGTTGTTGCGGTCGGGAGCGACGGCGGCATCGCCCGGTGAGTTTTCGCGCCGAGCCTATCTGAATGGAAAACTCGATCTAACGCAAGCTGAGGCTATTATGGATCTCATTGGGGCCCAAAGCGATTTGGCCTTGAAGGCTGCAGCGAGACAGTTGGAGGGACGTTTGGGGGAACGTATTCGCGGGGTGAACGGCGCGATTCTGGACGTCTTGGCTCATTTGGAGGCTTACATTGATTTTCCCGAAGAAGACATTGCGCCTGATACGGGGGCGCCGATGGTGGCGCGCCTCCAAGGGGTGATGGTAATTCTCGAGCAACTACTCGCCACTGCCCAGCAGGGGCGCGTCTTACGGGCTGGGGTGCGTACAGTCCTCAGTGGTGCTCCCAATGTGGGTAAGAGTAGCTTGCTCAACCGTTTTCTGGGTTTTGAACGGGCCATTGTCAGTCCTCTCCCGGGCACCACTCGCGATACGCTCGAAGAGGTCGTTATGGTGCGCGGTTGGCCGTTGCGGCTCGTGGATACCGCCGGATTGCGCGACGGCGCGGATGTCGTTGAACTGGAGGGCATCGCCCGCGCCCGTCGCCAACTAGAACAGGCCGATCTCATTCTCCATCTTTTCGACGTCACGCTTCCTCCCCCGGCCTCCCTCCCAGATTCGGGTAAAGCCGCGATCCTCGTGCTCAACAAATCCGATCTCCCTGAACACCCGGGTTGGCAGGAAATTGAAGCGGTGCGAGAGGCAGTGCGAATTTCGTGCCTGCCTGCGACCGGTCTTGCGGAGGAAACTGGGCTGACCGCATTGGAGGCTGCAATCGATGCGCGACTGACTTCTGGTCTTGGTTTGAGTGACGCAGACAACGAAGTGGCCATCAATGCAAGGCACCATGACTGTCTGCGCAGATGTCTTGATTTTTTGAAGGCCGCCGAGGTTGCTCTCATAACGCCGCTTCCTCCAGAGTTCGTCGCAGAGGAACTGCGCGCCGCGTTGGATGCAGCTGGAGAAGTGGTTGGTCGAGCGCATTCGGAAGACCTTTTAGGGCGAATTTTCAGCGCCTTTTGCATTGGAAAATAGAGTGCCAACGCAGTGGGAAGTCAGTTTTTTTGGAGTCCCCGGACCAAGTCGCAGGGAGCCGCCGCAAGACTTTCTGCGTTAATGCACCATTGGATACTTCAACGGTGAGGCGGATGGCCGTCGTCGCGCACAGACGCCGTCTGGGGGAGGCTTGAGCATGCTTGGGGTAGGACTTTAGCGCCGATCTGGCGGGCAATTTGAGAGCAGATTTGTTTATTTTAGCACTGGTGTAACGCTCATCTGCCATCAACCAAATGCCGTTTTTGCTGCTCTCTTAAGGCCTCTTAACTCCGAAATCCGTAGCCATATGCGTCTGGAGAACAACAAAACGCTATGAGAAAAAACTCAGGTTCCATTTTGGCAAATGTGGCAAATGTAGTGAATTTGGTGAATTTGGTGAATTTGGTGAATTTGGTGATCGTACTCGGTGCCGTCGGTTTGTTTTTAGCCTCTTCCACCTCTCTGCAAGCCGCGCGCGCCTTGCTTTCTCAGAACGCCACGACTAGCACCATCCCCGGCCAGACCCGCGTTGTGCTTGCAGCCAATGCCGGTGTCGCTGTGGATGGACGCCCTGCATCTGCTAGGCGCGCCTGGCTTCAATTCGACATCGATCCGGCGCTTGCGCCCGGAACCACCTGGGCCAACGTCGGCAAAGCCACGCTCTCCGTTTATGTCACCCACCTTTATACTGCCGGTTCGATTCAAGTTCTTGCTGCCAAGGGGAATTGGAACGATAAAACGCTGAGCGATTTTATCGCTCCGATGGTGGCCAAGGATCCTGAAACAGCCAAGCCTTACGCAACGGCGGTGGTTTCCGCTACAGGCAAATGGATCAGTCTAGATGTCACAGAACTGGTGCGTGATTGGGTGGACGGCACGACTCCAAATTACGGCCTCGCTCTGATGGCTGGAGATAGCTCGGTGTTTGTTGTTCTTGGGAGCCGGGAGGCGGCAAACGGCGTTTCGGCGGTGCTGGAAATCGTACCGCCACTGACTACGGGAGCAAACGGCGGCGCGGGCCCTCAGGGCCCTCAGGGGAATCAAGGATTGCAAGGTGTCCGCGGCCCGGCCGGAGCCGATGGAGCACCCGGGCCGCAGGGACTTCCCGGAGCGCAGGGTGAAGCGGGGGCGACTGGAGCACCTGGACCAGAGGGGCAGCAAGGCCAACAAGGCCCACAGGGCGCTAGCGGCCCGCAGGGCCCGGCGGGGCTCATGCCCACTCGCATTCTCCCCAAGGGCGACATCGCGATGGGGCTATTTACTCAAGGGGAACGGCCGTGAAGTGAAGGGTTCATTGCTTTTCGTGAACGGCTGAAACGCTAGCGGGCGGTGCTTAGGGCATGAGCTCTAGGGAGACTGATGTTTCTCTGGAGTGCATCGCCCGTTGTGTGTGGCGAGAGGGCGGGCTGTCGGTATTGGACTGAGCGCGGACCGTGGTTCGTTGCCGCTCGTGGGAGCATCCACAAAGACTCTCAGTCAACTCTTGTTTCTCGTGGGAGCTTCTCTAGCATTTTTCTAATACAAGACGCAATGAACTCAGGTCCCCAGACATCTCCAAATGACCCCTCGCTCACTCGCCGGAGTTTCTTACAGCAGGCGACTACTGCGAGCGCGGTGCTCTCTGCTCTACCGATAGAACGCTTTGCCTACGCTGCGACGGGGGGAGGTCCACTTCAACTTGCCTTGGTAGGCGGCGGCGGTCGCGGTTCTGGGGCTGCTAATCAGGCTCTTCGCACGGAGGCAAACATTAAGTTGGTGGCGATGGCTGAGATTTTTCCCGACATTGCTCAGACGACGATCAATAATTTGAAGGCGCAGCATCCGGACAAGGTGGATGTGCCCGAAGAGCGTCTTTTTTTGGGGTTTGAAGGGTACAAACAGGCGATTGCCGCCTGTGACGTGGTAATTTTGGCAACCCCTTGTACCTTCCGTCCCATGATGTTTGAGGAGGCAGTGCGCCAGGGCAAACACGTGTTCATGGAAAAGCCCGTGGCGGTGGATGCTCCCGGAGTGCGCCGAGTACTGGCAGCCGCTGAGGAGGCAAAGCGCAAAAATTTGAAGGTCGGCGTAGGTCTACAGCGGCGCCACAAGCTCGGTTACATGGAGACCGTGAAGCGCATTCAGGACGGTGCTATTGGTCAAATTTATTACGCCCGCACCTTTTGGAACATGGGCACGGCGCGCGCGATGGTTTCACGTAAGCCCGAGTGGAACGAGCTCGAGTACCAGTTGCACAACCAGTTCTACTTTGCGTGGCAGTGTGGCGACATTCATTTGGACATGGGTCTCCACAACATTGATGTTATTAACTGGATCAAGGGAATGTATCCAGTCCGCGCTATGGGTGTGGGCGGTGCCGAGGTGCGTCGTGGAAAAGAAGCGGGCTGTTTGTACGATCATTTTTCGATCGAGTACGAGTACGCCGATGGCACGCGTTTGTTTGCTCAAAACCGCCAGATCGCCGGTTGCTTTAACTACGTAGCCGAGGCCGCCCACGGCTCCTTGGGTTCGGTGGAAATGCTGAACGATCGGAACATCTTCACGATCACTGGCGCTAATCCTTGGAAATACGAACTGGAGAAACCCATCGTTAACCCGTACCAAAAGGAGCACGACGACCTGTTCAAGGCGATTGTCGAGGATACGCCATATAATGAGGCAGAACGTGGTGCACTCAGCACGATGACCGCTATCATGGGCCGAATGGCAGGCTACTCAGGAAAGAAGATCGAGTGGGATGAGGCCATTCATTCGGAGCGGTTGCTCCATGCTCCAATCACGTCGCTTCAAGACACTCCCCCCGTTTTGCCTGATGAAAACGGCATTTATCCGTTGCCCATTCCCGGAAAATACGAGGCGCTCTAGCGGGAGGCTGTCATGCGCAATTTGTGCGGGTCATTAGCGACGAGTGCAGCCACCCTTCTTCAGATTATGAGGCACAGTTTTTGGAAAAGTTTGTTGGCCTGTGCGTTCGCGCTCTCGAGTGCGCACGGGTCTTGGAATATCCAAACGTTCTCCGGCAACGGCAATCCAGGCTTCAAGGGCGATTATGGCAAGGCTAAGGATGCCCAATTAGATAAGCCTTACGGTATCGTCCGTGGTCCAGACGGGGCGCTTTGGTTTTGCGAGTACGGTGGAAACCGGATCCGAAAAGTGCGCCCTGACGGCTTCATTTTTACGGTGGTTGGCAATGGTAAAAAGGAGTTTGCCGGTGATGGGCGTCCCGCCTTGGAGGCGTCTCTCAACATGCCTCACGAGGTGCGTTTTGATGCACTCGGTGACCTCTACATTTCTGACATGGGCAACCACGCGATCCGCAAGGTGGACATGAAAACGGGTATCATTCGCACCTTCGCTGGGACTGGGTTTGGCGGCTACTCAGGCGATGGTGAAGCGGCTAGCATCGCGCATCTCAAGCAGCCTAGTGGTATTCAATTCGGTCCCGACGGCGACTTGTACATCTGTGATACGGGCAATCATGCTATTCGCAAGGTGGACATGAAAACGGGTGATATCTCAACCTTTGCAGGTACTGGCACCGCTGGGGATACTCCTGATGGTTCGCCCATCGAAGGCGCACAGTTGCGAGCGCCGCGCTCGATCGACTTTGACAAGGAAGGCAATCCCTGGGTGGTAACACGCGATGGGAATCAAGTGATCAAGTTTGACCTCAAAACCCGCCGAATCATGCTCATGGCCGGTACGGGCGCAAAGGGCTTTGTTGGAGACGGTGGTGCCGCCGTGGTCGCCCAGTTCAACTCTCCGAAGGGAATCGCCTTGGCTCCTAACGGGAATGCTTACGTGGTGGATAGTGGCAACAATTGCGTGCGCAAAATTAATGTCGAAACAGGCGTCCTAGAGCGGGTCGCAGGTAGTGGCGAGCGCGGGGACGGCCCTGATGGAAATCCCCTCCAATGTTTGATGTCCAAACCGCAGGGCATCTTTGTGGACAAGGACGGCTCCATTTTTGTGAGCGATAGCGACGCTCACCGCATTCGCGTGTTACGCGAGAACTAAAACTTTGCATGAATCTGAGTGTAAATTGTAAGCGGCACACGAGACGCAGCTTAGGGTCCCGGGCGGTTTCGCTGCTTTTCGCTGTCGCAGGTGCGTTTGGATGCGGTGGAGACCTTTGGGCGGACAAGATCCAGCTCGTCGCCGGAGGCGGTCTCAGCGCACTGCCCGCGACGGCTTCAGGTGCCGCTCTCCACGAGCCGTTTGGCACGGAATTTGATGAATCTGGAAACCTCTGGATCGTCGAGATGATTTCCAGTAACCGCCTCCTGAGTCTGAACACTGATGGCATTTTGCGCCATGTCGCCGGGCGGAATGGCCCCGGCTTCTCTGGCGACGAAGGACCTGCCTTGGAGGCGCAGTTCAATGGTCCACACAATTTGGCGGTGCTCCCGAGCGGACGTATTTTGGTGGCCGACACTTGGAACGGGCGTATTCGTGAAGTGGATTCAACCACGGGAACCGTTCGTAGTCTCCCAGGGTTTGAAGTGTCACGAGAACGGGCAAAAGGCAGCGGCCCCTACTGCATCACTTTGGACGATGCAAAGACGCATCTTTTCATCGCCGACCTCAAACAAGTGTGGGTCTTGGATTTGCAGACGTCCGCCCTCAAACTGGTGGCTGGCAATGGAAAAAAGGGCGTGCCCACCGATGGTAACCAGGCCACCAACCAGCCTTTGTCTGACCCTCGCGCGGTGGCGCCGGATCATCTCGGAAACGTGTACATTCTGGAGCGTGGCGGAAACGCCCTACGGGTGGTGGACGTCGAGGGAAACATTCGTACGGTGGTGAACGCGTCGGGAAGGGTGGGCAATCAGGGTGATGGCGGGCCTGCTTTGGACGCGACCATGAATGGGCCCAAGCATTTGTGTGTGGACCGGGATAACACAGTGCTGATTGCTGATGCTGAAAATCACTTGGTACGCCGGTATGTGCCGAGCACTGGGCGCATCGAGCGTGTGGCGGGAACGGGCACAAAGGGCTTTAGAGGTTTGGGCAGTTCTCCTGAGGAGTGCGATCTCGCCCGCCCGCACGGAGTCAGTATTCATCCTAAGACTGGCGAACTCTACATAACAGATAGTTACAACGATCGCCTGCTTAAGATTGTCAAGACGAGTCAGTGATCGAAGTGAGGGGCTGTGGATTTGGGGCAGAGAGCGACGAAGTTCGCTCATCAGGTGGTTTGGTATTAGGCGCTTTTTGCGTTCCACTCGCCCTGTGGAGTTATTACAGTTACGGGATCTATGCACTCCTCAGTAAAAGTTGCGGTTGTGGGCGCAAGTGGCTATTCCGGTGAAGAACTGGTGCGCCAACTTATTGCACATCCCCACGCTGAGCTCGTGGCGCTCACTTCGCGCCAGCTCGTTGGTCAAACCATGGGGAGCGTTTTCCCTCGGTTTGCTGGGATGCGTTACTCGGAACTGCCCTTTATCGCCTCCGAAGTCCCAGCCATTGTGGCCTCGGGCGCTGAGGTTGTTTTTCTCGCTCTACCGCACGGTCTTGCGCACGAATTTGCCGGACCTCTCCTTCGGGCGGGTCTGCGGGTGCTGGATTTGAGCGCGGACTTTCGTATTAAAGACGTTGCAGTGTACGAAGAGTTTTACGGCGAAGCTCACCATGAGCCCGCTCTGGCGGCGCGCAGTATTTACGGCCTTGCCGAAATCTACCGAGACTCTCTGCGCGGGGCAGATCTTGTGGCCTGCGCCGGGTGTTATCCCACAAGTATATTGCTGCCGCTGATTCCTTTATTACGCGAAGAACTTTTGGAGCCCGATTCCATCCAGGTATGCAGCATGAGCGGTGTCAGTGGTGCCGGGCGGACTGCGAAAATTGATTATCTGTACGCCGAGTGCAACGAGAGCGTGCGCGCCTATGGTGTACCCAAACACAGGCACTTGGCTGAAATCGAGCAGGAGTTGTCTGGCGCAGCGGGTGTACCCGTTTTCATTAGCTTTACGCCCCACTTAATTCCAGTCACACGCGGCATCCATACTACGATCTACGCTAAACCGCGTTCTGGGGTGGACGTGCAAAGGTTTGGAGAAGTTTTGCACCGGGCTTACGATGGCTCGCCCTTTGTGCGGTTGCTTGAGGGCGCTGCCCTGCCGGACACGAAGCACGTCACGCATAGTAATTTTATTGATATTGCCTGGAGGCACGATCCTCGCACGGGGCGTGTGATTCTGCTCAGTGCCGAGGATAACCTCGTCAAGGGGGCTGCAGGTCAGGCAGTGCAATGTCTCAACATTTTATGTGGTTGGAATGAAGCCAGTGGCCTTCTCTGATCGCAAACTATCCTGTTAGAGTTCTCTGTCAGAATTGGCTTCCGCCAGCAGCGCTTTCCATTCAAAGCTTCCCGAATCTATCCCAGAATCATGTCCTCCGTTTTCACTGAAATCTCTGGCGGTATCAATGCCCCAGCCGGGTTCCTTTCCGGCAGCATTTACTGCGGCATCAAAGCCACTAACCCGGACCGGCCTGACATTGCTCTCATTGTGTCATCCAAGCCCTCAGTGGCGGCTGGTACTTTTACCACAAACCGAGTAAAAGCCGCTCCCGTGCGAGTCTCGGCCGCCCA
>CAIWVL010000014.1 GCA_903916085.1 uncultured Spartobacteria bacterium
CCTTGACATCAAGGCCTAGCGACTGCATTTCCTTAATCAACACATTAAAGGACTCCGGCGTACCGGCTTCCAGCGAGTTGTCGCCCTTGACAATGGCTTCATAGATGCGTGTACGACCCTGAACGTCATCGGATTTGACGGTGAGCAATTCCTGCAACGTATAGGCTGCCCCGTACGCTTCCAGTGCCCACACTTCCATTTCCCCGAAACGCTGGCCACCGTACTGCGCTTTCCCGCCCAGCGGTTGCTGGGTAACGAGCGAGTATGGACCAACGGCACGGGCGTGGATCTTGTCCGCGACCAAGTGGCCGAGTTTGAGCATGTAGATGTAGCCGACAACGACCTGTTGATCGAAAGAATCCCCGGTGCGACCATCATAAACCGTGGCTTTACCAGTCTCAGTGACCCAAGTGAAGCCCTCCTTTTGGCGGGCCTGCTTGAGGAATTCGAAGATCTGCTCTTCCTTAATCCCATCAAACACGGGCGTAGCGACCTTGAATCCGAGCGCCTTTGCGGCCACTCCGAGATGGGTCTCCAACACCTGTCCCACGTTCATTCGAGAAGGCACCCCTAGCGGGTTCAACACAATGTCCACTGGCTTTCCATCGGAGAGGAACGGCATGTCTTCTTCCGGAACAATACGGGCCACAACCCCTTTGTTTCCGTGACGACCAGCCATTTTATCTCCCACCGAAAGCTTACGCTTGGAGGCAATGTACACCTTGACCTGCTTGATAATGCCGGGGTCAATGTCGTCCCCGCTCTCAAGCTTGTCCATGGAAGATTCGTGCTCATTTTCCAATTCTTGGAAACGGGGCTCAAACTCACCAATGATCTCGCGGATCTTGTTACGGATCGGAGATGGATCGATGTCCACGTGATCGTACACCTGCGCAAGTTTACGCAACAGCGTCTTTGTGATCTTGCGGTTGGCAGGGATGATGATCTCGCCGGTCTGCGCGTTGACAACGTCCAGGGGAATCTTTTCCCCAAGAAGAATGTTCGCCAGAGCTTCCGTGAGCTCTTCGTGCAGCTCTTCCAACTTTTTCTGATGGAACTCTTCTGCTTCCTTTTGCTGACGCTTGGACTCGCTTGGGCTCAACTTGATCTTGGCCACTTCTTTGCGGCTCGAAACCTTTACGTCCATGACGATCCCGTAAGTGCCGGAGGGCACCGTCAGGGACGTGTCTTTGACGTCAGCGGCTTTCTCACCGAAGATGGCACGCAGCAGACGCTCTTCAGGCGCTAACTCGGTCTCGCTCTTGGGCGTAATCTTGCCTACGAGGATGTCGCCTGGGCGGATTTCCGCGCCCACACGTACCACGCCGTCTGGACCAAGGTTACGGAGCGCTTCTTCAGAAACATTCGGAATGTCGCGTGTGATTTCTTCAGGCCCGAGTTTGGTATCGCGGGCACCGCACTCGAACTCGTCGATGTGGATGGAGGTGTAGATGTCCTCTTTGACCACACGTTCCGAGATGGTAATAGCATCTTCGAAGTTGTAGCCATTCCAAGGCATGAACGCGACCAGCACGTTGCGGCCCAGAGCGAGTTCGCCGTTGTCGCAGTTAGGACCGTCAGCGATGACCTGACCCTTTTCTACCTTCTGACCCTTGTGCACGATCGGACGCTGGTTCACGCAGGTGCCCGCATTCGAGCGCATGAACTTACGCAGATCGTAGATGTAGATGCCTTCGGAAGGGTCGTGGCGGAACCTCTTCTTTGTTTCAGGGATCTCGCCATCAGGAGTGACCACGATTTGATCGGCGGTGACGCTGGCGACGATGCCATTGCCCTCGACTACAATCACAGCACGCGAATCGCGAGCAACCTTGCCTTCCATCCCAGTTCCCACAAGCGGAGCGTCCGAGATAAGCAGCGGCACGCCTTGACGTTGCATGTTGGAACCCATGAGCGCACGGTTAGCATCATCGTGTTCCAAGAAAGGAATCAACGAAGCAGCGACCGAAACGAGCTGTTTGGGCGAGATGTCCATGTAATGAACCTTGTCAGGTTCCACCTCAAGGAAGTCGCCCCCGGAACGCACTGCAATTTTGTCCGAGAGGAACTTGCCATCAGCATCCACAGCGACATTGGCCTGGGCTACGAGGAAGTTTTCTTCTTGGTCGCCCGTGAGGTACTCAATTTTGCCAGTGACTCGGCCATTGGTTACCTTGCGGTAAGGCGTTTCAATGAAGCCGAAGTCGTTGATCTGAGCATAGCTTGAGAGCGAGGAGATCAGACCGATGTTTGGACCTTCAGGCGTTTCAATGGGACAAATACGACCGTAGTGAGAAGGATGCACGTCACGCACCTCGAACCCTGCACGGTCACGGCTCAACCCGCCTGGCCCGAGGGCCGACAGACGTCGCTTGTGCGTCAGTTCTGCCAGAGGATTAGTCTGGTCCATGAACTGGCTCAGCTGCGAGCGCCCGAAGAAATCGCGGATCACGGCGGAGAGGGCCTTTGGATTGATGAGCTTCTGAGGCGTCATCCCTTCGATGTTCATGTCGAAGAGAGCCATACGCTCTTTCACCAAACGTTCCGTCCGGGCGAGCCCAACACGACACTGATTGGCCAGGAGTTCGCCGACGGTCCGAACACGACGCGAGCCTAGGTGATCAATGTCATCCAGACGCCCCTCCCCATTGCGGAGTTGGATCAGGTACTTCATCGCACCCACGAAATCGTCCTTGGTTAGAACGCGCTCTTCTGGGCTGACGTTGAGGCTGAGCTTGGTGTTGATCTTGTGACGCCCCACGCGACCCAAGTCGTACTTCTTCGGATCGAAAAAGAGACGCTTGAGCAGACCCTTCGCATTAGGCACGGAGGGCGGATCGCCCGGACGCAGGCGGCGGTAAATTTCCTTAAGCGCCTCTTCTTCGGTGGCGACAGGATCCTTCTTCAGGGCTTTGATGATGGTGTCATCGCCCTTCAAATCGACTACGGAGACGTTTTTAATGCCCAGTCCTAGGATTTGGGAAATGGTCGCCTTAGTGAGTGGTTCGAAAGCGCGCGCCACGGTGACTTCACCGTCGAGAACGGAGTTGACCAACACCTTGCTCGCGAACTCCTCTTCTTCAAGGGAATCGCTCAACTTGAGAGTCTCAACGTCGTAAAAAAGACTAATGATTTCTTCGTCAGTGCCGAATCCAAGAGCACGCAGAAGGGTGGTTGCGAGGAATTTACGACGCCGTTTGCGGCGGTCTAGGTACACGTAGAGCAGATCGTTCGTGTCGTACTGAACTTCCATCCAAGAACCGCGATCTGGAATGATGCGGAACGAGTAAAGAACCTTGCCGTTTAGATGTACGGAGGATTCAAAAGCGATCCCTGGTGAGCGATGCAACTGGGAGACAACCACGCGTTCAGCGCCGTTAATCACAAAGGTGCCCTGCGGAGTCATGAGAGGAATTTCTCCCATGTACACCTTTTCCTCCTTGGTGCCCCGCTCTTCTTTTAGAGAGAAAGTGACGTATAGCGGCGCAGAGAACGTCTGCGACTCGCGCATACATTCACGCACGCTCATTTTGGGGTCGCCGATTTCGAAGGAATCGAATTGGAGCACGACTTTTTCGTCGTAGCTTGAAATCGGGAACACTTCCGAGAAGACGGCATTCAGACCGGTGCTTTTGCGGCGGCTGAGGGGGACGTCTTTTTGGAGGAACTCCACGTAGGAGTTCAGCTGGATCTCGATAAGGTTTGGCGGCTCGGCGCCTTCCTTGATTTTGCCGAAGTTGATGCGCTCAGACATGAGTGGGTTCGGTGGGTACGGAGGCTGCGGGCAAAAAACCGCAGAGGCGCGCGCAGAACACACCACTCTCAGCGCTTGTGATTTGGTTCACAAGCGGAGCGGATGTCATTGCGCGCGACTCTGCGGTTGTCAGTGTGGATGTCAGAACCGGATTAGGAGGATACCTTATGAGAGAATAACGCGTCCGGTAAGTCAAAGAAAACTTGCCGGACGCGCAAATGAATCCAGCCGGAGTTGAGCCGGCTGGAAATCGAAAAATGACTACTTGATTTCGACCTTGGCGCCAGCAGCTTCGACCTTCTTCTTGATCTCTTCTGCTTCTTCCTTGGTGACGCCTTCCTTGAGGGCCTTCGGAGCGCTTTCCACCAAGGCCTTGGCTTCAGCCAGACCGAGGCCTGCAACAGCAGCGCGCACTTCCTTAATGACGGCAATCTTGTTCGCGCCGGCTTCCTTGAGGATCACGTCGAAGGACGTCTTTTCTTCAACGGGAGCTGCGGCTGCGGCAGGACCTGCTGCGGCAACGGCTACAGGAGCAGCGGCGCTAACGCCCCACTTTTCTTCGAGCTGCTTCACCAAATCAGCAACCTGGAGGATCGTGAGACCACTGAGCTGCTCAACCAATGCGTGTGTATCGGACATATGATGCGGGTGGTATCGTCGCTTTCCGGAGCTCCGGAACAATTAAGAAGAAGGGCCCTTCCCCCGACGAGGAACCGATTTTATTTTGGGTTTTGAGGTGGCACCGATTCCCTACGGAACCGACACCGGTTTTCCATCCGCTTTCGCGAATGAGAAAGGAAGAAAAACAGGGTGCGGAATTTTTCAACGCACCCCATTGTTTCGTGAGGGATTTGGAGCCTAGGAGGCGGCTGCCTCTTGGGCGTGTTCGGCAGAAGCCGCGTCTTCGGCAGGAGCTCCGGCTTGATCGACCTTGGCCTGAAGCACGCGAGCCAAGGAGGCGGCGGGCTCGTTGAGCACGCGTACCAACTGAGTTGCAGGTGCTTGAAGGACCCCCAAGAGGGTGGCCAACAAAACGTCGCGCGAAGGCAAATCAGCGATGGCGTTGATTTGATCAGCGGAAACCGAGAGATTGTCAACGATACCAGCGCGGAGCGTCGGCTTTTTGAACTCGGCGGCGAAGGTTTTTACGACCTTGGCAGCGGCGGCGACATCTTTGTCACCGGTCACAATCGCGGTTTGACCACGGAGATCGTGCAATTCAGGAAGGCCAGCGTCCACCAAAGCGCGGCGCAAGAACGTGTTCTTCACGACGTGGAACTGAGCGCCCACGGCGAAAAGCCGGTTGCGGAGTTCGGAGAACTGAGTGACTTTGAGACCTGTGTAGTCAGCCACAAACAAGAACGGCGAGGCGTTCAGGCGGCTGGCGATGTCTTCAACGATTGAGGCTTTTGCGGGATGCATTGTAGTAGTCCTCCTTAGAATTTCAGGAACGGCGTCGAATCCACGCGCAAACCGGGCGACATGGTGGAAGCGAGGGTAATGTTTTCCACAAAACGCCCCTTCGCCGACGAGGGACGCGACTTGATGATCGCATCAATGACCGCAGTGCCGTTTTCTAGCAACGCCACTTCGGAGAACGAAATCTTGCCCACGGGTACGGAAATATTGCCGTTCTTGTCGAGCTTGAACTCCACACGACCAGCCTTGACCTCGCGCACAGCCTTTGCCGTGTCATCTGTCACTGTGCCAGTCTTTGGGTTAGGCATGAGCCCGCGTGGCCCGAGGACCTTGCCGAGCTTACGGACCTCAGTCATGCAGGCGGGTGTAGCAATGGCCACGTCGAAGTCTTGGAACCCACCCACGCACTTGTCGATGAGGTCTTTGTAACCGACATGCTCAGCCCCTGCCTGACGTGCCGCTTCAGCGGATGCGCCTTCGGCAAATACCAGAACCCGCACCGACTTCCCGGAGCCATGAGGCAATGGGCAAGTGCCACGGACCATCTGGTCGGACTGGCGTGGGTCCACTCCCAAACGGAAGGACAGGGTGACGGTCTGGTCGAACTTCGTCGCAGGAAGGCTTTTGAGCGTGCTCAAAGCTTCTGCAAACGGATGCGGACGTGGTGAGCCGACTTTTTCAGCGGCGGCGCGATAGCGTTTTGATCTTTTGGTGGCCATAGGTTTGTGCAGTGCGTTCGAACACGATGTTTGAGACCATGTTCTCCTGCGTGACCCGACGAGCGGGCCAACGAGAATGGGGCACACGTGCGGTTAAGCAACCTTTTTTCGTGCCAAAGGCAGAAAAATTTTTAGTGCGGCGTTTGGGGCAGAGCAGAAGACACTTGCGGCGTCGGGCACGCCCATTGACTCCCTCCTAGACCTCGCCACCTGAGAGCAGGTGCAGTAGCCACTGATACCGCTCCAGATTACCTTCCCGCTCTAAAAGTGCTTGGCGCTGAATGGGTTCGCCTAGCAAAACCGAGGCCGCAATGTCAGTGAGCGCGTCGGGATCCTCGATCCTACCAATTTGCTGGCGCAGTTCGGGAGGGAGCTGAAGCGCACTCTGTTCCAACAGCGCCTGCAAATGTTGCAAGCGCGTCTGGCGCTCCTTGGGTGTTTCAGGCTCAATCACTCCGTAGGCGCGAACCGTAGCGACCCTAAAAGGCAGCAACTGCGACCAGCCTGTAAACTGGACCCGGCCAACACCTTGCAAAATCAAATGGGAGGTGCCGTCATCGTTCCGAACGCAGGCTCGAACCAACCCAACGCCAGCCACTGCGCAGAGTCGCTCGTCGCTTTCTCCGCTAGGTTGCGCGATGACCACAAGCCGGTCACCATCCAGCGCCTTTTGAAGCATCGCCTGATACCGCTGCTCGAAAATGAAAA
>CAIWVL010000015.1 GCA_903916085.1 uncultured Spartobacteria bacterium
CTCAATCGCCCTCAATCGCCCTCAATCGCCCTCAATCGCCCTCAATCGCCCTCAATCGCCCCAATCCCGTTTGCCCCAGTCGTCCGGGAACGGCGGCCCGGAGCGGCCATGCGTGGCATTGGCACGGGGTATGCTGAAAAACAAGAGCGGGTTTTCGTCGCATTCACTCTGATTTCCCCCTATTCTCCATCGTAAGTTCACTCAACGCACATCATCCCCCCCTTCCTCTCTCCCTTTATGAGCACACACAATTCTAGCTGTTCCTTCGGCCCCGATAGCTCGCCCCTCCTCCACTCGGACCTTTCAGGCGCGCTCTCCCGTCGTGACTTCCTCATCCGCAACGGTGTAGGCATTGGAGGCCTGAGCCTCGCTGCCCTCTTCGGCATCAACCCGTTTGACCTGAATGCTGCGGTCGCCAACCCCATGGGGCCGCTCGCACCGAAGGCGCCCCACTTTCCCGCCAAGGCCAAAGCGATCATCCAAATCTTCGCCGGCGGAGCCCCCTCCACTGTAGACACTTGGGACCCAAAGCCGGAGCTTGTAAAGTACAACGGCCAGAAGATCCCGGGTTATGAAGGACCAGCTCTTGGCTCCCCTTTCAAATTTGAGAAAACCGGCAAATCCGGTGTTGAAGTATCCGAGATTTTTCCAGAAATCGGCAAGCACATCGACGACATCGCTGTCATTCGCTCCCTTTTTGCGGAAATCCCCGATCATGGCATCGCAGCTAAGATGCTGATGACAGGATCAGCCCAGTTGCCCAAACCCAGCCTTGGCTCCTGGATGGTTTACGGACTCGGTAGCGTCAACCAGAACATGCCTGGATTCATCACTTTAGGCGGTGACTCTACGTTCCGCCAGAGCGCCTTCCTCCCCGGCATCTACCAGGGTTGCAACGTCAACTACGACCCGAACGCAAGCCTCTCCACGATTCTCGCCAACATCCGGAGCGAGTTCAGCAGCCTGGACCGGCAGCGCCGTCAGATTGATCTCGCAGAGCAGATGAACCACCTTCATGCGGCTCAGCTCCAAAAGGATGCACAGCTTGAGGCGCGTATCCAGGCGTTTGAAATTGCCTTCAAAATGCAGACTGAAGCCACCGACGCCTTCGACGTCTCCAAAGAACCCCAAGCAATCCGCGACAAGTATGAACTTGGCGGCGGTGGCATGGGTATGGGTGGCAAAAACCCTGTTGGCACCAAGCTGCTCGTCGCACGTCGCTTAGTGGAACGTGGCGTGCGCTTTGTGCAGGTAGCGACTGGCGGCTGGGACACTCACTCCGACATCGGCAACACGGTGAAGCGCGCGGCCCAAGGTATCGACGGCCCTGCTGGTGCCCTCCTGCAGGATCTTAAGGATCGCGGCCTTCTCGATTCCACGCTCGTGATCTGGGGTGGAGAGTTCGGCCGCACCGTGACCGCTGGCGGCGGCGCGGGTGCCCCCGGGCGCGACCACAACGGAAAGGCGATGGTCTCTTGGATGGCAGGAGGTGGCGTCAAAGGCGGCCAGGCTTACGGTGCCACGGATGAGTTCGGTGGGCGCTCCGTGGAAAACAAAATGCACGTGCATGATCTCCACGCTACCATCCTCGCGCTCATGGGCTTCGACCACACTAAGCTCATCTACAACTATAACGGACGCCCCTTCCGCCTGACCGATAACTTCGGCAACGTCGCCAAGGAACTCATCGCGTAAGCGCCCTCGGCTCGTCTCCCGCCGCACGTTTTCCAGCGTGCGGCCTCCCTCCTGCCTCTTCCTTTTCCTCGTCCTATGAATCTCATCCAACTTTCCCTGCGGGCGGCGCCTCTCGCGTTCTTCGCCACCGGCTCCCTAGCCTTAGGTGCCGTCACCACGCAGCTTGCTCCTGAGCAAAAGGAGTTCTTCGAGAACAAGATCCGTCCCATTTTGTCCAACGCCTGCCTAGAATGTCATTCTGGGGAGAAGGGGAAGATCAAGGGCGGCTTGAACTTAGACTCCCGCGAAAGCCTTCTCAAAGGAGGCGAAACGGGGGCGGGATTTAAGGAGGGCGATGTCAAGGGCAGCCTGATTATCAAGGCGGTCACTTGGGAGGATGATCTGCAGATGCCTCCTAAAAAGAAACTTACACCCGAGGAGATCGAAGACCTTAAGAAATGGATCGGCATGGGAGCACCTGACCCCCGCGACCCGTCCAAGTTGGCCGTGAAGGACAAGAAATCCCACTGGGCTTTCCAACCTGTGGCCCGCCCAACCGTGCCCACCGTTAAAAACGCTGCGTGGTGTCAGAACTCCATTGATAAGTTCGTGTTAGCGAAGTTGGAAGAAAAGCAGATGATGCCTGCGGCTCAGGCCGACAAAGAAGCTCTCCTGCGTCGGGCATACTTTGATCTGATTGGGCTTCCCCCTTCGCCCAAGGAGATTGAGGCCTTTGTACGGGATCCGGAGCCCGAGCAGGCCTACGCCCGCGTGGTGGACAAACTCCTCGCTGATCCCGCTTACGGAGAACGCTGGGCGCGCCATTGGCTGGACACCGCCCGGTACTCGGACACCACGGGGATCGTAGGTAACGACCGCTTTAATGACTACCGGTACGCCTATGCGTACTCCTACCGGGACTGGGTGATTAACGCGCTCAACTCCGACCTGCCGTACGACCAGTTTATCATCCATCAACTGGCTGCGGATAAGGTCCCGAACAACAAAAAGGAAAACCTAGCCGCCATGGGGTTCCTGACTATTGGCCAACGTTTTAACCAAAAAGATGACATCATCAATGATCGTATCGATGTCATCGGCAGAGGCTTCCTCGGTCTAACCGTCGCGTGTGCCCGCTGCCACGATCACAAATTCGATCCTGTCACCGCCGCAGATTACTACGGCCTCCGCGGCGTGTTCGATAGCATCACCGAGCCCAAGGAAGGCCCAGTCGTGGCTGGAGACCCGAACTCCCAGCATTATATCGAGTTCACCAAAAAATTGGCCGATCTCGAAAAGGGTGCAGTGGACGCCTTCTACAAGACCCAGCGCGAAATTTCCGATCGGCTCCGTAAAAATGCGGAGCAAATTTTTGAAATCGCCCACCTTTCCCGCCGGGAAGCCTCTCCGGAGGAAAAGAAGTTGGGAACAGAAATGTTGGAGAAACACAAACTTCAGGCGCGTTTTGTAGACGACTCCGCCAAGCTGAACCCCAACAATCCAGTCACAGGGATCTTCGTTAAGATGATCATGCTGAAAGATAAGCGAGACGAGCAGTTGGCCCAGATTCTGGATGGAAAGGCGCGTGGTCCGAAGTACAACGCGGCAGTAGTTGATTTCCTGAAGCGTCAACCCTCGTTGCCCTCGGAACCCCACCAAGTAGCGGTGCTCTTTGGCAAGATGATGCTGGAGCTCGAACCTAAAGTCGCCGGTCTCTACGCTGAAATGAGCGACGCCACTAAGAACTTGGAAAACGCTCCGAATAAAGCACTGATGGAGCTAGCAACCTTCCCGCTTGGAATGGTACCCGCCTCCGAACTGTCCATGGATCGCCTCCGCCAAGAGGGCATCCGCTGGGGATTGGTCTTCGGCGGCCAGTTGGAAGGCCGCTCAGGGCTCGCCAAAATTAACGAACTCAAACTCACCTTCCGCGGTGGCCCGGTACGCGCCATGGTGGTGGAGGATTTGCCTAAGCCCAAGGACTCTCCGCTGTTCATTCGCGGCAACGCTCCGAAGGCTGGGGAAGAGGCACGAATCGTCCCTCGCCGTTTCATTGACGTGCTCAGCAGCAACGGGCAAGCCACTCCCTTCAAGGAAGGCAGCGGTCGCCTTGAGCTCGCGCAATCCATTGCAAGCAAAGACAATCCGCTCACAGCACGGGTTCTTGTTAATCGGATGTGGATGTACCACTTCGGCGAGGGCCTCGTCCGTACTCCAGACGATCTCGGGAACCAGGCGGGACAACCGTCCCATCCGGAACTGTTAGATTTCCTCGCCACGTGGTTCATGGAGGACTTCGGTCCCGCAAAGCCTGCTTGGTCCGTGAAGGCGCTGCACAAGGCCATCATGCTCTCCAAGACCTATCAGCAGTCCAGCAACACGGCGTTCCGCAGCAAGGACGTGGATTACGAAAAGATTGACCCCTCTAACAGCCTGCTCTGGCATGCCAACATTCGTCGCCTAGACTTCGAGTCCTTCCGAGACTCGCTCCTTTCGATGGCAGGCACCTTGGATCGCACGACCATCGGCGGGCCGTCGGTAAACATCACTGAAGAGCCTTACTCGTTCCGCCGCTCTGTGTACGGATACATTGACCGGGCAAACATCCCCGATCTGCTAATGCAGTTCGACATGTCCGCCCCTGACCAACCCAACACTAAGCGGACTTCGACAATCGTACCCCAGCAGGCTCTTTTCCTGATGAACAGTCCCTTCGCTGCGGGCGTTGTACAACGCATCGTCAACCGTCCCGAGGTTGTGCAAGCAGTGAAAATGGAAAAGAACACCGACGCCGGTATCGTGGCGATCTTCAAGATCATTCTTCAACGCACGCCGACGCCTATTGAAAAACAGATGGCACTTCAGTTCCTCATCAACGAGAACAAGTTCCAGTCCACGGTGAAAGCCGCCACGGCCGACATCAATAAAGAGGCAGCCAAACTCGCAGCCAACAAGCTCAAGGCTGCTCAGAACAATAATGGCGGCAAGAAGGCCGTACTCAATGACGGCGACCTCGTCCAGCGCGTGACCTTTTCTCCGTGGGAGGCACTCGTGCAGGCCATCATGTTCTCCAACGAGGCCGCCTACGTGAACTAACCGGTTCGTATCCAGTAAAGACAAGAAAAGCCCCAGCGCGGCCAAGGATTCACCTCCGGACTGCCGTGCTGGGGCTCTTCGTTTCTAGCGATCTAATCCGTCCTGTAGGGTTGCGCCGGGCCAATGCCCGATTCACACTAGCCGTCTCCCACTCCGATGCGCGTTACACTGTTTGTCCCCTGCTTCATCGATTCCCTCTACCCAAACGTGGGAATGTCCATGGTCCACGTCCTCGAAAGGCTTGGACACACCGTGGAATTCCCCGAAGAGCAGACGTGCTGCGGGCAGCCCCCCTTTAACTCCGGTTACTGGGAGGAAGCGCGCACCGTTGCGTCCAAACAACTCGATGTCTTCCATAAAGCCGAAGTCATCATCTCCGGTTCGGGCTCTTGCGGCGCGATGTTCAAAGTGTTCTACCCCGAACTCTTCCACGGGCACGCCCGCGAAGCCGAAGCGAAAGCACTCTCCGCCAAGACTTGGGAGTTTTCAGAATTTCTCGTCACCAAACTCGGCATCACAGACGTAGGCGCGCGCTTTGAAGGCAGAGCCACCTTCCACGACGGCTGCCATGGCCTGCGCGAACTAGGCACCAAACTGGCACCCCGCGAACTTTTGCGCCATGTGCAGGGCCTTGAGCTTGTAGAAATGACGGAGGCGGAAACCTGCTGCGGTTTTGGCGGCACTTTTGCCGTAAAATACCCTCAGATTTCCACCGCCATGGCCGAGGTAAAGTGCAACTCCATCTGCGAAACCAAAGCCGACTACGTCATCAGCAACGATTCCAGTTGCCTCATGCAAATCGGCGGGTGGCTTGATCGCAACGTCGGTTCGGTAAAATGCCTGCACCTCGCCGAGGTTCTCGCCAGTCGCTAACCCACTCTCCCCCAGTAACCAGCGTCCTTCTTTCTACGCCGATGACCACGCACGCAGGCCTTCCGCGCCACCAATTTCAGCAAGACGCCAACCTGACCGCCAACGACGGCCCTCGCCGTGAGGCTGTACGGAAAGCTCTCGGCAACTACCAGACGGCTCGGAACCGCACAGGCGCCACCTTCACGGACTGGAAATCTGCCCGGAACGCGGCGGCGACGATTAAGCACGAGGCGCTCAACCATCTCGACCGCTACCTGGAGGAGTTTGAGCAAAAGTTCACTGCGAGGGGCGGCAAAGTTTTCTGGGCAAGCGACAGCAAACAAGCCCGCGACTATATTCTGAAGCTCGCCAAAGAAAAGGGCGTGCGTTCGATCGTCAAGTCCAAGGCGATGACCGGCGAAGAGATCCACCTAAACGAAGCCCTCCTCGAGGAGGGCTATGGTGTCGTGGAAAGCGATCTGGGCGAGTACATCCAACAGCTCAAAGGTGAGCCCCCCTATCATTTCGTGTTCCCTTGCATGCATTTGCGTCGGGACGAAATCAGCGACCTGTTCCACCGAGAACTCGGCACAGCGCAGACCAACAGCCCCGAAGAACTCACCATGATCGCCCGTCGCGTTCTGCGCAGGGCCTACGTGGAAGCCGATATGGGCATCTCCGGTGCCAACTTCATCGTGGCCGATACCGGGATGATCTCCATCACCGAAAACGAAGGCAACGCCCGCCTGACCGTTGGCCTTCCCAAAATCCACGTTGCCCTCATCGGCATCGAGAAAATGGTGCCGCGCCTCGGTGACTTAGCCCTTTTCCTGCCGATGCTAGCCACGGCCGGCACTGGCCAGCATCTCACAGGGTACAACTCCATGTACGGCGGCCCCAGGCAACCCGGCGAGACCGACGGTCCCGAGGAGTTTCATGTCGTCTTTCTGGACAATCACCGCACCCGGCTTCTCGCAGATCCCGAACAGCGCGACGCTCTGCACTGCATCCGGTGCGGAGCCTGCCTGAATGTGTGCCCTATTTTCAAAAACATCGGCGGTCACACTTACGGCACCACTTACCAAGGGCCGATCGGCTCAGTGATCACTCCCCATTTCCGAGGGCTCCAGGACTGGAAACATCTCTCCGGAGCATCCTCCCTTTGTGGGGCCTGCACGGAAACCTGTCCGGTGGGAATCGACATCCACCATCACTTGCTCCACAACAGACGTAACGCCGCCGCTCAGAAGCCTGCCTCCGGGGAAGGGTTACTGTGGAAAGCCTTTGTGTTTTTGATGAAACGCCCTGCTTTGTACCGCTTAGCGACGAAGTTCGCGCCCCTCGGCGGCCTACTCCAACCCCTTCTGGAACACGTGCCCTTCAACCCGCTCCACAACTGGACTGAGACACGCGAATTTCCGCAAGCACCGCTGCGCTCTTTCCGAGATCAGTTCCGCGCCCATCAGGCGGCGAAGACATCTCAAGCGAAAGGAGGCGCACGATGAGCCTTGGTACCGGAGATCGCACGGCAATTCTCGGGCGTGTCAAAGAAGCCCTTCGTATTGAAGCACCTCTAAAACACCCGGCAGAACGCTCTGCTGGCGGGGAACCCACCACTGCCCATTTTCGCGAGTGGTTGCCTCCCGTGGGAGGATCCTTGGACGAGCGCTTCGAGCTCTTTGCCCGACTCAGTGAGACCCTCAAGAGCGAGCTGCACCCCTGCGCTGACATGGCCGAAGCAGCGGTAATTCTCGCCGGACTCGCTAAGGAGGGAAACTGGAAAACAGTGGCCCTCCACAGAGGTGACCTCATTGATGCGCTGGCAGAAGTGCTTCCTCCCGAACTGGAGACCATGCGGCTCAAGCCAGGCTACGATAAGGATCAGCTCGAAGCCTGCGATGCGGGGATCACTGAGTGCGACCTACTCGTGGCCCAAACCGGCTCGGTGTGTGTGACCAGCAAATCAGCGGGGGGCCGGGTGCTGAGCGTACTTCCGCCGCACCACATCGTCATCGCCCGTCGCTCGCAACTCGTCACAGACCTGACGGAGGCCTACGCCTCCCTCGCCGCCAAGTATCGGGACGGCTATCCGAGCATGATCTCCTTCATTACCGGCCCCAGCCGCACAGGCGACATTGAACGCATCTTGGTTCTGGGCGCGCACGGCCCGAAGCGGCTGACCATTCTACTGCTGCCGTAGTCGACTGGAATACAGGCGGATCGCCCCCAATACGTCGACTTAGCGCAGCGATTTAAATGAAGGAGCTGGAGGCTCTTGAAACATTAGCCGGTGCTGATAGGGGCCGAAGCGACTGAAACCACCGGTGATGCCCAAACACATGTCCACGCGCCGGAGGTGCGCGAGAATCCCAGTCGCGGCTCTAAGGAATTTTTATTCGCCGCATCATCCCCTAGTAACTCCATGAAATTTAGAAACAGGTTCCCCGCCTTAACCCTCACCGCCTCGATTCTCACCCTGCTCAGTACGCCCACTCTGCGCGCGGATTTCACGTGGGCCACCGCTCCCAAAGGGTCGGACCGTTTCAGTGGCACTTTTTCTAAGGACTTCGAGGTCAATGGTAAAGTCGCCTCCGCCTCTCTGCGGGTCGCAGTGGGAAAAACCGGTTCGGTTTCTCTCAATGGCGACCCCATCGGTGCAGCCCCCGCGAAGTTCGATGTGAAGGACAAACTCAAGCCCGGCAAGAACACGCTATCCATCCTTGCGAGCGAACCCAAATCCCCACCACAAGTCGTTGTTCAGCTTACCATTGAGCTCGTTGACGGCACCAAACAGACCATTACCACCGGCGACGGCTGGATCTTTGCCGCCGCAGGCAAGGACGCGCCTGCACCCGTGCCTGCCGCTCTCGGCGCCAAGTACGCTGAATCCAACGACGTCCTGAGCCTGTTTCCCCCGGTGGTCACTTTGGCGGCGGACATCTCAGTCCCGAAAGATTTCAAAGTCGAACTGCTCCATCGCCTCCCGAAACTCGAAGAAGGCTCCTGGGTTGCGATGACCCTCGACCCCAAAGGCCGCCTCATTTGCAGCGACCAATACGGAGACCTGTTCCGAGTCACACCCGCACCCCTCGGTGCAATTGACGCCGAGGCAGCCACCAAAGTAGAGCCCCTTAATACGGGAATCAAAGGCGCGCACGGTTTACTGTACGCATTCAACAGCCTCTACGTGATGGTCAACGAAGGTCCCGACAAGGGCATTCACCGCCTCACTGACACCACAGGCAATGACACTTTCGACAAAAACGAGTACATTCTTCCACTCGAAGGCGGAGGCGAACACGGCCCGCACAGCCTCGCCCTTTCTCCAGACGGCAAACGGATCTACTTCAACTGCGGCAACCACACTAGGCCCCCGGCCCAAATCGACCATGTGCGCGGTGCCAAGGCTTGGAGCGAGGATCATCTCCTGCCCCGACTCTGGGACGCCAACGGTCATGCCAAAGGCATCCTTGCCCCGGGTGGGTACATTGCTTCGATCACCCCAGAAGGTAAAGACCTGGAAATGTTCTGCTATGGCTACCGGAACGAGTTCGATTTCGCCTTCAATTTAAATGGCGACATCTTTACGTACGATGCTGACATGGAATGGGACATCGGCACACCATGGTACCGCCCCACACGCATCAACCAGTCCCCCAGCGGCGGCGAGTTCGGCTGGCGCAGTGGTGCAGGCAAGTGGCCCGCCTACTACGCCGACAGCCTACCTGCCACGCTCGACATTGGGCCAGGCAGTCCTACGGGCGTTGCCTTCGGCACAGGGGCCAAGTTCCCAGCCAAATACCAGACCGCCCTTTTCTCCAATGACTGGACCTATGGCACGATGTACGCCATCATGCTAAAGCCCGATGGCGCAGGCTATCAGGCAGAGAAAACCGAGTTTGTTTCTGGCAAACCTCTCCCCGTGACGGACCTCGTTGTGCGTCCTCAAGATGGAGCGCTCTACTTTGCAGTGGGCGGTCGCCGCAACCAATCCGCACTGTATCGAGTGACTTATACCGGTACCGAATCTACCGCCCCCGTTAAACCTGACGCACTCCCCAAGGAAGCCGTTCTGCGCCGCGAGTTGGAAACACTACACGTGGATGGCACCGGCCCGGATGCCATTCCTAAAGCCTGGCCTTATCTCAATCATCCCGACCGCTTTCTGCGTTTCGCAGCGCGCGTCGCCATTGAAAAACAGCCCGCTACGTTGTGGGCTGAAAAGGCTCTTGCGGAAAAAGATCCTCAGGCCGCCATCGAAGCACTCATCGCATTGGCCCGCGTGGGCGACGTCGCGCTTCAGCCAAAGCTAATTGAGGCGCTCTCCCGCTTGGACTATCTCAAAATCGACAAGCAGTTGCGCTTACCCCTATTGCGCGCTTGGCAGTTGGCCTTTACGCGCATGGGCAAGCCCACGCCCGAGGTTTGCTCCAAGCTCGCGAAGCAGCTGGAACCCCTGTTCCCGCAATCTAGCGTTTTTGAGAACAACGAGTTGCTCCAACTCCTCGTTTTCCTCGACTCGCCTCAAGCACCTACGAAGGCAATCGCCCTCATGCAAACCATGGGGGACGACTACAACGAGTCCACCGAAAGCAGCCTGCTCGATCGCAACGCTTCTTATGCCAGCGCCTTCAAAGCAGCGGGAGACAGCCGCCCAAATAAGGGGCAAATCGGTCTCGCCTACACACTCCGCAACGCCACCGTTGGCTGGACGCCCGAGCTCAGAAAAACGTTCTTCGCTTGGTTTGCCAAAAGCGCACAGTGGAAAGGTGGCAACAGCTTCGCCAAGTTCCTGATCAACATCAAAAATGATGCTTTGGCTAATGTCAGCGATGCAGCGGAGAAGACGGCACTTGAAGAACTCTCCAAACGGGAGCCCGTAAAGGTTGCGAACCTCGTCCTCCCCAAAGGTCCGGGTCATGTGTATACCATCGACGACGTCGTGGCCTTGGCCAAGGACGGCCTTAAAGGACGTAACTTCGAGCAGGGCAAGGCCATGTACGCCACCACCCAGTGCGCCACCTGCCACCACTTCGGGAACGACGGCGGCAACATCGGCCCCGACCTCACCGGAGCTGGCAACCGCTACTCCGTGCGCGATCTAGCGGAAAGCATCATCGAGCCCTCTAAAGTAATCAGCGACCAATACGCCTTCCAGGAAATTAATCTGCGCGACGGCTCTCTCGTGATCGGGCGAATCATTGGCGAAGAAAACGGTAGTTACCTGGTGATGACGAACCCCTTCGCTCCCGATGCGACCGCCAAAGTCCAGGTGTCGGATGTGGTCTCCCGGAAGGATTACGCTGTCTCGCCGATGCCTCCCGGCCTCATCAACATGCTCAACAAAGACGAGCTCCTTGACCTCATCGCCTATCTCTTTAGCGGCGGCAATCCAAAAGACAAAGCCTTCGCTTCCAGCAACTAAACAGGCGCCAGTCTAAATGAAAAAAGGGGGATGCCAAATAACGGCATCCCCCTTTTGCGCGTTTCAGCCTAAGCGCAACTTAGTTTGCCGTCGAAGGCGAGTGGTACACCTCGGCACCCTTTTCAATAAACTCGCGTGACTTCGACTCCATGCCCTGTGAAAGCGCGGCATCTTCAGAAATGCCCTGCTCAGCCGCATACCGGCGCACGTCCTCGGTGATCTTCATCGAGCAGAAATGCGGCCCACACATCGAACAGAAATGCGCTGCCTTTGCACCTTCGCTTGGGAGCGTCTCATCATGGAACTCGCGGGCAGTGACCGGATCGAGGGACAGATTGAACTGGTCTTCCCAACGGAACTCAAACCGGGCCTTCGAGATCGCGTTATCCCGGTACTGTGCGCCGGGATGGCCCTTGGCAAGGTCGGCTGCGTGCGCAGCGATCTTGTAAGCAATAACACCGTCTTTTACATCCTTCCGATTCGGCAGGCCCAGATGCTCCTTGGGAGTCACATAACAAAGCATCGCAGTGCCGTACCAACCGATCATTGCCGCCCCGATGGCCGAGGTGATGTGGTCATAACCCGGTGCAATGTCGGTTGTTAAAGGCCCAAGCGTGTAGAAAGGCGCCTCGTGGCACCATTCCAACTGCTTCATCATGTTCTCGTGGATGAGGTGCATCGGAACATGTCCGGGCCCCTCGTTCATCACCTGCACGCCTTTGGCCCAAGCGCGCTTGGTCAAATCACCCTGCACCTCCAACTCCCCAAACTGCGCGGCGTCGTTCGCATCCGCGTTGGAGCCGGGACGCAAGCCGTCACCGATGGAGAAGCTGACGTCATAAGCCGCCATGATATCGCAAATGTCGTCCCAATGGGTGTAGAGGAAGTTCTCTTTGTGATGCGCTAAACACCACTTCGCCATAATAGAACCGCCGCGAGACACAATACCCGTCGCGCGCCGGGCCGTCAGCGGGATAAAGCGCAGTAGCACGCCTGCGTGGATAGTGAAGTAATCGACACCCTGCTCGGCCTGCTCAATAAGTGTGTCTCGGAAGATTTCCCAAGTGAGGTCTTCCGCCCGGCCACTGACTTTTTCCAACGCCTGATAAATCGGCACCGTACCGATGGGCACGGGCGAATTACGCAGGATCCACTCGCGGGTCGAATGGATGTTCTTCCCCGTGGAAAGGTCCATCACCGTATCCGCGCCCCATTTGGTGGACCAACGCATCTTTTCCACTTCTTCCTCAATACTGGAAGCCACGGCTGAATTGCCGATGTTGGCGTTAATCTTCACCAAGAAATTGCGCCCGATAATCATCGGCTCCAGCTCCGGGTGGTTGATGTTCGCAGGGATGATCGCTCGGCCCCGAGCTACTTCCTCACGCACAAACTCCGGAGTGATGCGCTTTTGCAGGTGCTGGGGGAATCGACGAAACACCTCCGGGGCATCTGCACGGCCCATGGTGCCATCGTGCTGATGCGAGAGCGCATTGCGAGCTGCTGTGGCGGAAAACTCTTCGCGCAAACGGTCCAGTCCCTGGTTTTCTCGAATGGCAATGTACTCCATCTCCGCAGTGATGATTCCCTGTTGGGCGTACCACATCTGAGTGACGGGATGACCCGCACTGGCACGAAGTGGCTTGCGCGAGGCACTTGCAGGTGCCTTCAACGCAGCCGGACTGCCCGAACGCTGGGCGCTTGCAGCGGCATGCAGCTCAGAAAGGTAGCCATCATCGCGAGCCGTAGCGGCGCGGCCGTCGTACTCCTCAACGTCGCCCCGAGCGCGCACCCACTTATCGCGCAAAGCAGGCAGCCCGTCTTCAACGGTGCCGGTGAAGGAAGGATCTCCCCAGGGACCGCTCGCGTCATAGACGAGAACGGGCGCGTTTTGTTCGAGCGACCCGTCTGGGAGGCGCGTTGGCGACAGAGTAATCTGACGCATAGGCACTTGCACCTCAGGATGCAGTTCACCTGCCACGTAAACACGCTGCGAATTGGGCAGCGGTTCGGAACTCTGCGGGTAGAGGGAATCAGTCGAAGCAATCATAGGAAAGGGAAGGTCCAAAACGGGCCGTATTCAGGCTAAAGGAAACTCGGCGGGCGTCAAAACTAGAACGGCGGTTGGGTAGAATGGGATCCCAAGGGACTCAAGGGAACTCAAGGGAAGAGAAAAAGACACTCTTTGCGATGCGCCCTCTCATTGCCTTCCATTCTGTGAAATCTAGTTTGCACAATTCGGCGAACAGTGTTGGCATACGTATTGATGCCCGTCGGCGTCACGTGACCTCAACCCTACTTGCACCCACTTGTGAACCTTCTGTTTAAGTTCTGGAGCTCCTCCATCGGGAAAAAGTGGCTCGTGGCACTCACCGGCCTCGCCCTACTCGGATTTGTCGCCGCCCATCTTATTGGTAACCTCCAGATGTTTGCGGGCGCCGCTAAAATCAACGCGTACGCCGAGTTCCTACACGCCAACGAGAAACCGCTTTGGGTCGCCCGCATCGGCCTGATCGGGGCCTTCCTGCTGCACATCGCAGCCACGCTCTCTCTCGTGCGAGCGAACCGCGCCGCTCGTCCGGAATCGTACGCCCTCAATCGACGGGTGCAGTCCACTTTCGCCAACCGCACCATGGCCCTAAGTGGCCTCACAGTGCTGGCCTTCGTGGTGTTTCACCTGCTCCACTACACCTTCCGCACGACTGACCCTCGCTTCAAGACAATCGCTGAAGGTGGCCTGCTCGAAACGTCCTTCGACGTCTACCACATGGTTCTACTCGGCTTCCAGAACCCTCTCATCTCCGGATTCTACATCCTAAGCGTGGGTCTCCTTGCCCTCCACTTAAGCCATGGAATCTCTTCAGTTGTGCAAACCTTCGGTCTTAAATCCAAAAAAAGCGGCCTCTGGATTCCCAAAGCCGGTGGAGTTATCTCTCTCGCCATCTTCGCTGGATACGCCTCCATTCCTGCCGCCATCCTTCTAGGCCTTCTGAAGTAAGCGCAACCCCAGTCCTTCTCTCAGCGATCCTATGAGCATTCACCTTGATCCCAAGATTCCCGCCGGCCCGCTTGAGCAGAAATGGGAACGTCACAAGTTTGAATCCAAGCTGATCAACCCTGCCAACCGCCGAAAGTTTGAGGTCATCGTTGTCGGTACGGGCCTCGCCGGTGCCTCCGCCGCCGCCACTCTCGGCGAACTCGGCTACAAGGTCACCGCTTTCTGCTTTCAGGATTCTCCGCGCCGCGCCCACTCCATCGCAGCCCAAGGCGGGATCAATGCTGCCAAAAATTACCAGAACGACGGTGACTCTGTGCACCGTCTTTTCTACGACACCATCAAGGGCGGTGATTTCCGTTCCCGCGAAGCCAACGTCCATCGCCTTGCTGAAGTAAGCGTCTCGATCATCGACCATTGCGTTGCTCTCGGTGTTCCCTTCGCACGCGAATACGGCGGTCTTCTGGACAACCGCTCCTTCGGCGGCGCACAAGTTTCTCGCACCTTCTACGCTCGCGGCCAAACCGGACAGCAGCTTCTTCTCGGAGCCTACTCCGCCCTCAACCGCCAAATCGCAGCCGGCACCGTAGAAATGCATTCCCGCAAGGAAATGCTGGATGTTGTTCTGGTAGATGGACATGCCAAAGGCATTATTACCCGCGACTTGACCACGGGCGAAATCAAAAGTTGGGCAGCCGACTGCGTCATCATGGCCACCGGCGGTTACGGTAACGTCTTCTACCTTTCCACTAACGCCAAGGGTTGCAACGTCACAGCTACCTACCGCGCCCACAAGCGTGGTGCCGCCTTCGCTAACCCCTGCTACACTCAGATCCATCCCACCTGTATTCCCGTAGCAGGCGATCATCAGTCCAAACTCACTCTCATGAGCGAGTCCCTGCGTAACGATGGTCGGGTTTGGGTTCCCAAAAAGAAGGGCGACACTCGGCCCGCAGCCCAAATTCCTGACGCTGAACGCGACTACTATCTCGAGCGCAAGTACCCAAGCTTCGGCAACTTAGCTCCGCGCGACATCTCCTCACGTTCCGCCAAGGAAGTCTGTGATGAAGGCCGCGGCGTAGGCCCCGGCGGCCTCGGCGTTTACCTCGACTTTGCCGATTCTATCAAGCGCGTCGGCGAAGACAAAATCCGAGAGCGTTACGGTAATCTGTTCGAGATGTATCACCAGATCACTGGTGAAAACGCCTACCAGATGCCCATGCGTATTTTCCCCGCCGTACACTACACCATGGGCGGCCTTTGGGTGGACTACAACTTGATGTCCAACATCCCTGGCCTGTTCGTGTTAGGCGAAGCCAACTTCTCCGATCACGGTGCCAACCGCCTCGGTGCTAGCGCCCTCATGCAGGGACTCGCCGACGGCTACTTCGTCATCCCCTACACCATCGGCAACTACCTTGCCCCCGAAGTAGGCAAGCGCCCCACGACCGATCATCCTGCCTTCAAACAGACTGAGGCCGACGTTCGCGCGCAAATCCAAAAATTCCTCTCCATAAAGGGCAAGCGTTCCGTGGAGTCCTTCCACCGCGAGCTGGGTCTCCTCATGTGGGACTACTGCGGTATGGCGCGCTCCGAGAAGAGCCTGACCCGCGCTCTCAACCGTATCCCCGCGCTGCGTCAGGAGTTCTGGGAGAACGCAAATGTCCCCGGCGAAAACGAGTCTCTGAACGTTTCCCTAGAGCGCGCAGGCCGCGTGGCCGACTTCTTGGAGTTCGGTGAACTCATGTGCCGCGACGCCCTCGCTCGTAACGAGTCGTGTGGTGGTCATTTCCGCGAGGAACACCAAACGCCTGACGGCGAGGCACTACGCAACGACGATGATTTCGCACATGTGGCAGCTTGGGAATACCAAGGCCCTAACACGCCACCCATAAGACACACTGAGCCATTGGTTTACGAAAACGTGAAACTCGCCACCCGGAGCTACAAATGAACCTGCATCTCAAAGTCTGGCGTCAAAAAAATTCCAAAGCCCAGGGCAGCCTCGTCTCGTACGAAGCCCGCAACATTCCTGAGGATTGTTCCTTTTTGGAAATGCTGGACCTCGTCAACGAGGACTTGCTGGCAAAGGGCGAGGAACCGATCGCATTCGACCACGACTGCCGCGAAGGCATTTGTGGCATGTGTTCCCTCACTATCAACGGCATCCCGCACGGTCCCAGCGAGACGACGACTTGCCAGTTGTACATGCGTAAGTTCAAGGACGGCGAGACGATCTACATCGAGCCTTTCCGGGCAGGTGCGTTTCCCCTCCTGCGTGACCTAGCCGTCAACCGCTCTGCCCTCGACCGCATCCAACAGGCTGGTGGCTTCATCTCCGCCCACGTCGGCTCAGCGCCGGATGGCAACGCCATTCTCGTACCCAAGACGGAAGCCGACCACGCGATGGAAGCCGCAGCCTGCATCGGTTGCGGTGCCTGCGTAGCCGCCTGCCCCAACGCGAGCGCCATGCTTTTTGTGGGTGCCAAAGTCACGCATCTCGGTTCCCTCCCCCAAGGCCAGCCTGAGCGTAACCGACGCGTACTCGCCATGGTTCGCCGTATGGATCACGAAGGATTCGGCAACTGCTCCAACTATCTGGAGTGCGAAGCTGTCTGCCCCGCTGAAATCCCGGCCACCGCAATCGGCCAGCTCAACAGAGATTACGCGAAGGCGCTGACGCTCGAGAGCCTGTAGCAGGGCTGGAGCATAGTAGGCAGTTCGAGCAAGAAAGTCGGATCGGTTCGCTTCTGAAGCCCCAACGGGGCGGTCCAAATCGTGCCATGTTTTGGGACGCCCTTACAGGGCTGATTTCACATGACCGGTAATCCTAGGGCGTTGCCCTAGGCTGACATAACTCGCCCCGTTGGGGCTTGAGAAGCGAACCGGTGCAGCACTTGTCACCCAACTACCTTCTAAGACTCTGACAAAATTAGCCAGTGGTGGCAGGAGCGCGAGAAACGCAGCTTAATCCAAGCCAGCTCCGTTGCACTCAGACCTTCCTGAGTGCATTCAGCTTCGCGAGCGCAGCCCCACTCGCAACGGACTCTCTCGCCCGCGCCAGTCCGCCAGCGAGTTCGCTCGCCAGCCCGGCCACGACGAAACCAGCCGCGCTATTAAGCAAAACAGCCTCCGCTGGAGGGCCTTGCAGAGTCCCATCAAGAATCGACTCCAACATCCGCGCGTTGGTTTCTCGGTCACCGCCACGCAACGCCTCTACCGGCGCATGGGGCAATCCGAGCTCCGCCGGATCCAGCGTAAAAGAACGCACCTGCCCCCGTTCAACCGACATACCCACTCCAGGGCCCGCGAGGGTTAACTCGTCCGCCCCAGTGCCATGCACAGCCCACGCGCGTTCTCGTCCCAAATGCAGCAACGCCCCCGCGTATTTTTCGAGTAGTTCCGCGGCATACACGCCCACAAGCTGATGCGTGGGTCGGGCCGGATTTAATAGCGGCCCAAGCAGGTTGAAAATCGTGGAAATCCCACGCGACGCCAAGGCCCGACGCACGGGACCAATCACAGCAAAAGCCGGGTGATACGCCGGCGCGAACACAAACCCGAGTCCGTGCCGCAGGACGCATTCGCGCAATCGCTGCGGCGGCAGATCAATCCCAACACCAAGAGCTTCCAGAACATCTGCTCCCCCGCATTGCGAAGTGATGGCCCGGTTCCCATGCTTGACGACCACAGCTCCACCACCGGCTAGAACGAACATCGAGGCCGTGGAAATGTTAAAAAGTTCGAGCCGATCGCCTCCCGTGCCGCACACGTCCAACATCGGGCCCGAGACGTCGCTAGGGGCGATGTTTGGATCCACGGCGCGAGTGATAAGCGCGCGTGCAAAATATGCGAGTTCGGCAGCGGTTTCGCCCTTATGACCGAGGGCTTCAAGAAAGCGGCCTTTTTCCGCTGGATCAACCGCAGCATCAGCCAACCAGCCCACTGCGAAAGCGCACTCATCGGGAGAAAGTTCGGCACGGTCGTGGAGGGCGTCGAAGAGGGTTTGCATGGGTGGCGGTGACCGGGAGAGTACACAAGATACGCCAAGAGTGAATGCAAACTGCGGCAAGGTGCCCGTGGTAGTCAGTGCTCAAGGTAGGTTCAGACGGTACATTTTGGCCAGTGCTGCGATACATGGCGGTGATGCGTAATTTCCGCGTTCTCTACGTCTCCGCGTGATACTATTTTTATTTAGTCGATCTAGATCAACTAACTCTTACCGTCGCCGGGTTGGCAGAAATGCGCCCTCGGTGGTATCCTACCCCAATGACTGTCACCCTTGCTCAAATTCATGAGGATCCGGCGATTGTTGACAGGGCGATTGCCAGTCAAGAGACGCTTTAAATTCTCTCCTGTGGCGCAATAGCAGCCACGTTAGTGCCTCGGCGTGTCAGCGCTCTGGAGCAGGCCAGACGCGAAATGGCCAGGAGGTTTGCGGCACCCGACTGGCGTTTCGAGGTGGGAATTCCGCTCACTCGCGAGGAGCTTAATGCGCGCTCCTGATTGCTTCATAGACACCAACGTTCTGCTCTATGCCGTCAGCACCGCCCCCGCTGAATCAGCCAAGACAGAGGTTGCTCGGCATCTGATTCAGACAACCCAATGGGGCTGCTCGGCTCAGGTCGCTGCTGAGTTTATTCGTGCCGCTTCGTTGAAAAAGACTAGCTCCATGAGTCGTATGGAGGCTGCCAAATGGGTGGAACTCTGGATGGTCTACCCAATGGTATCAATTGATGGAGCGATGGTGCTTGAAGCAGCGGTGCTTGGAGATCGTTTCCAAATCTCCCATTTTGATTCCCAGATTTTGGTAGCGGCAAAACGTCTGAGTTGTGAAATTGTCTATTCCGAGGATCTTGGACACGGCCAGAACTACGGAGGAGTGCAGGTACGCAACCCCTTTTTGCCGCATTCGTAGCAATCACCCACCACGGTGCCGCAACCTGAGGTGCCATCATCTGCACCTCGACCACAAAGATGGATCGCCCGAGGATTGGTTGCTCAAAAATCCAACACTCCCCAGACATCTCTGATTCATCCTGTAAAAATCAGAGTGCTTTCAGCTTTGGGATGACCCAAGCCCCTACTCCCGAGTCGGGTTGCGGCGGCGGGGCCGCCGGGGTTGCAGCTCCAGCTGAGGCTGATGCAACATTTCCTCATCCATCCCCGGCTCCATGGGCGTGGGAGGCAGGTCGCCCAGGTCAGCGGCGGGCAAAGGCGAGCCATCGGCATTGCCACCACCGGCAAACCAAGTGCGTTCATCGGCGCGCTTTAATTCGGGAGGAAGCTCCGGACCGATAATCAGGCTGCCAGAGAAAAACGCTCCCTTTTCCACCGTAATCGCCCGCGCATAGACAGTGCCCTCAAGAATACCCTTTTTGTTGATAATGACCCGCCCAGCGCAAACCGTGCCTCGCGCGTTCCCGTTGATCTCGATGGTTTGTCCGTAAACGGGGACCACAAACTCCACCTTGGACTTGGGATGAATCACCAAGACGTCGGCGTCGATTTCGCCATCGTACTGACCGTTGAAGCGGACGGTGGCCTCGCCTGTGCACAGGATTTTGCCACGAAAACGGCCCTCAATGCGGGCACTCCCACAGAGGATGCGATGACTCGCAACATCAGCATCCGGAGAAAGATGCACGAGCCCCTGCGTCTGAATAGAGCGCGCGAAAGGACCCGCGATCCGAAAATCACGAATGTCGATGTACGAACCGCACTGTGGACACAGACTCGACTGCGAAGAGGCAGGGACCTCCTGCTTTTCACGACAACTGAAGCAAGTGATTACGCGGGTTTTATCCCGGGAAAACCATTTGCTGACCTTGTCGAAAAGCGAGGGCTCCTTGAGACTTGCAACCTCCTTCGCCAAAAGTTTCTCAATGGCGTAGTGCTGACCGCACTGACGGCAAAAAGTGCTCCTGGCGCTGGCGGGTTCGAGTTGACTGAATCCACACTGCGGACAGTCGGCGCCGATTTTATCGGCAGGAATGGTGCGAGGATTGGCCACGGGGGCCTGACGATTAAGGCAGAGGTATCAAGCCTCTGCAGAAGGGTTTGGGGAGCGCAAACCCGGGCAAAGGCCCGGGCAG
>CAIWVL010000016.1 GCA_903916085.1 uncultured Spartobacteria bacterium
AAGGAGAAGACAATGCGTGAAGATTAATCGAGCATTATGTATCGAAATCTCTTATGCTCTCTGAGCCTTGATTTTGCTAGGCTCTCTCACGGCGTATTTGCCAAATTCAGTCCTCTATGCTGTTGGCAAGTTGACTTGACGTTGGCATTAGGTTGTCATGACTGCACCAATCGTGCCAGGATGCGTCACGTAGTGCGTCCTACCCCACCACTTATGTGGAGATGACCTCCTAGAGTTGAACCGCATCCCCTTTACCTTCTTCCAAGGGAAGCTCGACTTGAGCTTGAGCTTCAACATGACGATACGCCTTGGCGGGGGCGGGACTTGGCGCTTTACGAAAATTCTTATACCCTGCCGCCTCCAGAGAAGACTGCCGGCTATTCCGAACTGCCAACCGAAGTCAAAGGACTTAGTAGCGAACTTCATACCCGTGCTCCCACCACGCCGGTCTGCCCTTGGTACTTGCCGCCGCGGTCCTTGTACGACGTCTCGCACTCCTGGTCGGCCTGGAAGAACAGCAACTGGGCGATACCCTCGTTCGCGTAGATCTTCGCCGGCAGCGTCGTCGTGTTGGAGAACTCCAGCGTGGCGTAGCCTTCCCACTCGGGTTCGAAGGGCGTTACGTTGACCAGCACCCCGCAATTGTGAACGAATACCCCGGCTTCCAGAGCGAAGTTTCCAGCCTCGGGCACGCTCATGCAGTAAACGTCGTGATCGCCAGGCAACGGACGGACGCTTGCCACCTTATGGTTACGGTGGGCACCCATCATAACTTCAGGGAAGCGACGGAAGACTGATCGATCGCAGTTCAGAATTCTTGCTGCGCCGCGAATAGTTCCAGATGCCTTCAGGGCTTCTCGGACAGTTTCGGCAGTAATTTCTGAGCGCAGATTGATAGAGCGCGCAATCTCCATCTGCCTAGTGCGCCGCGTCCCATCGTCTTTTGCCCATGCTGCGCTACTAAGTTCGCTCTGACGCTCCCGTTCTCCTGGCTGCTCGTAACGACTAATCATTGCGTCTCGGTGCTTGGCGCGGGTTTCGTCAGATGGGGATCGACGAATTTCTATCAGACGTTCGCGCGCTCCTGCGTATCGATCATCACCCCAAAATGAGTGCGCTTTTTGTTTCTGCGATTGAGCATATCGCTCTCGCCAAGCCGGATCAGCCATGAGTCGCTTGTACGCTTTTTTGACCGAATCGGAGTGCTTTTCCTGATCGAAATTTGATCCGTAATTTTCCGCGTTGTGCAGACAAATGTGCTTATGAGCGTTCATTCGAACGATGTTTGAAGGCAGATTGTTGAGACGATTAAAGTCCGCATGATGGCGGTGTGTACCAACAACTTCTTCATAAATTCCGTAGCGCACATTCCAATCATCTGACATTCGATGCGTAGGGTGCAGACGCCCGCTTGTCGGCTGGTAGACCATTTCATATCCGCGGTGTACTTGTCTGTACAGCGGCATCAATGAATCTTCGGGGCGCAGTTCGCCTGCCACAACCATTCTTCCGTCTCGGAGCATGAACTGATGGTCTGGTGTGGCGTGGATCACGGCACCGTCGTCGAGAACGACTTCGAGCAGCGCATCACGACCGATGTAGCGTGGCGCTTCAAGTCGTGTGACGATCATCCG
>CAIWVL010000017.1 GCA_903916085.1 uncultured Spartobacteria bacterium
AGATTGCTGAGCACCCGGTAAACGTCGTCAGCCCCTTCATCCGTTCGGATGTCAGTTAGGGTGCCATTGATGTCAAAAATAATTGCTTTGATAACCATTAGAAACTCCTAAGGCATTCTTTCGCCTCATCAATCAGTCTACGCCGGTACACATGATCAACCCAATCATTCCGAGCGATACGCAGAAGCGTCACCCCCATGTGATAAGGTAACCGACGGCTAATCGATTTAAATGCCCTATGTCGATCTGGAAAGTGACACGCATACTCCCATAGAAAATGGCCAATGAAAGGGTCCGCCGCAAATTTATTGCCCGTTGCTCTGAAGAAAAAATGCTTCAACTCGCCTGCAATTCTTCCCACATCAAAAACCCGGTCCGCACGCCGCGCTCTTTCAAGATCAATCCCAATCACACTCAACCCTCCCCCAAACATGAAATTTTCGGGCGTTGCATCTCCATGCACATAAACCTGCTGGTCCTCCCACATGCGCGGTTGATTTCGCCACTGATCGCGTAACCACTGGATTTCCGAGACCTCCTCCCAACTCAGCGTATGTCGGCGGTGCAGATGAGTCACCATATGATCCAAATAAGTGCAATCCTGATTAAAATCGACGCCGACACCTACCGCTGAGCGGTTATGAAAGGCCGACAAAAAATACCCAAGCGCCGTAAGCTTCTGATACAGGTGTTGATAATGACCGCTTTGAATAGCTGAAAGAATAATGCCACTCAAAAGTTCACCCTCGCAATTTTCAGTCACTAACAACGCATTTAACGAATAGTTCCGCCCAAGCGGCCGCGCCACGTGATGAGGATAGCCCGTCAAACCATACCCCCGCATCTTACTCAAATTATCGTACTCCCGGGTGAGCCGCGCCGCTGAACTCTCCCAGTTATTGCTCCGGGCTGAGTAAAGAAACTTCCCAATCAGCTTAACCCCCGTGTTCCGTTCCTCATACAGATACACATCGTTGGACGCGTTCAGCTTGAATACCCGATAGCTGACGTGGTTTGTCGTACCATTGATCTGAGGTTGAATGTCGTACCGCAGAAACCCATAGAGCTGGTCGCGCTCGGACAATTTGCCAATATACTTTCCCGCCATACAAAAATGAAATTTAAACCGCCCAAAACGACACCGGTTTAGCGGGGTAGTGCATCCGCCACTGCACCCCGTCCGCCAGAAGGCGAAAGCCGAACTCCGTCACATAACTTTAACATTAACGTCACTTGACAGATGTAATCAAGTGCAAATGCACCCAATGACATTTATCCATAAATAGACCTTCTGTGTTCGCGATCCGTTGCCCATTTTTTCCAGGCAAAACCCGCCGAATGTGGCTCCCAGCCAGCCCCCCCAACCCCTGTAAGGGCCTCGAAAGCTCTTCGGTCCGCCTTTCTGAGTCCCGTAGCGCATTCTTTCCAAGTTCCCGTAAAAATGATCCACGCAAACCATGGCAACCCAATGCTGACGGGACCGACAGACGCTCTAAATGTCTAAGTCGCATGCAACCAACAAGCCGTGGCCGCTGAATAGCCGCTTTGTCAGGCCGACCCTTTCCCCGCCATTGCATCCCTTTGTCGTCTGCTGTATTTCCACACACCGGACTGCTCAACACCCGTCCTCCTCCCTCCCCGTGTCCAACGTTCACCTCGCGGTTCAATTTTTTCTTCAACTCGTCGTCATCCTGCTCTTCTGCCGGATCGTCGGGGCAGTCGCCTCCAGATTCGGCCAACCTCAGGTCGTCGCTGAAATGATTGCAGGCGTCCTTTTAGGGCCCTCCCTGCTCGGCTTGTTCTGGCCCGAAATGCAGTCTGCGCTTTTTCCTTGGGATAAAACTCAAACTCTGCGCGACACGCAGTCTTATCTCTTCCACGCGTCGCAACGCGGGTTGTCGTTATCCATGTTCAGTGTCGGCATGGAGTTCCGCGTGGACATCATCCAAAAACGGCTCAAAAGCTCTGTCGCAGTTTCTGCCGCAGGCATGATTGCGCCGTTTCTACTGGGCGCAGGCCTCGGGTGGATCTTTTTTCATTATACGGAGCTGTTTCCGAAACGCACCGCGCTCTTAGAGGCCATGCTGTTCTTAGGGGCGTCCATGTGCATCACTGCCTTTCCGATGCTGGCGAGGATCATTCACTTCAAGAAGTTACAAGGCACGGCGATGGGCACCGTGGCGATTGGCGCGGGCGCGATTGACGATGCGACGGCGTGGTGCTTACTGGCGCTGGTGTTAGCGAGTTTTGATCACCAATGGTCTCAGGCCGCCGTCAACATCGGCCTAGGTGCCGTTTATGCGACACTCACCTTGGGACTCCTCAGGCCCCTGCTCAAACGGTGCGAACACTGGTTCCTCAAGGATGGCACTCTGAGCGAAGGCGGCTTTTCCGTGGGACTGGCATTGCTGGCATTCGGAGCGTGGGCGACTGACAAAGTGGGGTTACACGCCGTATTTGGCGCCTTCATCATGGGGGCCGCGATCCCTCGCGGTGTGATGGTGCGCAATCTGACCGAGCGCATCCAACCCCTCACGGTGGCGCTTTTGTTGCCCCTATTCTTCACTTACTCAGGGTTAAACACA
>CAIWVL010000018.1 GCA_903916085.1 uncultured Spartobacteria bacterium
CAGACTTTCAAAGAACGTGTACTGCTTTCGCAGTGTTTGCTACTTTCGTAGCGCCTGCCGTTTTCGCGGCGGGTTGAGCAATCTAGCTCATTTCCTTAGGTCGTCAACTGAGTTTTTAACTTTCTTTCGCTTTTTCCGATCCTCGTCGTTTTTGAGGCGACTCAAACCGCAACTAGCGGAAGCTAACAAACTCAGCCGTCGTTTCCGTCGGGGTGGAAGACAGTACAGGGGAATCTGAGTTGGTCAAGCGACTCGACGTGGATTTGCTTGCGAAAGATCGTAACCACCTAGCAAAAAATGGTTTAGCATTTCAAGAAATGCGCTTGGTCACACCCTACACCGTCCGGCGGGAGGCGATGGGAGGACGCTCCGGGATGGTGCGCTTTTTGGGGGAACGACCGGCTTTGAGATCGGCGACGTCCTTGGGAGAGAGCATCCGCCACATACCGGCCCGCAGTTTGTCGATGCGCACGGATCCAATCCGAACGCGGCGTAGATTTTCGACCTCGAAACCACAATCGTACATCATCAGGCGGATCTGACGCTTAATCCCCTGGGAGAGAATGACACGCAGCTTGTTGGCGGAAATTTGTTCGACCTCATCCATTTTCGCACGGCCACCTTCGATATGAAAGCCGCGCAGGAGTTTAGCTTTCTGAGCGGGGTCAAAAGGTTTGTCCAAAGTAACCTCGTATTCCTTCTCGATCTTAAAACGCGGATGAGTCAAGGAAAGCGAGAGCTCGCCATCATTCGTGACGATGAGAAGTCCCTCACTTTCCATGTCAAGACGGCCAACGTGATAGACGCGCGGCCAGTCCGTCGGGAGGAGGTCGAAGATGGTTCGCCGTTCGCGCTCATCGGAGGCGGTGCACAGGAAGCCTCGTGGTTTATAGAGGACAGCGTGAACAGTTTCCTGAGGCTGGACGATTTTACTACCTACCTTGACCACGTCTCCTGGGGCGACGACCGTGCCGAGGTCTTCAATGATCCGGCCGTTGATTTTTACGCGCCCTTCCAAGATGAGGGCTTCAACGCTGCGTCTGGAACCAAGTCCAGCGGCGGCCAAATAACGGTTAAGTCGCATGAGAATAGAAAGGCTGATTGAGGCGAGGAGTATCCTCTAAATAAGCGCGGGGAGCAACCCTGAGAGCCAACGGGCTTGCAACCGCTTGCGCACCTTCTACACAGAGAGGGTCTGTTTACAGATCTTCCTGTTCGCCCCCATGACCCGAGGCCCAATCCCCCGCAAAACCGTGTACCGCCTGTCGCTGTACTACCGAGTGCTCCAGAGACTGCGGTCTAATCAGATTGAAACGGTGTCTTCGGCAGCGCTTGCTAAGGTATCAGGGGTAAAGCCCACCCAGTTGCGGAAGGACTTAGCGTACCTTGGACACTTTGGAACGCGGGGATTGGGCTACAGCGTAGATTCGCTGTGCACAAAGCTGATTGATGTGATGGGTTCAGCGAGTCTCCAGCCCGTGATTCTCGTGGGTGTGGGGCAACTAGGATCAGCGCTGCTTGGATACGATGGGTTTGAAAGAGAGGGGTTCGAAATCGTGGGTGCGTTCGATCTGGATCACGAGCGGGCGAGGTCGGGCGGACTCAAGATCCAGACGATGTCGATGGAAGAGTTGCCGGAGTTTGTGAAGAGCCGGAACATCAAAATCGCGATCCTGAGCGTTCCTGGTCATGTGGCACAAGAGGTCGCTAACAGCCTGGTGACTAGCGGGATCCAAGCGATTTTGAATTTTGCTCCGGCAGTTCTCCAAGTCCCTGAACACGCGGTGGTGAATTCTGTAAATTTGGCAGCCGAGTTAGAGAATCTCAGCTACTTCATCCGGTAAGCGAGAATTTGTGGGATGAAAACGATTTCCCTCGGCAAGCCGCTGCTTGCGCTTGATTTAACGCTTCATAGCGGCCAGTCCTTTCATTGGGATCCTGAGGGAGACGGTTGGTTGGGCGCGATGGGGGACACGCCCGTTTATGTCGAGCAGATCCAGGGTGAACTGTTTGTGAATAGGGAGGCGCGAGCAGCTGCGACGAGCTACCTCGCCCTTGATCATCCATTGGAGCACATCGAATCTACTTTTCCCAAAGACCCAGTGACCCAAGAAGCTCTGAGCTTCTGCCGGGGAATGCGTATTCTACGACAACCCAAATGGGAGGCGCTCGCCACCTTCATCACCTCCTCCATGAAGCAGGTGGCCCACATCGCACAGATTTCACAGACTTTGCGCAAACGATATGGGCGCGAGCTGTTTCTTGAGGGACGGACCCTTTACGCCTACCCCACACCGGAGGCGTTAGCGGCACTCCAAGAAAGCGACCTCCGCGCATGCGCGCTCGGCTACCGGGCGGCGCATCTACTTGGCGCGGCGCGTCTCGTGGCGTCTGGGGAAGTGAACCTTGAAAGCATCGCACAAATGCCTGATGCCGAGGCACAACAAGCGCTACGACGCCTGCCTGGAGTAGGAGAAAAAGTGGCGAACTGCGCTCTATTATTCGGGTTCGAGCGGCTACGGGCGTTTCCAGTAGACGTTTGGATCGAACGTGTTTTGCGGGAACGTTATTTTCCAAAAGAGGGAAAAGTCACTGCGACGATGATAAGAGCATTTTGCGCAAAGGCATTTGGGCCTTACGGTGGGTATGCCCAACAGTACCTTTTCCATCACGCACGCCTGACGTGGAAGAAGGGGTAGAAAGCGGTGCCATTCCCGTTTACGTTTTCGCTCAGTCCATTTTCGCCTCTTTCGATGTCCATGATTGTAGATGCCGTTTTGCACCCAGCAGACCTGCCGTTTCTCGCCCAGCGAGGACTGGCGGAAGCTGTGTGCGTGGTGTTTGACGTGCTCCGCGCGACGTCAAGCATGGTGACTGCCCTGGAGTACGGCGTGGCGGAGATCATTCCCGCTGCAAGTATTGAAGAGGCGTTCGTCTTGCGCACTCAGTATCCTCACGCGCTGCTGGGCGGCGAAAGACACGGCGATAAAATTGGTGGCTTTGATTTGGGCAACTCGCCCATGGAGTACCGCAATCATGTTGGGGCCACGGTGATCGCCACGACCACAAACGGCACGATCGCCCTCAAGGCGTGCGAAGGGGCGGCCACCGTTTTAGTTGGAGCAGTTGTGAACATAAGTGCGCTTGTGAGGGCTATAGAAACGCTGCACCCCAAACGTCTACTCGCCATTTGCTCAGGCACGGGCGCGGGTATCGCGCTGGAAGATGCGTGGGCGGCTGGTGCGCTTGTAGAACATTTCCAGGAGCACTCGCTCAGTGACGAGGCGCGGATGGCGCTGGCCCTTCGCAAGGCCTATGCCGAACCGTCTCAGGCGCTGCGTTCCTCTAAAAACGGAACAGCACTTTTAAAAAAGAACCGCGGGGCCGACATCGACTGGTGCGAAGTGCCCGACCGCTTGCAAACCGTGGGCATTCTGAGTCAAGGCAGCGTGGGCAAATGGGAGAAGCCCCAACTGACATGAATTGGGAGCTCCCAGGATTTGTCCGGCGCGCGATTAACGCAGTCCCGGACTTAAACGGACAACCAAGTGAGGTGCAGGCTCTTGCCGCCGTATTTGGGTCGTTAGCCGTGCACTTATTACTGCTGCTCGTGTGGCTATTTTTGCAGGATAGCTTTCTAGAGAAGCTTCTCCAGGCAGTCCCCCGCAAAACCGCACCGATTGAGATTGTGATTCAGACCACTTCAATCATGCCTGAACGCATGGTTATGCCTCTGGATCAACTAAAGGATAAGGATAGGGGCCGGGTGGATTCCGCGGGCCTGACGGAGGCGAAGGAAACCCCTCGTCACCCGCAGTTTGATTCAGACAAAAACTTAGAGGCCGGTAGTAAAGAGCGCCCCATGGGCTCCGCGCCTCTGCCGCAGACCAGCGCGCGTGAACAAACTGCAGATAGAGCCCTGGTGCAGCGAGATGCGCGAGCCGGTGCGCTGGAGGCCCGCCCCTCAAAGGCGGCTTCAGACGTGTCGCGGTTGGGGGCGAATAGCGCCAGTTCCAAGGTTGCCGTGCTTGCAAAAAAACGTGCGCCCCAACCTCAGGCGGGTATCGAGGCAGAACGGACCGAGGACATTGAAGACCTTGGAGGCGAACTTGTTTTTCGCAAAGTCTCAGCAGGCATTTCTGCGCCGGTAAAAGTCAGCGAAAAAGTGGGTACCGGCAAGAAGCAGAAGGCGATCGAGGATTCGCTGGAGGACGAAACTGAGGAAGGCAAGCAGCTTAGTAAAACAGATGGGGGGCTTGCGCAAAATGGGAAGGTGGGTGTAAATGCAACA
>CAIWVL010000019.1 GCA_903916085.1 uncultured Spartobacteria bacterium
CTCAAACTTAACAGCTTAATTACAACACCTTACGCCGCCTGCCCCCCCCCCCCCCCCTTGGACACCGGTCCGACAAGGAGCGACTGGGCGGCTAACAAGTAAAAATCTGCTAAGTTTGTAATCCCCAGCTTGCGCACAAGCCGGGCCCTGTAAGTAAAAACCGAGGGCGGCGAGATGCCGAGAAAAGCAGCGATCTCCTTCGTGTGCAGCCCCCGCCCGTAACACTCCAGCACTTCGCGCTCCCTCGTACTGAGCCCACAACGCACGACGCCAAGCGGGCCGTTCGGTGCGCTCGCCTGCCCCCCAAATGCTGCGTTTAGCCTGCGAAAATCCACAGAGCTCGATTCCCGAGAACTCTGAGCAGTAAGGGCACTGGGAAGCGCAACGGAAGCATCGTCTTGCAGAAGGCAGAGATGGCCCACTAACTCACCCCGCGAGGTTCTCAGAGGGCGGATTCTTAGCGTAATTTTAACAGGAACACCACCTTGGGTCGGAGATCCATCGTCCTGAATAGGAGACGGAAGCATGAGAGTTGTGGTGGGGGAACCTTCCAGTGCAGCGGACGCCACGGGCAGCTCAATTTTGCCGATTAGATCAGAGGTACGAAGGCCGAATTGCACCTCGAAAGAGGCGTTGACGAAGATAAGCCGCTGGTTTGAGAGAAAGATGGCAGCCGGGTGATCCGTGAAATCAAAGACATTTGCCGCTCCCAGAAGCGCTTCTCTTGCCAGACGCGAAAGCTCGGGATCAAGGAGAATGGGTAAAGTCGCGCCAACGGCGGGATTAGAAGAAAACTGCATACAGACGAGGTGAGCAGTCGCTGTTAATCTTAACCATCCATTTAGTTCAACCTATTTTAACACATCAGCATTTTATTTTTCACAAATTAGTCACACTTCAAGGAGTCCAGCGATCTCGTCCATGCTGAGTCCATCCATCAGCGGCTGTTCACTTTCAACGAGGGCCTCCAAGAGCGTTTTTTTACGCGTCTGAAGCTGGAGAATTTTTTCCTCAACGGTACCCCTAGTGATAAGTTTGTACGAGGTCACCACCGATTTCTGCCCAATACGATGCGCGCGGTCCGTGGCCTGCGCCTCCACGGCTGGGTTCCACCACGGATCAAAGTGGACGACGGTATCGGCAGCCGTCAGCGTTAACCCAACGCCACCAGCTTTCAGACTAATTAAAAATACGGGAACCGTCCCTGTTTGGAAACGGTCAACTTGGGCGGTTCGGTCGCGTGTAGCACCATCCAACCTGCAAAAAGCAATGGAACGTTCTTCTAGCCAACCCTGTAGGAGGTCTAACATTGAAGAAAATTGACTGAATAACAACACACGGTGGCCGCCCTCTAAGGATTCCGAAAGCAATTCATCCAATGCGTCCAGTTTGCCAGAAGCTGTAGCGTCCTGTTCGGCAAAGTCTTCCCCCAACAAACGCAAATCATTGCACGCCTGACGTAACCGTAACAACGCCGTGAGCATCAACATCCGAGCCTGTCCCTTATTTTTGAGCTCTCCAGCCTTTCCAACTTCACGTCTGGAAA
>CAIWVL010000020.1 GCA_903916085.1 uncultured Spartobacteria bacterium
CCTAAATTAACTCAAAAAAGAAGGGTCACGCGGAGGCGCAGAGAGCGCGGAGAAATTACGGAATAATCTTCGAAATAAGTTTTTATAAAAGCTCCGCGTTCTCCGCATCTCCGCGTGATGTTGCCTTTTTTTAGGCGCTCTTAGTGCTCTCGCAGGTAGCCCACAGACGGGATGCAGATCGTTAGAATTTAGAATCCTCTGCCCTCTGTTTCCTCAGTTCGCTCCAGTAGATTACGCTCAGAGTTCCCAGAGAGAATCGGATTCTGGGTCGCGTTTATCTACCGAGCCTGGCCAGTTCGGTCATTTGGCCGTTTTCGAGTAAATAGGCTGGTTCAAGCAACTGCACCATCCGCTTTTGCTTCTGCAAATTTGCCATCCGGGAGAGAAGACGGCTTTGTTCACTCGAAAGCTGAGGGGCGGCTTCTACCGCATTCTTAGGAATACGCAGCACCTCTGCCACCTGGTCTACCACGAAACCGGTGCGTACGCCGTTCAAGAGGAATACCATGATGCGATGCCTGTCAGAGCGCTCGACGCGTCTGAGCCCCAAGCGCACGCGCAAGTCAATCACGGGCAGCACCGTGCCTCGCAGGTTGATGACGCCCTCCACAAAGTGAGGGGCGTGCGGCACACGTGTTAGTTCTTCCGGTACGCGCACGATTTCCTGCACACTACGGATGGGTACGCCGAACTCTTCCTTATCCAGATGAAAGACCACGACCTGCTCGTCTTCTTCCTCAAGCTCATCCTCGGCGGAATCAAGGGTGTTGTCCAACGGGTGTTTGGTTTGTTTCATGGTGCTCAGGGCCTCACGAATGGCCGATTGGTTGAAGAGATTGCGCGCCGAGACGATAGAGACCATTCTCCTGCCGCCTTCGAGTCGGCAAATTTCAGAGATTTCGCCCGTGCCGCCATCACGCGTGAGCAAAGCGGGCATCACATCTACTTCCGCCTTGGGTACGCGCAGGACTTCTCGAACGCTGTCAACCACGAGTCCAACGGTGGCGGTGCCTAGGCTGAGCACAACAACGCGGCTCTTTTCGTCTAGGGAGCGGCCGGACATTCCGAACAGCGAGCGCAAGCTCACCAGCGGCAGGAGCCGACTACGGAGCGTGATGACTCCAATCACATGCGAGTCAGAGCGGGGAACGTGGATGATGTTCTCGGGCAGTTGCACGATTTCCTGAACATCTTCGATGGCGATGGCGTATTCTTGATCGCAAACCTCAAAGCTCACGAGTTGATGTTCGTCGGTGTTCGTCAGTCCATCCTCGTCGTCCCCTTTTGAGGACAAATCCGAGTTGTTTGAGCCGCCTCGGGCCTGAGTCGCCTTCGAGAGGGCGGCGATTTCGGAAAACTCATTCTTAATGAGTTTCTCGAAATTAAGCACCATCACCATCGCGTGACCGCTCACATCCTTGAGAATGCCCGAGAGGAGGTCGCCGTCGATCGCGCCCTGCATGGAAGACGCATCTTCTATCTTGCTGGGATCCACTCCCACAACACTGGCCACCCGGTCCACGATGAACCCCAAAGGCTCGCCGAAGTTGATCACAACCGCTCGGGTCGAGTCGCTGTGGGCCTCTTCCTCAAACCCGAAAATCCGGCGAAGCGAGATAATGGGAAGCAGTTTTCCGCGCAGATTGGCCAAGCCATCGAGAGTCGCAGGGGCGAGAGGCACGCGCACCACCTCGGGTAGGCGAATGATTTCCTGCACGGGTGCCATGTCCACGGCAAAGACCTCCTCGCCGACGAGGAAGGTCACAAACTGACGGATGTCCGAGGCCAATTCGTCGCCGAGAGAGTCCACAGAGTTTGCTGCATCCGCCGACTGGTTGAGCAGTTCGGTCGTCATGTAAAGCGGGGCCGTTTAGGCGCTCTGAAGCTCGTCGGCGAGGCTCGCGATTTCTTCAATCGCCGTGGCCAGTTCTTCTGCTCCCTGGGACTGCTGTTTGGCGGCCGAGGCAGCCTCCATGGCGGCCTTATCTGCTTCTTGAGCGGCGGCGGAGATTTGTTCCACGCCCTTTTTAAGCTGCACCACAGCGGCTGCCATCTCATTGGCTGCGAGCAAGATGCTGTCGGCACCTTCCTCTACAACCACGATGTCCGTTTCTACGGCCTGAAGGCTGACGGTGGTCGTCTTTGCCTTTGCAACTTCGCCCACAGCGGCGGCCAGGATTTCATCCAAGTCGCGTCCCACAAGGCCGATTTGGTCTTGAACCCCCTTGACCAAGTCCTTGATGCGGTCGGCGTTCTCGGACGATTCGTGAGCAAGATTGCGAATGTCGGTGGCGACGACCACAAAGCCCTTGCCAAATTCGCCAGCACGCGCCGCTTCAATGGCACCGTTGACTGCGAGCATGTTTGTCTGGATCGACACCGTAGTGATGGCATCCACGATTTTGTCGATACGGCGGGAAAGCAGCTCTAGGTCTTTCATCTGGCGAATGCTCGACTTGGATGCATCCGCAGAAGCTGAAATGCCTTCAATCAAATTGTTTACAGACGATTTGTTGGTCGCGAGCAGTGTCTTCATCGTCGCCACTTTCTCTTTCGCACCGGTGGCACGGCTCTGCGCAATCTGAAGCCCACTGTCGATTTGCGTCACCGCGGCTGCCGATTCCTCCGCTGCCGAAGCCTGCGTTTCAGCTCCCTTACGGATTTGATCGATGGCTGCCATGATTTGCGTGCCTGAACGATTGATCTCCTGCACTGCGGACGACAACTCTTCCGCTGCCGAGGCGACTTCCTCGGCACTTTTGGCCACGTCGGTGGAGTTCCGAAGGTCTTCGGCCAACTCTGAAAGGTTGCGTGCCGCTTGTTCGGACTCGGCCAGGGCGCGAGCTTGTTCGGCTACGGTTTTGGCGGTTTCTTCCGCTGCAGCCGACTGTTCCTCGGCGGCGGCCGCGATGTCTTGACTGCCTCGCAGGGCCTGCTGAGCGGCAGCATTGGACTGGGTGGCACCGGCGGCCACTTCGCGAATGCCCTTCACGCTTTCCGCTGCATCCGTGCGTACCTGATCCAACTGTGCGGTGATAATTTTACCCTTTTCGGTCTCCTCCATGGCGCTCTTGGCGGAAGCCGTGATGCCTTCAGTGATGGTTTTTACATCTTGCTGAATTTGAAGGACCAAGTCCTGAATCTGCTTGGCGCTTTTTTCGGAAGTCTCGGCGAGTGTGCGCACTTCATCTGCCACAACCGCGAACCCTTTGCCATGTTTGCCTGCCCGCGCAGCCTCAATGGCGGCGTTGAGCGCAAGAAGGTTTGTTTGGTCCGCAATGCGCGCCACGGCCTTCACGATGTCGCCAATGTTGGCAGCCTGCTTTTCTAAATCTGCCGCCATCTGAGCGGAAGAAACTTGGCGCTGGGCTGAGCTTTCCACGGCAGCAATCAGGGCGGCGACATCTGCGCTGGTGCGGGCAATTAAAGATTGGCAAGCCTCTCCCTTGACCTGACAGGCCTCGGCGCTTTCGAGCTGGCGGGTGATCCCGCTCACAATCTGCTGGAAGGCTTGAAGAGATTCTTGCGCCGCCGCCGAGGACTCTTCGGCACCAGCTGCGATTTGATCCGAAGCTCGCTTGAGTTCTTCTGCCGCCGCAGAGGCCTGTGAAATTCCAGATGAAAGTTGCTCAGTCGCTGCGGCAACCCGCTCAGCAGCCTGCTGCTGTTTGGCCAGAGTCCGAGCCTTTTTGCGAACAGCGTCAGCGTCGCGGGAAACGGCTCCATTGCCATTGGAGGCACCGTTGTGGGCGCCGTTTTTGTGTTCCGCCTTGGCGGCCGTTGTAGAGGGCTTTCTGATGATTGCCATACATCCAGTGCTAAAAAATTTTTAGTTCCTGACTCAAACCTTTTTTGGACGTGTCCCGAAAGTTTAACAATTTAGTTAAACATTGTGCGGGATGTGCGAGGGGTGCAAATTGAGGCATCAACCTTCCGGGCTCCTGGGTGTTTGCTAAGAGCGCCTACATTAACTCAAAAAAGAAGGGTCACGCGGAGGCGCAGTGAGCGCCGAGAAACTACGGATTAACCTTCGAAATAAGTTTTTATATAAGCTCCGCGTTCTCCGCATCTCCGCGTGATGTTGCCTTTTTTTAGGCGCTCTAAGGGCGTTCGACTCCGCGAAGGCTCTGAATGGCATTTCGGCCCCCCTGCTGTAGCGCGTTCCCCCACCTGCAACTGTCAAGTCACCAATTGACAACGGTGAGCCATCGGTATACGAAGGACCAAA
>CAIWVL010000021.1 GCA_903916085.1 uncultured Spartobacteria bacterium
CCTAAATTAACTCAAAAAAGAAGGGTCACGCGGAGGCGCAGAGAGCGCGGAGAAATTACGGAATAATCTTCGAAATAAGTTTTTATAAAAGCTCCGCGTTCTCCGCATCTCCGCGTGATGTTGCCTTTTTTTAGGCGCTCTAAGGTTCTTCGGTCGCACGGCCAGTGCACGTGCGGTGGCGCCACGAGCCGACAGCTCCAGCATGTCGTCCGTTAAAAGAGACTCCATTGAAACATGGCGGCCAGCGCCTGCTCCTTGGATCCAATCTCCTTAACATTGAAGATGACACATCCGGAGGCGTTTGGTCGTCAGTCCGTACTAATTAGCTTGGCTTCGATATCCGAAATCTCGCCCAGTTGTGAAACCAAGCAAACTTGCTGTTGGCAGAGTTGATAATACCTTAAATCTATCATGACAACGGCCACGGTAGCGGATCTCCGGAATCATTTCCGACGCGTCTCTTCTTGGATCGAGGATGGCGAAACCGTGCAGATCGTGAAATGCGGCCGGCCGTTCGCCTTGTTGACTGCCCTCCCTCAGATTGCAGAGGGCCGCGTACCCCCGAAGCCAGACATCATGGCACAGCTCAAGGCAGCTTAGGGAGATAAGGTGTTTTCAATGGAGGAAGTGCGGGCGATGCGCGAAGCGGAACTCTCCGAGGACCTCGGATAATCGCGTATCCTGACACGTCCTTTTTGTGTGCGCTCTACCGGGCACAGGTCAATTCCCCACGCGCGGCAGAACATTTCCGCGCAATGCCGGAACCAGTTTATGTTTCGTCGCCACTTCTATTTGAGTTTCGGCAATCCCTGCGTTGGCAGGCGTACTTGTACTCGAAGGACCCCACGAAGGGTTTCTCAAGGAGTCTGCCCAACTTGCATTAAACCAGCTCAATGCAAACATCTCGGCTGGAGCGATCACCCTTGTGTCAATCGACTGCTCGGACGTGGTGAGCGTCGCTGAGCGCCTTTCCTCACAATACACGTGGACTCTGGGCTATCTCGGATTTGATTTACTTCACGTGGCGACAGTCCTGCATCTTGGTATGAAGGAGTTCCTTACGTTTGACGCAAAGCAAAAGCAACTTGCAGAAGCGGAAGGGCTGGGGGTTCCGTTTTGATTCAACGCGGCTTTACGCTGCTCAAAAGTCGCCATGCATCTCCGCTCACCGTATCACCCGTTGCCGATGGCCTTTTCACCCGTGACAGCGTGTTTCATCCCCTCCCGGAGCTCCCCATCAGACCGCTCGAAGAAATCTTTCGCGCTCACATTCTAAAGCTCCTCGTCGGTTTAGAGCTTCTCCCTGCCGATCGAGTCCGCCTACTCCATCCCTGGAAACACTCTGGTTTCAATGTTCACCATGGCGAATCTGTCCCCCCAGAAAACAAGGCTCTCCTGGAACAACTCACCCAGTAAATCCTTCGCAATCCCTTCTCGGTCGAAAAAATGACGCTCCTGGCACCGAAGGACACCGTCATGGTTCGCTCCCGTTTGAACCCGAAAATTAACAGGAACTTCGAGATCTTCACTCCTACGGATTTCTCGCCGCCATCACCCAGCACATTCCGGATAAAAGTGCGCAGATGATCCGGTATTACGGCTGGTACTCCAACAAGATGCGCGGGCAGCGTTATATGGCTGCAAACGGAGGACTCGCTGCCGAACCTTTGCGTCCTGCGTCCACCCCACCCCCGCCTGCAAAACTACCGTCCAGGAAATGGCGGGATGTGATTCTGAAGGTGTGGCACACCGATCCGCTGCAATGTCCGCACTGCCAAAACCGGATGAGGGTCATTGCAGTGATCGAGCAGGCGGGTGTGATCGAAAAGATTCTCCGCCACAAGGGGCTTTGGTGTGGCACGCCACGGGTCGCGCCCTCGCGTGCGCCACCGAACGCCAAACCGGCACAGCAGGAAGACTCGCCGTACTATGCGAGTGATCCCATGCCGGACTACGACAACGTGTTCACGGATTAAGGTCGGAACAAAGACCGGGCTGATCTTCTTTCCACGCCAAACGCTGAGGATTTCCCCAGCGAGGCGGTGGCATTGCCCGAATAGGGCTCAAAAAGGCCCGGGGTCCGTCCGTTCGCGCCCAGCCGTGTACTTCACGCAACGCAGTCAGGCGCAAAAGCAGAACGCCTGTAGCGATGGGGCCGTTTTTCGGTGGACGAACGCCGCAAAAGGGGGCAAAAAGCAATTCTCCCTTAACCCGCAATGCTGATTCGGCCCCTCCCCCCATGCGTACGTAAAAAGGAAATTCCTATCAGTGGGCATCCTGAGGACTTGTACGAGAGGGAAGAGCCTTCTTATTCGCAGAAGGAGAAGCGTGAGTGGGCGGAAGCTGAGGTGCGTAAGTTAGGCCAAGGGTGGCTAAAAGTTGCCGCGCACGACGAAGCCTTTCAGTACGGCAAGGAAGCGGAGAGCCCAGACATTCACGCCATTGCTAAGGCAGTGAGTTCTTCTTCGGAGAAAGTCACGGCGGAGGTTGATGGAAATGTCATTACTTTGTGGACAAACAAAGATTTGCAAGGAGAGAAGCGGTTAAAAAATGAGCACATAGAAGGGCCAATTTACATCTACGGCACCGACACTGAGCATCCGGAAATTTTCAGTAGTGCCCATCAAGCTGGGCAAAAAGACAGCAATGGAAGTCGGATGTACATGGCTGCGTTAGATTGGATTTCCAACAA
>CAIWVL010000022.1 GCA_903916085.1 uncultured Spartobacteria bacterium
AATACTAAATTTCCCATGATTTCCCCTTATGGCGCAATGTATATAGCACTAACATATAACGCACCGGTGGACCAACACGCATCGGGTTTTCCCCTAGTCTCCGCCGCCTCTTAGGCAGACTATGAAAAATAACAGAAACATCAGCGGAAGACGTTTGGGTAGCATTCGCAGACGCAAAGGGTTCACACAGGTACAACTGGCAGCACGTGCGCAGTTTTACGGATCTCGGCTTGATCGAGAGCAAATCGCCAAAATGGAGGCGGGTATCCGCGCCATGAGCGACAGAGATTTGTGGCATCTATCTCTCGCTATGGAAGTTGGCATTGGCTCCTTCTTCGACGGCTTAAAACCCGAATGCAAGATGGCGGATCTTCGCGACGCATTCTAACGGGCGCGACCGCCCTTAAAGGCGGTTAGTTGGCCGGGCTCCGCTCATACAGAGTCACCCTTGGAGTCCGACTCACTTCCGTTCCGCTGAATCTCGATACTGGTGACGTGGCCCGAACCAACCGTCAGAAAAGCGCCGAACGCTTCGGAAAACGATTTCACCCACACAACAGACCCAGTCTGGATCCCAACCGTAAGAGCCCGTAATGCGTGTCCTGTTAACAGCACCTCATGGCTGCTGAAGGAAAGACGCAGTTTTTCAACAGGAGCAGCGCCGCTGTATTCCGCAAAAAGCAGATCTGATTTGGGAAAGACAAACATCCGCCCATCCTCCAATTCGACCGCAATCGCCGAACATTCCGGAGTCTGCCCCCAACAGGCCAGCGCCTGTTCGGGTTTGTCTTCCAACACTGGCTTTCGAGAGTGAGCCGATCTGATCATGGTGTTTGCGGCCTCCGAATGGTTGAACCGACTCGTTGCGAAGCGGCTTTTTGCCCCACAAATCGGCGGAATCTTTCGAGCAAACGGCGAGGCCGAGTCTGTTTGGTACGTATCCCCTGACTCACCGGCTTTTGGATTCTCACGAGGTCCAACGCCAGTTCACGATTTCCAGAGCGCATCACGTTTTCCGCCAGAGCCTCCCGGTCCTCTGTGAAAATACGGACGCTTTTCCGCCCGCGCGATATGGTGACATACCACTGCTGCTGGCTCGTCGCAGCGCGCATCGCTGAGTCAGAGAACAGAACATGATCCACCGTTTTACCCTGCGAACCGTATGACGTGACCGCGTATCCTCGAACGAACCGCCTAAATTCACTCCCCAACACCCGGCCATCCGCCAGATGAATCCGCCCGTTCGGTTCGATTCTGGAAACGGTCACAAGTTCGCCATTGGTCAGGCGGCGACCTTCGCGAGTTCTGCCATTCGCCTTCAACTGGAGGCGATCTCCGTTCGAGACAGACATCTCGCGTTCTTTGCAGACCACCAGATGATCGAGCTTGGAAAAGGGAATCTCCCGGATCCGATTTTCGCATTCGACAAGCAGGGAATTTGCGAGGAATCCCGTAACTCGGCCCGTTTCGCTCTTCCGAAAACCGCAGAGGCTCCGATTAAAAATCACGACCGTGTCTGCATCATAAAAACGCGGATCCCCTTTCTGAACACCGCTGAGATCGGTCACTTCGAGCGTTTTAACAACGCTCTCTTCCATCGGCAGCAAATTAGCCGTCTTGAGGGCAGTTCGGATGCAGGTGTTTAGGCGGTGGATCTCGGCCCAAGTTTGCGCCACAACAAGGACGGATTCCTGCTTGCTCACATGTTGCACGAACTCTGAAGCAAGGGTTTCTTGCTGCGTGCCGGGCACGCATGGAACAACCGCGCCAATGTTCTCCAGCATCCGAAAAGACAAAGCGGCGTCCCCTTGAGAAGCAGCCTCAACAGCGGATCTGTATCCTTGAATAAATACGCGCTCCGTTTCCGTTTTTGCGTGTGCCGGATCTTGGCGGCGAATTCTGGTGAGTTCCGCAGCGGTCAGTCCAGAGTGCAGTTCGATTGCTCGAAGCGCGTCTGACGCTTCGACAGCTCCATGCTGGCGCGTGTCCCCCGAGCAAATAATGCGGCACCCACTTGTTTTCGCGTACGACAGGAGGACGCACATTTGCTCCCCTCCAATTTGTCCCGCTTCGTCCAAAATGATCACATCACCGTTCGCCGCTGGTTTCCGCGCAAGGAACTCACTGAGCGTTGTTGCATCCGAGAGCCCAGCCGCAGAGAGATCCAAAGCCTGTTGCCGCTGAGGAGCCAGAACGTGAATGGAACGCTCGGTATTCTTCAACCCTTCGAACACCTCCATCAGCGCGAAACTTTTGCCTGTTCCCGCCGCGCCGCGAAACAAAGTCAGGAAATCGCGAGAGCCAAGCAACTGCGTTACGACCCGTGACTGATCCGGGTCGAGTTTCTCGCTCGGAAGGTGCTGCGTGTTGAAAGGCCGATGCCGCCCCACGCCACTCGCGGCGAGGCGCACAATTTCCTGCTCTACAGCGAGGGCTTTCCGCGTCGTGAGCTTACTCGGCTTCGCCTGATCCCGAACATAATCCCGAGCCCGACTCGCTGCCTTCAGTTGCTCGATCTCAAAGTCTCCGCCACGCCCGAACTCCAGAGCGCGCCGCCACAACTCGTGTTCAGCGACAACAGAGCGCCGTTCAAAAACATGA
>CAIWVL010000023.1 GCA_903916085.1 uncultured Spartobacteria bacterium
ACGCCGTCTTTCCCACAAAGAGCGGACGCCGCCGCCGCCTCGATGGCGGTGAAGCGCTCAACGTTTTTGTGCGCCCCAGCGAACCAGTGATGGTGTTTGCGCGCCGCGCGGCTCACTTGGTGGCTTGCTGCGAAGTGGAGGAGGCTGCGCGGCGCGCCGACGGCATCAACATTGCGGCCGACGGCAAGACCTTTCTCAGGCTGCATGGCATGGGGGCGAACGCTGAGTTTGCCAGGATGGTCCCGGACACCTCAAAGATCGACGCCTTTGGCGATCACGCGATGAAGCGGGATGCGAAGAATATAAGAACGCCTATGCTGCAGCAAGCGAGCCACGCCATCGACGTGAAAAGCCGGAAAAGCGGGGGGACCCACGCAAATTGTAATATCCAGGTGTTCTGCCGGCAACTGACCTTGGCAAACTTGCACAGGGTTGTGCGCGAGCACAGGGACAAGATTACACAGGCCTTGGACGGGGCGAACGACAACCGTGGCAGGGGTGCATTTAAAACAACCATGGCGAACATGTGTGGAGAGAACAGCCTGATGCACGGAACAATGATTGAAGGCGGGGGGTGGGAAGATGCCGAGAAGTATTTGGTGTCGTTGGGCCTGTTCCATTCCCTGGAGTGGCTTTACAGTGGTCGTGACCTTGAGGGATTGATATCGCGTCTCTCCAAGAAGCGGGCTGTGGAGCGAGGTCCGCTTCGAGCGGCAGCACGGGCGCGGACGAATATCATCAAAGCCCTTGAGCTCAAGGCCAAGCAGGCTGCGGACGAAGCCAAACAAGCCGTGGTGGAGGAAGCGCGCTGCGCATCGGAGGCGTCAGTCCTCAAAACAGCCGAAGCTAGGTCCCGCAAATCGCAAGCGAAAAAGGCAGCGGACGCTTTGAATGTTTCAGCCAGGGAAGCGCAACAGGCATTCAAGCAAGCGAAAAGACGCCGCAACCAAGAGGGGTGGGGGGGACTGGCTGGACCTTCCGCTCCCCAGGCAGCAGCAGCGGACTCTGTCGCAGCAGGAGCGGACTCTGCTCCTCAGGCTGCCCCTGCAGCGGCAGCAGCGGACTCTGTTGCGGGATCCCCTCCCTCTCCCGAGGCTCCTGCACCCGCCAACAGATCGTCTCGTTTCCAGCTCGACACCTCACGTCCAGTCATGAAGTGTCCGGAAGAAATGGAGCGACTGGAGCGGTGCAAAATATACGAATTGCGTTTGCGGCCTGTTTTGAAGCGTCAGCGGTTCTGGAGGTGGATTCTGCGTCTGTGGAGCTACAAGACCCATGCATCGCTCTTGATGAGGGATGGGACTACACGGGCCAATCGTTCGATCGGGCCAGCGGAGAAACGGGACTTTGCAACCAAACGCCATGAAGATCGTGAAAACGATGGATTGCGTGTAATCTCCTGGAACGCCAAACGTGTAGGGAGGGGTTGGATCGTTTCTGATCACTGTGTGTCGTATTATCGGCAAAAGCGAATGAAGAAGATCGAAAACTGGGGCACAAGCCTCTACGGCGATTGTGATGACGAAGGAAATGCCCGCCGCGACTGGCGCAATCTCGCTGACAATGCCGACAATGTCGAGCTGCTGAGCTTCCTTGAAACGGCGCTGGAACTGAAATCGCGATTCTCTGATGTAGAATCCACAGACATGGACAAGGATGGTCCACGCACCGGCATGGACAAGGATGATTCGGAGGTGGTTAAAATCGGCGGTAAAATTATCCG
>CAIWVL010000024.1 GCA_903916085.1 uncultured Spartobacteria bacterium
CAATTTATTTATTCTATTTCCTGATCGACGCTCGGCACATTTCCGACTCCTGGCAGGATTATTTACCGCTGAAGAACTCGAAATTTAAGACCGAGGTGGTCTCTGCCCTCACTGAAATCAACGGATACATTATGGCGTTCTTTCGGGGGCAATTGCTGGTGAGCGTTATCAATGGAGTCTCGACAGCACTGGGGCTTATGATTATCGGCCTTGATTTCGGCCTCTTAATCGGGTTGTTGCTGTGTGTTTTGGGGCTGGTACCCTACCTCGGCATTCTCATCTGCTGGATTCCTGCAGTGATTATTGCATCCGTGCAGCACGGGGTCGGATCCCGTATCCCCTCGGAGCCTGCTTGGCTCTTTCCACTTGTGGTCACTGGGATCTTCGTACTTGTGCAAAAGATCGACAGTTTCTACATCACGCCCAAGGTGGTGGAGAAGCGGGTCGGCCTCCACCCGATGACTGTGATTGTCTCGCTATTTGTGTGGAGTCTTCTGTTGGGAGGTCTTCTCGGCACCCTACTTGGCGTTCCTCTCACGGCAACCCTGAAGGTATTACTGCGCAGATACGTGTGGGAGAGGCGGATCCTGCGTGCGGCGAGCAACTAAAATGCTCCACACGAACTTGCGCCACGGTCACAAAATCTCATGCGGAGTGTGAGAGCTTCTCTGCAGCGTGGCCGCTTTCCTCCACCCAACAAATCGCGTACCGCACAAGCTCCTGAGATGAAGTGATGCCCAACTTCTGTTTGATGTTAGCGCGGTGCGCCTCCACTGTTTTCATGCTGATGTTCAGTCGGCCCGCGATGTTCCGAGTGCTGTGAGCGCTTCCCACAAGCGTTAAAACCTCCAGTTCCCGATCTGAGAGGCGAGCCTCTGGCATGGCGTTTTCTCCGGGCGTTTTGCCCGCGAAAATCTCCAGTATCAGAGAGGACATCCGCTCACTCACCACTACCTTGCCCTTTAATACGTCTCGAATACTATCCGCCAAACGTGTCACCGGCTCACTCTTCATCACGTAACCCCTTGCACCTGCACGCAATACGCGCGGGGCGTACTGGGGTTCGTCATGCATCGAGACTACCAAGATCGGAATTTCAGGATGTAACGCCCGAAGATCCTTGATAAGCTCCATCCCACCTTTACCCGGCAGATTCAGGTCTGAGAGGACAAGATCTGGGGACAATTTTTCCACCAACTGCATCGCCTCACGAGGGTCACTCGCCTCAGCGCACACTTCTAGGTCCGGCTGCGAATTAATGAACTGAGCTAATCCCATCCGCATAAATGGGTGGTCATCCACAAGAAGTATGCGGCGGCGCTCTGAACCAGAGTTTGTATTAGTAAACATAGGTTTTAATTTGTGTTCAGGGGAACACTTACAAAATCGCAGCTCCCCACCGACGCAGCCCTATCCCATCTCGCACCCCCATGCCAGCCACCTACCGAGGACGAATTGCGCCTTCTCCCACTGGTTTCTTACACGCAGGCCACGCAGCAACCTTCCTCACCGCGGCCGCCCGCGCGCATGCCGCCCACGGCCAGCTCATCTATCGCAACGACGATCTTGATCAAGAGCGTTGCCGCCCTGAGTTCACCACCGCTGCGATGGAGGATCTACGCTGGCTCGGTCTGGATTGGCAAGAAGGGCCCGACCTCGGCGGCCCACACTCTCCCTACGCTCAAAGCGAGCGGCTTGCTTTCTATTTGGATGCGTCTGAATTCCTGCGCCAGCAGCGCTGGATTTACCCCTGCTCCTGCTCCCGACGTGAAGTGGCCTCCGCCCTTAGCGCTCCCCACGCCATCGACGAAGAGCCCATCTACCCAGGCACTTGCCGCCCCTCACAACCCACCGAATTTCCCAGCGCCACACGAGGCGTTAACTGGCGCTTCCGTATCCTTCACCCGCAACAACTCTTCTTCACGGACGGTCTGCGCGGCCCTCAATCAGCAGTCGCCGGTCGCGATTTTGGTGATTTTCTAGTGTGGCGTCGGGACGGCTTCCCCTCCTACCAGCTCGCCTCCGCCCTCGACGACTCCCTCATGGGAATCACAGAAGTCGTCCGAGGCGCAGATCTTATCACCAGCACGTTCCGACAAATTTTAATTTGGCGGGCATTGGAACAAGTCGCCCCCGCCTTCTATCACTGCAACCTGCTTACAGACGCCGCAGGCAAACGCTTGGCAAAGCGCGATAAGAAACACGCTCTGAGAACCTTGCGCGAGCAAGAAACAAGAGACTGGCCGAGCATACTATTAACTAAGTCGTTGGCGTCCAGGCGTTAATCTTTCGTGCATCAAGCAATCGCTTGCCAAGCAGAACGCGTCTCACCGCCAGCGCACCGGATTGCATCTGCAACCATGGCCTCACGCTCCGAGGGCAGTTCCCAGCGCAAGCGCACCTCGGGTTCCAGGCTGGCAAGCGGGTCAAAATAAAGGAACCACTTGCCCGGCTTTACTGTGGGACTTGTGAAAACTGCCACCCCATTTGTACGGTCGTAATACTCGTAAGAGTGCGCATCGCGTTTTCCACCGCCGCCCATTGTATCAACAACAAAGGCCGGCGTGTGAAAGCCCGCCGTGGTGCCACGCACGCGCTTTTCGACATCCAACCCTGCGGCAAGTGAGGTGCGCAGGTCCTCAACACCAGGCACCATGTCGTGGAAGTACACATAATATGGCTGAATGTTGATGTAACCGAGACGCTTCACCAAAAGTTGCATCACGCTCGGATCCGAGTTGACCCCGTTTTGGAGAACGGTTTGACAACGCACGGTGATACCACGCTCAACAAACAGATCCATCGCCCGCCGAGTGACGCCAACGATCTCATGCGGGCTGTTAAAGTGGGTGTGCACCACCGCTGTTTTGTGGAGACGGCGTGCGAGTTCTGCGACCCGCGTAAGAGCATCCGTCCAGCGTTCGTCAGAAAGCACCTTCTGAGGCATAACGCACAAGCCCTTGGTTGCAAATCGAATACGTCGGACATGAGGAATTTCCAGAAGCCTCCGGCCGATTGCCTCCAAATGATCCGCCCGCAAATTGTATGAATCTCCCCCACTGATGACGATGTCCTCCAAGCCCGGCTTGGATTCAATGTACTCGAAGGCTTGGCTCCATCGTGCTTGACTGGCGTGGAGCTTGAGTTTTTCCGTCACCAACTCCGTTTCCGCTCCAACGGCGTACGAGCGAGTACAAAACCGGCAATACACCGGACACGTGTCCACAGGAAGAAACAATGCCTTATCGGGATAGCGGTGGGTGAGGCCTGGCACCGGAGAATCCTTGCGCTCCGCCAAGGAATCAAGCTGTAGCATCGGATGATCTGGCTGCTGGCGGGAACGCAGGGGTAGAAATTGCGTCCGAATGGGATCGTGAGCCGCGTTGGACCAGTCAACAAGGCTCAGAAGATGTGGCGAAATCCGCAGTGCCATGGGAGCGTTGCGGATACCGGCGGAAAGATCTTCGTAAAATGCATCCCCCGGCAAATCGCCAAGCGTCTGGCGAAGCTGAGCGACACTCGTGATTGTCGCCCGCTGCTGGAACTGGTGGGACTCAAATTCGGTTTGAGTGACCTGGCTGAATCCTGGAATGTGGCGCCAGTACTCGCCGTCCCAAAGCTCACGATGGTCGTGAAGTGAGGAGAAAGCTCGGTTAGAGGACGTGCTGCAAACCATGGCCGTTCAGTGTGCGGCAACGGGGAGCAAAACGTCAACAGCTGGAAGGCAGAAAGGCGGAGTTGACTGATGATTCAGGGATGGAATGGGAACCAAAGGCACTCGAGAGGAGAAAATAGGTCTCAAGTGAGAAGCAAAAAGCAATTGATGCACGGCACCATCTCATTGCCATCTCATTGCCATCTCATTGCCATCTCATTGCCATCTCAGAACGGAGCGGCTTATGGAAAAGCCGCTCCCCTGGACCCGGCACGATACCAGTTAAAGTACGCCGCCGGCCTCTGCCGTTTCCCCTGAGGTCGAGGACTCCGGCACTGTGAATGCCAACTTTCCATCCACTGCACTCACACGCACAGCGTCTCCCGACTTAATGTTCCCACGCAGCAACTCCTCAGCCATGGGATCTTCCAAGTAACGTTCCACCGCGCGACGCATCGGACGAGCCCCGTAATCAGGGTCATACCCCTTTTCTGCTAAGAACGCCTTTGCGGACTCATCCAGTTCGATGGAAATCTCCTTCGCCTTGATGCGATCCACCACCTTGGTGATTTCCAAGTCTACAATCCGCATTAACTCAGGCTTGGCCAACGGATGGAAAACAATCAAGTCGTCCAAACGGTTAATAAATTCCGGCTTCAGCACCCGCTTCGCCTCTTCCAGAATCTTGTCCCGCATCACGTCGTACTTGGAGTCGTCACGCTGGGACACCCCAAAGCCCATAACGCCCTGCTTCTTCAGCAGTTCCGCACCAATGTTCGAGGTCAAAATGATGATCGTATTCCGAAAATCAATCTTGCGCCCTAACGAATCCGTCAACTTGCCCTCCTCCAGAATCTGAAGAAGTAGGTGCATTACATCCGGATGCGCTTTTTCAATTTCATCAAACAACACCACAGAATACGGGCGACGCCGTACAGCCTCAGAAAGCTGGCCGCCTTCCTCATGCCCCACGTACCCGGGAGGCGATCCAATCAGGCGCGAAGACGTGAACTTTTCCATGTACTCCGACATGTCAATCTGAATGAGAGCGTCTCTGTCCCCAAACATGAACTCCGCCAAGCACTGCGTCAGGAAGGTCTTCCCCACACCCGTAGGTCCAAGAAAAATGAACGAACCAATCGGCCGACGAGGATCCTTCAGATCCGCCCGGGAGCGACGCAGAGCCTTGGCTATAGCCACGACAGCTTCCTCCTGCCCGATTACTTTGCCCCGCAATTCCTCTTCCATTTTCAGGAGTTTAGCAGTCTCAGCCTGCTCCATACGACTGAGGGGCACACCGGTCCACTTGGACACGATGTGCATGATGTCATCCTCGGTTACCACCACTTCGCGCTCCTCGCGTTGTTCTCGCCACTGAGTCAGGATGTTTTCGAGCTTCTCTTTGGCCTGCTTCTCCGTGTCACGCAGGGCCGCAGCCTTCTCAAAATCCTGAGACTTGATCGCTCCTTCCTTCTGACCTCGGATTTCTTCAATCTCCTTCTCAATGTCCTTCACGTCCGGGGGACGCGTCATGGAGGAGATGCGAGCGCGCGCCCCAGCCTCATCCATAATGTCGATGGCCTTGTCAGGCAGGAAGCGCCCCGTGAGATAGCGATCAGACAGTTTAGCCGCGCCAATCAGAGCTTCGTCGGTGTAACGGGCCTTGTGATGGGTCTCGTACTTTCCGCGTAACCCTTTAAGGATCTGGATCGTTTGGTCCACCGTAGGCGCCTCGACTTTGACCTGCTGAAAGCGACGCTCAAGGGCGGAATCCTTCTCGATGTATTTGCGATACTCGTTCAGGGTCGTTGCACCGACGCACTGAAGCTCGCCCCGGCTCAAAGCTGGCTTAATGATGTTGGAGGCGTCCATGGCCCCTTCGGCAGACCCAGCGCCCACAATCGTGTGCAGTTCGTCGATAAAAAGGATCACGTTTTTGGTGCGCCGGATCTCATCCATGACGGCCTTGATACGTTCCTCAAACTGGCCGCGGTATTTGGTACCCGCCACCATCAGAGCCAAGTCCAAGGTGATCACCTTTTTGTCCCTAAGCAGTTCAGGCACATTTCCATGCGCAATCTCTTGGGCAAGCCCTTCGACGATTGCCGTCTTGCCCACACCCGCCTCCCCGATCAAGACCGGGTTGTTCTTGGTGCGTCGGCAAAGGACTTGAATAACCCGCTCGATTTCACTCTCGCGTCCAATGACCGGGTCAATCTCGCCCTTACGCGCAACCTCGGTCAGATCACGCCCGAAAGCCTTGAGGGCCGGAGTTTTGGAATCGCGACGCGCACCTCCTGCCGCCGTCGGCTCGGCCTGAGATGGGGCGGCCTCGGACTCACCTTCAGTTGGGGTGAAGTTCGGGTCTAGCTCCCGCAAAATCTCATTCCGGGTGCGCTCAATGTCGACCTCCAGATTTTTGAGCACGCGAGCTGCGACGCCCTCACCTTCACGCAACAGCCCCAACAAGATGTGTTCGGTGCCTACATACGAATGATTAAGAGACTTGGCCTCCTTGCCCGCCAACGCCAACACTTTTTTGACCCGAGGCGTGTAAGGAATGTTGCCCACCATCTTGGTTTCAGGGCCGGAGCCGACCTGTTTTTCAACCTCGCTGCGTACGGTATCCAGATCGAGCCCCATTTTTTGGAGCACGTTCACGGCGACCCCCTGCCCGAGCTTGATCAGGCCGAGCAGCAGGTGCTCCGTACCAACGTAGTTGTGGTTGAAGCGGTCCGCCTCCTTGCGGGCGAGAGCCAGAACCTGCTGGGCACGGGGAGTAAAGTTGTTCATCATAACGCTTGAGTCAGTAGAGAGGCTTCAAATGAAGGCTCCCCTAAGAGTGTACCACGCTCCTCTCGCGTGCAAGGGAGAGAGGAGCAGATTTTTGAAAATGATGCGTCCAATCTTGGGGCCAGCTAACGTACATCCAAAGTACATCCAAAAATCCACCTAAAATACTCTCCGCAAGCGGCACATCCCCCCAGTGCGTGCGGAGCACTCCTCCACCTCCAGCCTACTGTGTGAGAGGGGATAGCGTCTCCTGTCTCCTATCTCCTGTCTACCGCTTGCCCCATACCATTGGCACGCGCGAACGGGTAAATTTTACACTCTCTAAGGCGTTAGAACTCAGTCTCTCCCCGAGTGTCACCGAGTAATTCCCCGCTGGCTACCGTTCAAAAACCCTAGCAAACGCTCTAACTCAGGAACCATCGGCAGCTCTTGCAACATCCGCTCCTGCGCCTGCTGCAAGTTTAGCGAGCTACGATAAAGCAACCGATACGCCTCTTTAAGAACCTTCACCGTTTCTGCACTAAAGCCTTGCCTCTCCAGCCCCACCCGGTTTAGCCCACGCACTTCAGCTGGATTTCCGTCCGCAATCATAAAGGGCGGCACGTCTTGGACAATTTTGGAGCATCCGCCCGTGATCGAGTGAGCGCCGATGCGGCAGAACTGGTGCACCGCAGTCAGCCCACCCACGACGGCATGGTCCCCCACCTCGACATGGCCAGCGATGGTTCCATTGTTGGAAAAAATGACCCGGTCTCCAACGGTACAGTCGTGCGCGATGTGGCTGTAGGCGAGGAAATTGCCATGTGAACCGACATGCGTTCTCGCGCCGGGAGAAGTGCCTCGGTTGACGGTGACGAACTCCCGAAACGTATTGTGTTCTCCCACCACCAAATGGGTGGGCTCCCCGGAATACTTCAAATCCTGCGTTTGCTGACCGATCGAACAGAAGGAGTAAAACCGGTTACCTGCCCCAAAAACACTCGGCCCCATGAGGACGACATGACTTTGAAGCCAACTGCCCTCCCCCAGCACAACGCCCGCTCCCACGACACAATACGGGCCCACCTCGCAATCCGCGCCCAACTCGGCAGAGGGATCAACCACCGCAGTAGAATGAATTTTCGTACTCACCGGTCTACCAGTCCAAACATTAGCTCTGCCTCCGACACCACCTCTTGATTAACAAAACAACGGCCTTTGGCCTTTGCAATGTTACGTTTTTGTTGCACCAATTCCACCTCAATAAAGAGGGTGTCGCCCGGCACCACAGGCTTGCGGAACTTCACGGAGTCAGCGCTCATAAAGTAGCCAATCCTCCCCGCGTTTCCCGGTTTGTTAAGCATCAAGATACTGCCCACCTGTGCCATGGCCTCCAGTTGTAGTACCCCTGGCATGATGGGCTGCCCTGGGAAATGCCCCTGGAAAAACGGCTCATTAATGGTGACAGACTTTACACCCGTACACTGCGTTTCGCCACCGAAACTCACGATTCGGTCGACCATCAAAAACGGGTACCGGTGAGGAAGCAGCTTCATGACGTCGTTGATGTCCATGACGGAGCCGCCCTTGGGCGTAACTACCGGAGGCACCATCGCCATGGCCTGACCAAACTGCTTAGCCACGGCCCGGGTCAATTCGGCATTGGGGCCATGCCCCGGCTTTATCGCGATGACATGCCCCTTGATGAAGCGCCCGAAGAGGGCGAGGTCGCCGATGATGTCGAGGATCTTGTGGCGCACAAATTCGTCGGGGAAACGCATCGGCTCGCGACTGAGCAAGGAGTCGCCTTTGACAACGACAGCATTTTCGAGACTACCCCCCTTAATTAAACCCTTATCAAGCAGCGGCTTAACATCTTCATAGAACACAAAGGTGCGGGCTGAAGCAATTTCCTTCTCAAATACTTCTGGGGTGATTTCAGTCGAGAAATACTGCGTAAAGCGTCCATCGGGACCGACATTGGTGCAAGAAATGCGGAAGCCATTGTAGGGCAGAAGTGTCATGAGCGAACCGCCTGCGGTTTCGACATGAATGGGTTCCCGCAATTCGAAGACCGGACGATGTGCGTCTTGGGCAACGATCCCGGCTTGGCGGATGAGTTCCACAAACGGGGCAGCGCTACCATCGCCAATGGGAGGTTCGTTGGCGTCCATTTCGATGAGGGCATTGTCCACACCGAGACCGGCCAAGGCGGCAAGTACGTGCTCGACGGTGTGCACCTTGATACTGCCCTCGCCCAGAGTGGTGGCGCGCTCAACAGTTTTTACCAAGGCAATAGATGCGTCGATAATAGGCTGCTCAGGCAAATCAAGACGACGAAACTTGCGACCATATCCGACGGGTGCGGGACGAACGGTTAGGGTCACCTTCTCTCCAGTGTGCAACGAGGAGCCGCTCAAAGAAGCGCTGGAGGCAAGGGTGTGTTGGAGTGTCGTCATCGAAAGTGGGCGTTATGAATAAAGGCGGCCGTTGGGACAAGCACTTCACGCCCAAAATGCGCTAGATTGCACAAATTCTTTGCGGCGCACCCTGCCCGCTTCCGAAAGCTTCTCCAAATAACCGTTTGCTCCCGCGCTTGTGCTATGGTGCAAATGCCCCTCGTTATGACCACACTGTTTGCCGCCAGCGAAATCGCTCCCGAGGCTTGTACCGGCGGGCTGGGCGAGGTTCTTGCCGCCCTTCCCCGTTTCGTTGCCGAACACGGCTCCGGCACCCACGCGGTGGCGGTTGCCTTGCCGGGTTATCCATCTCTCATGGAAGGAGCTACGCCTCTGGATGTTCACTTCAGCCTGCCTGTGGGCGACACCCAACAACCCGTGGCCATCTTCGAGCGTACCCAGCCCGATGGCACCCAGTTGCTACTCATTCACAATGAGGCCCTTTTTGGACGCCCGGGCATCTACGGCGATGGCACCGCTCCCTACCCCGACAACGCGTTGCGCTTCATCTTCTTCTCTCGAGCCGTTGTCGAGTTGGCCAAACGCATGGAACCGTCCCCGGACATTCTGCACCTTCACGACTGGCAGACAGCCCTCATACCCACCTTGGTGCGTGAGCAAAACCTCCCCTTTCGTACCGTCCTCACCATTCATAACCTTGCCTTTCAGGGCAGTTTTCCCGGCCACGACTTCGCCCTCACTGGCCTGTCCTCCCGCTGGATGCAGCCCGACGGACTCGAATTTTATGGAGCCCTCAACCTGCTCAAAGGAGGCATCCTCACAGCAGACGCAATCACCACCGTGAGCGAGGTTTACCGCAAACAAATCCTTACCCCGGAGGGCGGATGCGGGCTGCACGGTGTTCTCGCCAGCAGACTGAGCCAGCTTCACGCGATTCCCAACGGGGTGGATCCCGTTCGATGGAACCCTGAAACTTCCCCAGGCCTCGCCTCCCCCTTTTCTGCTGCAACACGTTCGGGCAAATTGATTTGCCGCTCCGCTTTACTCTCCGAACTCAACCTGCACCCGAATCCAGAAAGCCCTGTGTTTGCGATGATGGGACGCCTCGCCGATCAAAAAGGGCTCGACCTTCTTCTGCCGCTCCTTCCGCGTATGCTCTCCTCTGATGCGCGTCTGGTTATCGCGGGGGACGGCGACCCGGCCCTGCACCGGGAGCTCCTCGCTGCCTGTCGGCAGCACCCGCACAAGCTCGCCTTTCTTCCCACCTGGGATAAGCACTTCCCTCAGCGCCTGTTCGCCGGTGCAGATGTCCTCCTCGTTCCATCCCACTTTGAGCCCTGCGGGTTAGCCCCGCTCCAAGCCTTGCGGTTTGGCACGCCTCCCATTGCACATGGTACTGGGGGGCTGCTAGAAAACTTAACCGATTTCGACCCTGCCTCTGGCTCCGGCAACTCCCTGCTATACTTCGCAGACTCCAGTGCAGCCCTGTGGGACGCGATCGTTCGCTCTACACTTCTCTTTCAAAACCAGCACCTCTGGCAGAAGCTTTTGCTCAACGCAATGCAAGCTCAGTTTTCTTGGGAGCGATCGGTCGCCCTTCTAAACTCGATTTATCATCGGCTCGTACCAACCCGCTAACCACACTGGGCCACGTCATGCCCCCCAACTCCACTCCCAAAAACGTGGGCTACCGCAAAAAAACGCGCTCTGCCCAATCAAAGGCCACCGTGTGGATTATCGGTGGGCTCGCGATCGGGGCGGTGGCTGGGTTGTTTGCGGCCCAAGCCTGGCTAGAGTCCTATCTGGAGAGCGAGCCGTTCCATCTCCGAATAGAAGCTTCATTGGGGAGAGTTCTCCATGCCGAGGCGAAGCTAAGCCCGCTCCATAGAGAGAGCACGGCCCTCGCAGTGGAAAGACTGACGCTCGCAGGGCAGCATGGAGCTCCTTTTTCTCGGGCTAGAATTCAAGATCTACGAGCCGAGGTTGACCTTACAGGTCTGTGGCAGCGGCTTTGGAAAGTCGACAACCTATCCTGCCAGCGACTCGACCTCAACTTCGACTCGCCCTCCGACCTATCTGAAGCCCCCGAGACTAGCCCACATCCGGCCCCGGGCTGGATGCGTTCGCTCCTCCCAAATCGCACCCAAATCGCGAGCATTCAAACCGACCGCGCCGTTTTTACGCACGAGGGATCCGAGTTACGCGAAACACGGCTTATTGCAAAACCCCAAGCCGAGGGCTGGGACATAGCATTGGAGGCGGGAGAATTAAATTCCCCGGACCTCCCGCTCATGACCCTCACACAAGCACGCCTTTTCCTGCGCGATGGGGAAGTCACACTCCGCAACGCCCGACTGCTTGTAAAAACAGGAGGCCAACTCGCGCTCACCGGGGAGTGGGCCAACCACAACAGAGCAGACCTTCATATCCAACTGGAAAACCTTGCGCTCGAACCGCTTCTTCCTAAATGGTGGCAAGCATGCCTTCGCGGAAACCTATCCGGTGAGTTGCACATGCTGCGAGCACCGGGAACCACAAACGCCGATTTCAACGGCGACGTGCACCTCACCAACGCAAAGCTGGAGGGACTGCCCCTGCTCAATCAACTCGACGCCTTTCTAGGTAACCCTCGGTTTCGCCAGGTGCCGCTGAGGACGGCCAGCGCGCACATCGTAAAAACGGCAAAGCGCACCGAATTTCAAAACATCGACCTCGACGCGGACGGCATCCTGAAGATGTGCGGTTGGGTTGTGTTGGAAAAAGGCGAATTAAACGGCAACCTCACCTTGGGGCTTTCACCAGCACTCGTGCAGTGGCTGCCAGGAGCACGCAGCAAGGTGTTCACGGAATCGAGAGACGGCTACGTCTGGGCTCCCTTTCAGCTCTCAGGCACAAGCGAACATCCTGTAGAAGATCTATCTCCAAGACTGGTTGCGACACTCGTCAAGACCCTCACGGATTCAGCAGGAAACCTCCCAGACTCCATTCCCAAGAGCGTACCCGAAGTTACGCAGGGGGTCTTGGATGCAGTAAAGTCGCTGCTGCCCAAAAAGTAAATCTTCCCAATGAAATGCTGAATCGCAAAATCAGCTCCACGCGCTAGGATCCACAATAGATTCGCACGTGTTTTGCTCTACACAGCGCGCTTTGAGGAATAGATAAACCAACTATGAAGTGGATCATTCCTCTCCTGATTCTACTGCTCCCTGCCGGAGTGCCAGCCGCTGTAGACGATACATTGCACCGCGACATCCGCCAAATCCGGCGAGCCTATCTGGACGTACTCGGGCTACTACCGTCGCCTGAAGAGGTGGATTGGTATGTTGTTTACAACCAGAACGGCTACCTCATCGCCGTTGACTTTCTTACCAACAACGAAAAAGGCACCGGCTGGCGTAAGGAACAACTCCTCGATCCCGCGTACAGAGAGGCGCAGGAGGAGGTTGTTGAAAGATCGGTCTTGGAAAAAAATGTGGTCTACCTGGCAGGTCTTTGGCGGGGTGAATTCAATGCCGAGGTGTACGAAGCCGGGGTTGATGCCTTCATCAAAAATGCACTCACCGCAAGCGATGACAATATTTCAAATACCATTGATTACATGGTCAACCTCATGACGTGTCGCCCCTCCACTGCGGAGGAGGAAAATGAACTGTCGCAAATTTTTAATAAGGTCAGCCTCAAGGCCGACGAAATGTCAGCATGGAGGACAGTGTTACTGCACATCTTGGAACTGCACGACTGCAAGACCAAGTAAACGTGACTTCCAAGCATTCCGAAGACCATAGTCACGTCCGAAGCGCCTAGTAGGTCAGGCTCTACCCTCGGGACAACGCAAACAGTCGACTAACATGTGCCCCACAGTGAGAATTGCTTTCCGCGATTCCGCTTTTTCTTGAGACCGGTGCAGCGACATGCGTCGTGCTGATACTATCAAATGCCCAGGACCGATGGATGTCCGCGCAAGTAGCGCAGTAAATGGACCGGGAAGTCGACGGCCGTTTTGAGGAAACGCAATGGCGCGCCCGGCCGACCTTCCGACAGAACGGCAGTCCACTTTTCGTTGATTTTAAAACGCTGCCACGCCCGCCAACTCGCGGTTAACCTAATCCGCTGTTCCGCACTATTTTCAAGAGAGAAAAAAGTTTTAAAGTGCACCCTTCGAACGGCCCTGCGATTCGCTATCACATCATTTGAAAGATTCATTCCATGCCGCCGATATTGTAAAATCACCTTATTTACAAACTCCATAGGCCCAAATCGGCTCAATCGAATGGCCATGTCCCAGTCTTCACACTGCCGCAATTTCGGGTCATAAAGCCCCACCTTTTCATACGCTTCGCGTCGCGCGAGCAGAAGCCCCGGAGGGTACAGAGGCCCCGTCCACATCAGCGTGTCAAACGAAGTTGGATCAACCAAAGGCCACTCTCCAATTTTACCGTCCCGGTACCCTAAACGCCGACGACCAAAGGCCGAAAAGTTTCCAGGCTCCAAGGACCTCCCCTGCCCATCAATCAACTCCGCCAAACCGTGGGCACCCGCAGCCTCTGGATGCGCACTGATTCGTTCAAACAGTACGGCAAGCGCATCCAACTCCCAAACATCATCAGCGTCCATAAAAGTGACGTAGCGGGAAAATGGAGAGCTTTCCATAAACCCGCGATTTCGCGCCTTCGAGGCGCCTCCGCAACTCTGTCGGATCATTCTGAATCGACGATCTCCTGCGGTTGTACGCTTCACAACGGCTACAGTCTCGTCAGTTGAACCATCATCAATGATAATACACTCCCAATTATTAAATGATTGCGATCTAATACTTTCAAGCGTAGCCGCAATGTACGCAGCCACGTTGTGTGCAGGGACAATGATGCTAATCTCGATAGGGCTGGACATGGCTTGGCGTTGGTTCAAAAGTGGAAAAAAGTGTCTCCTGTAAGTACCTCAAATTGAGAGCATAATCGCCTGCTTGGAATTCCACCGCATCCTTCGGTATCGGCTCGTCAGCGGCAACAGCTTTCACAATAACAGCCCCCTCCATCAACCCGCATGGCACAAAGTCACGCCCTCGGGCAATCGTATCTACCTGGCCGTACGCCTTAAACCCCCCAATGCCATCAAGCACGTCCCCAGGCTTCAGATCATGTTTAGCAACGGCAATTACATCGGCGACGGGTGCACCTCTGGGAGCAATGGTCGGCTCTCGATAGATCACCGCTTCTGCTACGGACAGGGGGGTCTCCAAATGACAAAGATGATAAGGTCTAAAAAACATGTAGTCTGGCCCGACTCCCATTTTGAGATAATCAAAATAATGTCCGACACGCTCCCAATCGGTGCACCGACCAATCACAAAAACACCTCCCCCAAAATCCCCTCCCAACGAGTAGTCTACAACCCCCCGGTGACCAAGTGCTTGAGCAAAATCGCGCACAGCATCTCTTTGATTAGTTCGCACACCGTGCATACCTCTCACCTCTGGAACTAATCCAGTAGCATTTGCTAGAATGGCGTTTTCCAAATTCATTTTAGTCCCATCTGTAAACGCACAAACCATCTTGGGGCTTGTTTTCATTCTGGCTGCCCACGCTGCCGATGACTCTGGGGTAGCCCGTACATCCATAAACCCTTTGCAATTGACGGCCGCCACGATTTCAAAGCCATGCAAGTCCACCCACTCCAAGACCCGCATTAAAACCCCGGGCTGATCGCCATCAGCGTAACCATAGACCACCCCTTGCTGTCGCGCCCGCTCGGCAAGGTAACAGCCCAATGTCGCATCCAGTTCGGCATTCATGACGACCACATGTTTGCCGCAATTAATGGCAGATAATACCGATCGCGCTGCGGGTGCCACTGTTCCCGTCGCTTCCACAAGCACCTCGATGCCTCGAACCGAAAGAGCCGCGCTGACATCCCGACTCACGCAGGCCATGCCCTGCTCCACTGCTATTTCTAAAAGCCGCGGATCATCGCTCACCACAATTTCATCACGAGGCACACCGGCCGCTAACCACGCATCCACAGCACGCTCTATCGAACGGTTTACCAAAATTGCAGGCTCCATCCCACTCATTGCACGCAACTGCAAAGCGATGCCGCGGCCCATCGAACCAATTCCACTGACAATAACTTTAATGATACGGCCATATTGGTGCCTTCTGCGCAATTCACGATATAAATGCATAATAATCCCCCCTTTTGTCTTTCCTTTTTTCCATTCCACCATCGCCACTTCCCTTCATGCACAACCCGCGTTCTCCCGCCAATTCAAACACGATGGACTTTAAACCTTCACTAAATTTATAGACACTAAAGCGCTCATGCGCATCTCGAATGGCGCCCTGTCTAAGTGCAGAAAATCTCTCTGGAGCCTCCAAAATTTCGTGAAGTTTACGGCGCATCGCTATCGAATCGCCCACGGGCACCTGAATGGCGTTATGCCCATGTTCAACATAGCCGCGCATGCTCCGACTGTTAGAAACCACCAATATTTTGCCCAAAGCCATGGCTTCCAGCAGGACTGTATGGCCCGATCCATGTGGGGTATCCAAAAGCGGAATAATTACTGCGCGAGCCCGCATGTATAATTCCCGTAGCGCGACGGCTGAAACTGCTTCGCGAACGTCAATCTCAGCTCCAAAACAGCGATGGGCCCTCACTTTTTTTGCGTTAAAAGAATCTGTCACGATCACCAAGCGCTCGCCCAGAGGCAATGCCTCAAGAAGCGTCCCGAAATCCTTTCCATCATTGGTACCAACGGCTAGAAAAAAACGTTCTTCATGCGTCGGATTTACTTGATTAAAAAAACCACAGTCGACGGCCATCGGTAAAAAATGGCTTTTCGCAGACGGGATTTTAAATACACGGAAAAGTTCTGGCGTTTGTGATTCAACCAAGGATACCACGGCATCAGCATTTTTTAATAATAAACCCCACATTGCACGCCGGAAGCCTGTTTGATTTTTGGGATGCAACAGCCCTAAGTTTACCACGATTAAAGGAGCTTTCTGCTTGTGAATTAATCTAACCGCAAGCAAAGGCAGTGCGCTAATTTCATGGATGGCGACAAGCCCCCCCGCATCGCGTCCCCTAAAAATAAGCCATATTGTTTGCCAAATTCTCCATCCTGTGGTGCCTAATTTCTTCCAAATTCCCTTAGGGTCCATGCACAATTCCGATTTGCATCCGAGCGCAGAAACTTCCGGAAAACCCCATAGCCTCTGCGATGGGATTTTCCGTTTCCGATACCGTAGCACCTCAATTTCAGTCGGGAGCGCGTACGCAAATAAAATTCGCATCGTCATTTTACCTTTCTGCCCCTTTAGGCTCCTTTTTTCCCTTCGAACTCAAATTTAGAGCAACGCGTATTGCCCCGGGCAAGCTCACGGGGGACCCTAACTTAATCGGCCATCAGTACTAATCTGCGTGTGCCTAGAAGAAAAACAAGCGCCCTGCTTTTAAAATTATCCCACTAAAAATAGCCACCGTCCACCGCTACGTTTAGATACTTCGGAATGGTACTTAAAATGGAATTTGCTTTCACAAACGTTAAAAAGCACCCATAATCGAAACATTAGACCGTAAGATCTGAAGAAAATGATAGCTCTCAAGCTTCAATCGCAGGATGCATCATCGGTTGAACGCGCCAATTACCAACCCGAGATATCTGAACGCAACTTCCCTCTTATAGTACCGGTTCCGAAAGACGACCTCAGAACATTCTTTATATGTGCTACACTGTTATCGTTGCGCGGCGGAGCCTGCGTATCGCAAACGCCACTCCGCCTTCCCACAGAAACAGGACAATCATTCCGGTCATAACGGCTAGCACTAAGTTTATTATTGAGTGCTGGATACGCAATATATGCTCGGCAACCTTTTTCACCTGCATGTCGGTCAGGTAAATGAAGAGCGACGCGCCAGCCAGGCGATTCACGATCTTACCAAGCATCATCGGTAGCGAAATTTGGGGCCAGTAAAGGAGACAGAACGTGGCCACAAACGGCAGTAAGGCAAGCTCGTGATCCCGTGCGCGCAGAACCGGTTCGGCGAAGGTCGCCAGTGTCGCCATCAGCACCCACAGGCGATGGCGCGAGGTGTGGGCCTGGACGGCGGCCCACCCAAGGAACATCGCCCCCATGTGCACTGTCGGCAAGTGATCGTAGAAGGCTCGCCGGTCACCGAGGTGAGTGATTGCAGCCACCCCGGCTAGTAAGATTGTCCCACACCAGGCGAATTCGAACGGTCTGGAGCGCACGCACTCGCGCACAGGCCGCACGGCAAGGAGACAAGCAAGGAGCGACAGGCTTTGGACTAGGACAATCACAAACCAGAAGCTGTGTCCGCCGTTTGGGAAGTCTGCATGGATCACGTTGTTGAGGACCACGACTGCGGACCAGTTAAAGTGATGCAAAAGGGCGATGTCTAAAAAAACGGTGTAGAGGACCGTTGGCGCGGCAATTTTCAGTACAAGCCTGAGAATCGGGCGCACGTTATTTGTGCATAAGACTTTTTTAACCACGTATTTCCCGAAGCTCATCCCCGACACAACAAACAGTGTTCGAACAGTACCCGCCAGGTTTGGAAAGTCGAAGTGTGCCGCCACAATCGCGACGATGGAAACCGCACGCACAAGAACCGTGGTATCGACGCGAGTGAGTACGCTACGCATTTCTTGCTTATGATTTGCCAATGCACGGATGCTTAATTTTTCCCAGTCTTTAGGCAGCACGCCCAGAATGTCTTCGAGTTGCATCGCAGCGCTGATGGTCGAAAGCGAATCTCCGCCAAGCTGCAAAAAGCTACTATTGACGTCAATAAGTCGGAGACCGAGGAGCGCCAGCCATTCGATGACGATGGCAGACTCAATCGCATTCAAAGACTTGTACGGGAAACCCGGAAGGGTACCGCTGCAGGCAGTGCTCGTGCGCATCGAGTACAAACGAGCACGGTCGACCTTGCCATTTTGGGAGAGAGGCACACTTTCGATTAGAACAACCTCAAATGGCACCATGTAAAAAGGGACTGTAAGCGCGAGCGCTGCCTTTAGTTCGGTGCGCATCGCAGACGCGTCGCTAGCGACTCCCGGACGGGTCACCACAAAGGCGATCAGGCGGTTCTCGCCGTCTTGGGATTGCTCCGAGAGAACCACCGCCGCCTCCACGTTCGGAAGGCGCTCAAGATGGAGAGCGACTTCGGCGAGTTCGACCCGAAATCCACGGATTTTAACCTGATCATCCACTCGGCCGATTGCCACGACTGCGCCATCGCTACGAAAGCGGCCAAAGTCGCCTGTCAAGTAAAGGAGATCGGAAGAATCGCTGCCATTGGGGTTAGGGACGAACTTTGAACTGCTCAGGACCGAGTCCGCTAAATAGCCGCCAGAAAGAAACTGCGTGCGAATAACAATCTGTCCGCGTTCGCCCAGCTCGGCCGGGCGCAGGGACTTATCCAGCACCAGAAGCTGCGCGTCGGCAATGCCGCGCCCAATTGGGACGGTGTCGGAGTTGGCGTCTAGCGTATGGCGAAAAAGATGAAAGCCCATTGCCTGTGGGGTTTCTGAGGTTCCATAAAAATTGACAATTTGGGCAGCGGGCACGACTGAGCTCAATTCGAGCACTAATTTGGTTCGCAGGATGTCACCACCCGAAAACAAAAACTTGAGTTTTTCAAGCGCACCTCTCTGCTGCCGGCCGCAGCAAATAAGGCGACTCATCTGGGGTGTGACGTGTAAATGCGACACTGCAGATTCAGCTAGCCATGCATAAAGCTTGGGAGGATCCTGGAGTGTGTGAGGCGAGGGAATGTGAAGCTGCGCACCAAACGACAAGGGAATGAGGACGTCGCGGAGCAACGGATCATGCCCCAGACCTGAGAGCATTGAGAAACGACAAGATGAATCCACCAAAAACGTTTTGGCGTACCAATCGATAAAGTGAACCAAAGGATGATGCGACGTCTTGATACATTTCGGAGTGCCGGTGGTGCCCGACGTGAAAAGCAAGTACGCATTCGAGCAGGCGCTCACCGCATCAAGACCGGCGACTCGGGGCGCGTTACGACGCAGAAGGGAGGAGACGTCCGCTTTGTCAAAACGGAATGACGCCCTCCGCATTTGCTCACCTCGCAAGCGCTCCAGGCGAGGAGGCCCATCGTCAGAACTCATTTCCATCTCGCCAGATGTAAAGGCAATGGTGCGGCCTGGCGCAGCGATGGCGCACATCTGCTCAAGACGCTCGGCCGGATAGGCTAAATCTAAAATCACGAATGTGAGGCCAGCGCGGAGACAGGCAAGCATCCCGAGCACAACCTCCGGCGAACGGGTGGCGTAGAGGGCTACGACATTGTTTGGGGCCTCGTGTGATAATAGGTCCGAAGCCAATGCCCGGCTTCCGTGCTCCAGTTCCTGGTAGGTCCAAATCCCATCTTCGTGGACAAGGGCTACGGCGTGGGGAGAGGCTCGAGAAATTTCAAGGAACTGATCAAAAATGCGCCGTGCACTGGTGGGCCCCAGCATCTGCTCGTCGAGGGAGGGGCGCAGCTCTCCCATCGATACAGCGGTTCCTCTCTTTTGGACGGGGGATGAATTGACGTTGGTGGAATTTTGCTTGTCCTCAAAATGCGTGGCGACTTTGGATCGTTGCGCGGTACTCATGTTTGGTCATCCGTTTAATTTTTTGATGGGTTGCCACCATCAAATCACGTTACCAATTCGAGTTCGCCGAGGTGTTTGGCTCTACCAAAAGCAGAAATAACCGTAATGCTCCTGATTCAGCATCGAATAAAACAAATCTATACTCGACAATTCACCGCTCAATTCCACAAGCAAGCGCTGATTGATTTCATTTCAATTCTGAACATTGAACATCTTGGCCATTTTAGAAGCGTGAAAGAAACGGCTCCCCCAGCTTGACCGACATTCGCCTTAAACCGTGGATCTTATCCCGCTGAGGCTACACCCAGTGAGTTGCGTGCGTTCAGGTAGAATCGCTCGAGCTCAACCACCGGCCTGCGTTGAGCTCCTCGGGTTCAGGAAGATTCGCTTGTGCATGATCACACAACGGCCCGTGCGGGTTCGCAACTCAAACCCTCACATTTCGGATTGAGCTGCGTTTGTCGTCATCTTTACGTTCCCCATGCAAAATCGCCAATCAACAGAGTTAAATCATTTCAATTCAAACCACCCCTCAGTGTTTTGGGGAGGACGCGGAGATACCGTTGAAACGCAGTTTTACCCCGCCGCCAGCTCCTGAAGAAGGGCCTGATTCAGCGCAATCCCAGCTTCAAAATTTGCCACTGTGAAATTTTCATCCGGGCCATGCGCCCTACAATTCGGCAGGGCCAGACCGAGGAGCAAAGTTTCCGCCCCCAAAATCCGCTGGAACGTGTTGACGATGGGAATGCTGCCGCCTTCGCGGATGAGTGCGACTTCATGCCCAGGGAGCACCTTAGCCAGGGCGCGCTGGGCCGCCTGACCGTGGGCGGAATGCGGGTCGCACAAGTAAGGCTCTCCGCTATGGCCTAATTCCACCTCCAGAGTGACACCCTTGGGACAAACCTCTCGCAAATGGCGTTCAACGGCTGCCAGGACAGCCTCAGCGTTTTGCCCCGGCACCAGCCGGAACGTCAACTTCGCGAAGGCGTCCTTCGGGATAATCGTCTTTGTCCCCTCGCCCTGAAACCCACCGGCAATTCCATTCACCTCAGCCGTTGGCCGCCCCCAAATGCGCTCCAGCGTAGTAAAGCCCGCTTCTCCTCCGAGGGCAGCAACGCCGGTGACTTCCTCGATTTGTTTGTCACCAAAAGGAATCCGGGCCCAAGCAGCACGCTCCCAGTCTTGGAGAGGCAGCACTCCCTCGTAAAAGCCGACCACAGAGACGCTCCCGTCGGCGGCGTGGAGTGATGCTAGCAACTGCGCAAGGACGGTCGCTGGATTGCGCACGGCGCCGCCATAAATACCCGAGTGCAAGTCCACGTTTGGCCCCTTGACTCGAATCTCCATCGCCGCGACACCCCGCAGCCCATAAGTGAGGGTCGGCACCCCCGGTGCGACCATTCCAGTGTCCGAGACGGCGATCACATCACACCGCAACGACTCGCGGTGCTTTTCCAAAAAGGAGTCCAGATGCGGGCTACCAATTTCCTCTTCACCCTCGATGAGGAAAATAAGGTTCACTGGTAACTCCGCCCCGGAAGCCAGCGTGCGGGCAACGCCCTGTACATGGGCAAAAATCTGGCCCTTGTTGTCAGCCGATCCCCGTGCGTAAATCACGCCGTCGCGAATTTGAGGTTCAAAGGGGGGCGTATGCCATTGGCAAATGAGCCCTTCGGGCTGAACGTCGTAGTGACCATAAATAAGAACCGTCGGCCGTCCTTCTCTGTGCGGGTTGCGGGCGAGCACCACAGGGTGCCCCGGCGTGGGGTGCACCTCGGCGCTCAAGCCGATAGAATCGAGCTGCCCTGCTAACCAGCTCGCGCACTCAGCAACTTGCGGAGCGCGGGACGGGTCCGTGGAAACGCTGGGGAAGCTCAAAAATTCAAACAACAATTCCAATGCAGTAGCGTTCGTGTCCATGTGCCAAGTAGATTAGCCGCTCAACGGGTTTGCGGCAACAGCCTCGCGGCGGTGGTCGTGACATTCCCATCCATCCCCAGCGCGCCTGAGCCAGTCGCACAAGTGCTGAAGAAAAAAGCTCCATTTTTTTAAATGCTCACTAATAAAACTGCTCTTCCTTGATTAGCCGTTCTGTAAGTACAGCTCACCCGGAAGTACCCCCCGCAACCTGAAATCATTTATGGATCCGAAACTGTCACCGCTCTCCAGCGCTTTCGCCAAACCCTCTCGCCGTGAATTTCTGTACGCAGGCCTCGCCGGCGGCCTTGGTCTCACGCTCGGTGATCTTCTTAAACTGAGGGCGGCCGAAGCGGAGTCCGACTCAGCTCTCGTAGCAAAGGCAGATTCTCTCATCCACATCTACCTTCCGGGCGGCGCGGCGGCGCAGGAAATGTGGGACCCCAAACCTCAAGCACCTTCAGAGTATCGTGGGCCCCTCTCCACCGTGGACACGGTGATTCCGGGAGTCAAATTTTCACAATATTTGAAGAATACGGCCAAGATCGCCGATCGCCTCACCGTGGTGCGCTCCATGACCCACGGAGAAGCGGCTCACGAGCGAGGCACGCACAACATGTTCACCGGGTACCGGCCTTCGCCCGCGCTGGCGTACCCGTCTTTTGGTTCAGTCGTCTCGCATGAGTTGGGTTCTCGCAATCAGCTTCCCCCCTACGTGTGCGTTCCCAATGTGCCCAACGAGTTTGCAGGTACTGGCTATCTCTCCACCGCCTTTGGTCCGTTCGCTCTCGGCAGCGAACCCTCTTCCGACGCGTTCAAAGTCCGTGACTTATCTCTGCCCGCCTCCGTCTCCCCCGAGCGTTTCGAGCGGCGCCGCTCCATCTTGGACACGGTGGACTCGCATTTCCGCTACATGGAGCAATCCGACGCCCTAAGGGCGATGGACTCATTCTACGAGAGCGCCTACTCGATGATCAGCTCGCCCTCCGCTCGCGAAGCATTCAACCTATCGGCCGAGCCCGCGCAACTGCGCGATTCCTACGGACGGCACGTCGCAGGGCAGCGTCTGCTGATGGCCCGACGTTTGGTGGAAAGCGGGGTGCGTATGGTATCGGTGACTTTTGGCGGCTGGGATCATCACACGAACATCGCGCGCGCGATTGAAACCAACGCAACGCCCTTCGACCAGGCCTTTGCAGCACTCATCACAGACCTGGAGCAGCGCGGCATGCTCGATCGCACCCTCGTCATGCTCAGCTCTGAGTTCGGACGCACTCCAAAAATCAACAAGGACGCCGGTCGCGACCACTGGCCACGCGTTTTTTCTGTGGCTTTCGCTGGTGGTGGCTTCAAACGGGGCCTCATTTACGGTGCCTCCGACGCCACAGGTGCCGAGCCAGACTCGAACCCGCTCACGGTTGAAAACATGTCAGCCACGGTGTTCCACCAGCTGGGGATTCGCCCTGACAAACACTTGGTTGCTGCAGGCGGCCGGCCCGTGTCGATCGTTAAGGACGGTCAGGTTGTAAGCGATCTTCTTGCATAAAAGCTATGCTCCAGAACCGTCTCCCCGCCGGAACCCCCACCTTGAGTCACGGCGCGAGGAGCGCTGCGCTGGTGGCTGCCCTGTGCCTTTCAAGCGTTCCTGCTCTCGCTGGAACGCCGCGAGTCAATTCGGCCATCCCAGCGGTTGCGCAACGTGGGACTGAACAAGAAGTCGTCTTTTCAGGCACCAACCTGAGCGACGCACGCACCGTACTCTTCGATGCCCCAGGGTTCGAAGTGACTAGTGTGAAAACCGAGGCCAGCCGGTTCACTGTCAAGATCAGGGTTCCAGCTGATGCCGATCTTGGGGAACACCACTGCCGAGTCATTACCGAATCTGGAATCGCGGATTTGCGGCTCTTTTTCGTGACGCCTTTTCCCGTTGTGGAAGAAGCAAACCCGAAGACTCCCGCCCGTGTTCTCGCGGTACAAGCCGCGCGCGCGGCCAAAGCGGCTCGGATCGCCGCTGCAAAGGCTGCGACTGAGGCGGCAGCGACAATCAAGCCAGGCGCGCCCACCGCGCCAGTAATACCAACAACCGCTCCCGTGGCTGCGACTCCGGCACCTGCTCCAGTTGCGCCTCCTGCAACTGCAACAACTTCCACCGGCCCGCAGGCGATTGAACTCAACACCACAGTCTTCGGACAGACTCAGGGCGAAGATCAGGATGCGTACTCTGTTCAGCTAAAGAAAGGACAGAGGCTCAGCGTGGAAGTCGTGGGTCTCCAGCTTCAAACCCAGAATCCCTACGACCCTGAAATTCTTCTGACCAAGCCCAATGGTACTCTGCTCAAGACGGTGTCCGGCACGACTTTTGGTCGAGGAAACCCCGCTTTCTCACTGGAGGTTCCTGAGGACGGCACCTACACGCTGACCATCCGCGACTCAACACGCAATGGTGCTGGAGAATGCCACTACGTGATGCACGTCGGAGATTTCCCCAGACCCGTGGCGGTCATCCCCGGCGGTGGACCAGCTGGTCGACAGACTGCGTTTACTTTGCTGGGCGACCCGAAGGGGCCCATCAAAGTCCAAGCCTCGCCCGGCTTGCAAAACGAAACGATGGGAGGCCTTTTACCCCTGGGCGAACCCTCCGCACCAACGCCCGTGTACGCGCGGGTGAGCGATCTGCCCAATGTGATTGAGGGAGAAGCCCAGTACGCCTCGCCCATTGAAACCAAGGGCACCGTCACTCCCCTTCCTGCTGCCTTCAATGGCATTCTCAAAAACGATAAGGAGCGCGATTACTACCGCTTTTCGGCGAAAAAGGGGCAGGCTTATGAATTCACGGTTTTTGGCCGGAGCCTGCGTTCGCCGATTGATAGTGTGATCTACGTTTATGACGCAAAGGGAAATACGTTGGGAAGCAACGATGACAACGGGACTCCCGACAGTTTCCTGCGTTGGACAGCTCCTGCTGATGGCGAGTTCATTCTAGGCATACGCGATCAGTTAGATCGCGGAGGCCCTCTTTTCACCTACCGCGTCGAGGCAAAGCCTACATCTCCGAGGGTGAGCATGTGGTTGCCCGAGATGTCGTTAAACTCGTCCCAAGACAGGCGTGCGATTGTAGTGCCTCAAGGCAACCGATACGCCACCTTGGTTAGGGTGAAGCGCGAGGACTGGGCCGGGGCACTCAAACTGGAGCCCCTCAACCTGCCTCCCAATGTTCAGGCGACAGCCGGCACTATGGACAAGTCCGTGGAAACTTTGCCGATGGTTTTCGAGGCCGCTGCCGATGCGCCACTCACCCAGCGCCTGATCGGCATGACGGGAGCATCTGCGGAGCCACCCGAAGTGGCCAACCCCGTATTTCGTGTGGAGCACGTGGTGAGTCCTTCCGAAAATGGCAACCAACGTCCGTACTACACTGTCAAGGAACAGTTCTTGCCGATTGCCGTGGCTGCCCCGATTCCAGCCCGGTTGGATGTTGTGCCTCCGGCGACTCCTGCCATGCGCGCGGGACAATTCCCTCTGAAAGTCAAAATCCAACGTTCAGGCGAATTCAAAGGTCCTGTGGAGACTTTTCTTCTTTATGCCCCCCCTGGAATCGCGACGGCAGGATCCATGAAGATCCCCGCCGAGGCCACCGAAGGCACTCTGAACCTCAGTATTGGAGCGGACGCCCCCCTCAAGAAATGGACTTTGTGCGTCGTGGCAAATGCCGACTTCGGTAAGGGACCGACTTGGTTCAGCTCGGGCTTGTTTGAAGTTGAAGTTGGCGAAGCGCCTTTTTCCGGGAGTCTTGTGCGCACTTCTGTGTCACAAGGTGGCAACGCCCAGATGCGTCTAAAGCTCGAAGCCAAAGCACCCTTTGAGGGCAAGGCCAAGGTGGAATTGATGGGGCTTCCCAATGGAGTCACCGCTGAGGCTCAAGAAGTGGACGCCGAAGGCAAAGAAGTTCTGTTCACGCTGAATGCAAAACCGGACGCCAGCCTCGGCATTCAAAAACAGGTCACAGCCCAGTTTACCATTCAAAAGAATGGCCAGGCGCTCACCGCCAATTGCGCTTCCGGCGGTGTTGTTCGCGTTGACCGCGCAGAAGCTCAAGCGAAACCAGCCCCTGCTCCAATTGCAGTTGCGAGCGCCACTCCGGCTGCCGCACCAACGCCTGCGGCCGCCCCAGCCCCCCCCAAACCGGTTGCACCTGCCGCACCGGCTGCGGTAACCGCGCCCGCGCCAATGCCGCCCAAGCCTCCAGCTGCGGTGACGCCTCCAGCTCCAGTTGCCGCGTTGCCCGCTTCCCCCCCTCCCGCGGCTCCAGCTCCCACACCACCCGTTCCGTCTAAACCCGCCCTCCCAACTCCGGCCCCAGCCGTCGCACCTGCAACGCCGCCTCCGGTTGCATCCTCGCCAGCGGCACCCTCAGCGCAAGCTCCTCAAACTTCTTCCGCAAAATGAACCGACGCAGACTGTCCCCCGCCAGCCTCTCCACCGGATTACTCGTCCTTCTGCCCAGCCTGCTTCAGGCAGCACCCTTGCTTGAGGTTTTCCCAACTGACGCACACCTCAGGCATAAACTGGACAGACAGTCCTTCGTCGTTCGCGTCATCCAGGACAACGGCATCCATCTGGATGTCACAAATGAGGCTAAACTCACTTTAGAAGACGCCTCAAAGGCCGTTCTCGATAAAAACGTGGTCACCCCGAAAGCCGAGGGCGCGACGCGACTCAAGGTGGAATGGAAAGGGCTTTCCGCCGTCGTCCCTGTTGCTGTCGAAAAACCAGACCTCGAACCCCCTGTATCCTTCAAGCTCGACGTCATGCCGGTGTTCATGAAGGCCGAATGCAACCGCTGCCATGGGGCGGCTCGCGGCCAGGATGGATTCAAACTTTCCCTCTGGGGATTTGATCCTGACACCGACTATTTTCGCATCACCCGGGAGTTCCCTGGGCGCCGGGTCAATTTGGCGGTTCCCGAGGAGTCGCTGCTGCTAACAAAATCTGATGGCGAAGCAGCACACACCGGCGGGAAAAAGTTTGAAAAGGGTAGTCCGCTTTACCACACGATGCTGCGGTGGCTGAAGGCTGGTGCCCCAGAGGATGCAAAGGACATCGCCAAAGTACAGGGTGTAGAACTCATGCCGGGTTCCCTTGTTATGGAAGGGCCGGGACAGACCTTCCGCATGAATGTGCGCGCCACGTTCACCGATGGCTCCACACGCGACGTCACCTCGACTGCCCTTTTTCTTTCCAATAATGAAGGCACGGCGAAAGTCGGTGCTGATGGGACCCTGACTACGGGCGCACGGGGTGAGGCGTTTGTGACAGCTCGCTACGGGGAATTCACAGTGGGCACCCAAGTGATTGTGCTGCCTAAGGATCTCAAGTTTGAATGGCCAAAGGTGGAGGAGCGCAACGAGATAGATAAGCTTGTCAATACCAAGCTGCGCAACCTACGGATGACCCCAAGTGAGCTTTGCGATGATCTCACTTTTCTACGACGCGCCTACATCGACCTTACGGGCACACTTCCTTCCCTAGAACGCGTTGTGGCTTTTCGCGATAGCAAAGACCCAGCCAAGCGCGAGAAACTCGTGGACGAGCTCCTCAAGCAACCCGGGTTTGTCGATTTGTGGACCCTCAAATGGGCGGATTTACTCCAAGTTCGTACGATTCAAAATCAGGCTTACAACAAAACCATCCAGCTCTATTACAACTGGATCCGAGATCAAATTCTGGCGGATGTTCCGCTCAATGAGCTCGCGGCAAAACTTTTGACTGCCTCGGGTTCCAACATGGAAAACCCGGCGGCCAACTTCTATTCGCTCGAACTCGATCCGATTCGCGTGACCGAAGACGCCGCTCAAGCAATGCTCGGCATTCGGATCCAGTGTGCGCAGTGCCACAACCATCCCTTTGACCGATGGACCATGAGCGATTACCGCGGGTTCATGGCCTTTTTCATGCAGGTGGGCCGTAAACAGGGCGAAGATCCTCGCGAAAAAATCATATTCAACGCCGCCGGTGGTGAAGCCAAGCATCCGGTGGGGGACAAAGTTGTGCCTCCAAAGTTCCCCGGCGCAGAGGAACCTGATGTGAAGGGCAAGGATCGGCGCGAGGTGCTTGCCAAGTGGCTCGCGGATCCGCAGAACCCGTGGTTTGCCAAGCACATGGCTAACCTGGTGTGGGCGCAGCTCATGGGCGTGGGTATCGTGAGTCCCGTAGATGACATCCGTATTTCCAACCCAGCGTCCAACCCTGCCCTCCTAGATTACTTGGCCAAACGAATGGTCGAACACAACTTTGACATTCGCAAGTTGGCCAAGGACATCTGTACCTCGGCCGCCTATCAACGCTCCACTCGCTCCAACGAGACCAACGAACTGGACACCCGTAATTACGCAAAGGCCACCATCCGCCGGATGCGTGCCGAGGTTCTCCTCGACGCCATTGCCGACGCCTCAGACAACTCGGCCAAGCACGTTGGCATGTCCCAAGGGATGCGCGCCGTCGAAATCGCAGATGCGAAACGCACCAATTACTTCCTCACGACCTTCGGTCGCTCCACACGCGACAATGTGTGCGCCCGGGACGAGGTCAGTCCGACGCTTTCGCAGGCGCTCCATTTGCTGACCGGCGACACGGTGGAAGGCAACATTCGCACCGGAAACCTAGTCGGCAAACTGCTGAGCTCGGGCAAGAAACCAGCCGAGGTCATGTCCGAGCTATACTTGCGCGCGATCGGTCGCTCGCCCACGCAAGAAGAATCCAACTCGCTGGAGGCGCTCTTCAGCGATCCCGAGCAATCCAAGGCCACTTTGGAGGACATCCAGTGGGCTCTGCTCAACTCCAAGGAGTTCCTATTTAACCACTAAAACGTATGCCGCTACGTCTCTCCCTTCCTCGCGGTTTTGCCGCCGCACTTGTCGCCGCGGCGTCCCTGAACTCCTTCGCGGCAATCCCCGAAAAAGTCACTTACGACGACCACGTTCTCCCCATCCTCCAGAACGCGTGTAACAACTGCCATAACCCAGACAAAAAAAAGGCAGGCCTTGACCTCTCCAGCTACGGAGGATCCCTCCAAGGATCGGATGGCGGAAAGGTTGTGTTGCCCGGCGACGCGGCAGCAAGTCTCCTGCTAAAGTGCGTGAAGGGAACCGAAGAACCGGTCATGCCTCCCAAAGGAGAACGCCTGAGCGCCAATGACATCGCGATTATCGAAAAATGGATTGCGCTGCGGGCTCCAGAATCTCTTGCGAGTAAGGGAGCTCCAGTTGCAAACAATGTGGTGGCAGCGGCGGTGAGTTTAGCGCGTCCCTCAGGGCCCCCGCCGATGCCGGGGAACCTTGCCAAGGCACCCGTTTTAGAGACTCCGCGCTCCAATGCACTCATCGCATTGGCAGCGAGCCCCTGGGCCCCCGTGACTGCTGTGGGCGGTCAAAAACAGGTGCTGCTCTACCACTCTGACACTCTGGAGTTACTCGGAATCCTCCCCTTTCCAGAAGGACTTCCAACCATCGTCAAATTTTCGCGCAATGGCGAGCTTGTCATGGCCGGCGGTGGGGTCGGTGCCAAATCTGGAAAAGTGGCCTTGTGGAAAATAGGTTCAGGCGAACGCGTAGCAACCGTAGGCAACGAAGTGGACCAGGTCCTCGCGGCTGACCTCAGCCCCGACCAGACCACTGTTGCTCTGGGTGGCCCCAACCGCCTCGTCAAATTTTACAACACCAAGGACGGTTCCCTGGTGCGCTCCAATAAAAAACACACCGACTGGGTCACTGCCATTGCGTACTCTCCTGATGGTGTATACGTAGCAAGCGCAGACCGCGCGGGTGGAATCACCGTTTGGGAAACCGCCACGGGCGCAGAAGCAGTGACGCTCCCCGGCCACAAAACGGCAGTCAACGCCCTAGCCTTCCTTCCCGGACTACTCGCTTCTGCCGGTCAGGACGGCACAGTCGTGCTTTGGGATGTTGCCGAAGGCAAAGAACGCAAAAAGTGGACGGCACACCCCGGCGGCTGCGAGTTCGTGGATTTCACCACCGACGGAAAGATAGTGACTTGCGGCCGCGACAAACTGGCAAAAGTCTGGGACCAGACAGGCAAAGCCCTACTCACCACGCAGCCGCTCTCAGAGATCGCGCTGCGGGCTGTGCTCTCAGGGGAGACCGTGGTGGCAGGCGACTGGAACGGTAACATCAAGGCATTCCTCTTGGCAGACGGTGGAAAGTCCTTTGGCGATGTGGGCCTGAAACCCAGCGGGAAGTAGGCGGATCATGGGGATTAGCGCTGGCAATCACTTCCCCTCTGGAGCCGTGAAGATCGAGTCGGAAACTCCGGAGAGAATAGCCGGAGTTGATCAGTCGCGCAGCGACTGGAACCCGCCGGCAGAGCCCAAATAAATGTCTGCTCGCTGCAGGTGCGCGCCCGAGATGGGTCATTTTGAATAGCGGAACGAGAAGTTTGCGATAGCGATAGCAGAGCCATGCCGTTGACATGGACGAACGCAGAGGAAAGCCCAGCCCAAAACGGCTAGTCGCCACGCCCACCTCTGGCGCGGTCCCTATTTCGCGTTCCCTGTCCGCTCTTGCCCACCCGACAAGACAGGAGCCAGCACTTTCCACACGTTCTCCGCAACAATCTGCTGTCCCTCGGCGGTCGGG
>CAIWVL010000025.1 GCA_903916085.1 uncultured Spartobacteria bacterium
CAAAGCCACATTCGTCCAGAGCCGCTCTCTACGCGCATGGGCATCGCTCGTGCCCATCCAACGTACCGCTGCCGCCGCCGCCGCCGCGCAGGCAGGAGGCGGCGCCGTCGAAAACATAAGACTTCGCGCTTTGTTCACGAGCCAATCCACCAGGTTGCGAGAGCCGCAAACATATCCACCCGCTGATCCAAGCGCCTTGCTGAGCGTTCCCATGAGCACCTCCACGCGACCACTCAGACCCAACTCTTCCGTAAGCCCGCCGCCAGTCTGGCCCAAAACGCCAACCGCATGAGCCTCATCCACCAGAAGCCACGCCCCGTGTCGCTCTTTAAGTTCCACTATCCCCACCAGCGGTGCGCGATCGCCATCCATACTAAAGACACTTTCGGTGGCCACCAGAATACGGGCGTGAGGATGACGCAACCGCGCCCACCGAAGATGGGCGTCAAGTCGATCCAGATCGTTGTGAGGAAAAACCCTGAGAAGGGCACCGGAGAGTTTTGCGCCATCAATTATGCAGGCGTGGCAAAGCTTGTCTAAAATCACCACGTCCTGTGAGCCCACCAACGCGGGAATCGTTCCCAGAGCCGTCGCATAGCCACTCGAAAAAGCCAGCGCCGCCTGTGTTCCCTTCCATTGAGCAAGAGCCTCTTCCAAATCAACATGGGGAGCCAAATTACCGCAAACTAGTCTGGAGGCACCCGAACCCGTCCCGTGCAACGCTAGCGCCCGAGAGGCGGCTTCGGCGAGAAACGGTTCAGCAGTGAGCCCCAAATAATCGTTCGATGCAAAATTAACAGTCCGAACGCTTACGCAGCCGTTTGCCGAGCTCTGAGATTGCAAGGGAGCACGGAGAGTGCGACAGAGCGCCTGGGCCTCCAAATCGGCCAGGCGTCCGGCTAAATCCGTCTCAAAGCTCGAAGAAACGAAGCTCAGGGGGTGCGTGCGGTTTGCGAATCCCCAGAAAGACCCCATGCGAGAAGGCGGTGGGAATCGTTCCACACAAACTCCTTGGCATCCCCCAGCACCACAGAAATGACGTCTTTGCCCCCATTGGAGGCGCTAGACACGAGGCAGAAACCGGCGGCCTGCGTATAGCCGGTCTTCATGCCATTGCAGTACTTGAGGCTGGAAAGAACGCGGTTGGTGTTGTGGAAGTCACTGACCTGCCCGTTGGGGTGCTGCCACTGTAATTCTTTGAGGCACACGATGTCCCGGATGGCCTTCACCCTGTAAGCGGCTGCCGCTAGCTTGGCCATGTCGCGCGCGCTGGAATGCTGCCCCTCCGCGGGGAGTCCGTTTGGATTAACAAAGTGCGTCGATGTCATTCCAAGCTGCTCCGCCTTCGCATTCATTTTACGGGCGAAGGCTTCGATACTTCCCCCATTGTCGCGTGCCAAGGCCCGCGCGACGTCATTCATGCTTTTCACTAAAAGCACCCTCAGCAAATCCCCCCGACGATAGGTTTCCCCTGCCTTGATGTCTAGTTTGGATGGCTCAGCCCAAGTGTCACTCGCCTCAATCCGCATCGTTCCATCCAAACCACCTGCCTCAGCCACCAAGAGCGCCGTCATGAGCTTCTGAGTGCTTGCAACCGCCCGCGGTTGGTCCGGGTTGACACTGTGCAGCACGCGGCCAGACTGGGCGTCAATCAGAATTGCAGAAGCGGCATGAACCCGGGGCACTCCATTGGGACCGGTCTGCTCGATGGGGTGGCTCGCTTTGGAAGCAGAATGCTTTTTACGCGAGCGCTTCGCCCTAGCGATGTAGGTAGCGGCCCCGTGATGTTCAACTGCGGAGGCGGACGGTGTCACCGAAAGCAAGGTGCCAACAGTGAGCAAGGCGAAAATAGGTTTGAGAAAAAGACGGCGCATGGCTCTTAAAAAAGTAGCAACTAAATTGAGGAACCCCACCTTGGCAAGCGGCGTACAGATTTTTTCCGCCCCCCCTCCCTTGCGTCCAAACCCAGAGCCCAACCCGGCCCGCGCCTCAAACGTTTTGCTGAGGCTTGCCGCCTCCTCGGACTAGATCTCCGTCGGCTCAATCTCGGGCTTGCGCGCCATGAGCATACGCTCGTGTTCCGCCTCCTCCATGCCTTCCCGGATGAGCTCCTCGCCTAAATTGGGATCCTCTCCATTGTTTTGGAGGGCAACCAGCGTCTCAGCGAGACGCTCCCCCCCTTCCAAATCGGGCGAAAGTTCCAACCCAACCCCACGTCCATGGAGTTCGCGCCGGGCCTCGTCCCAGTCGGAGGAGGTAGGGATGTCGTGCTCCTCAATTTCGGCCACCTCCCAGGCCCTTTTCTGGACAAGATCTTGGTCCGGAGTTCCCAACCCTTCGGCACCCACCATAATTTTTGCAGTGACCGGCCTGCGTGTATTCATAGCGCCAAAGTACGCTTGGATGGTCCAGAAGCAAATGGGAGAAACCCCGAAACATAGGGTAGTCTTCCCGCTCATGCAGAGTACGTTGTCACTGCCCCCCTCTGCTCCCTCCTGTTCAAAAATCAGCCGCCTCTTCCCTCCAAAAACCCCGGGCGGAACTGACAGGAGGGAACAGAGGAAACGGAGGGCCGGGGGCTCTGCATTTTTGACGATCCGTAAAACTTCTGTTTCCGACTTGCTAACTCTTCCCACAGTCAGCCTGCGGTTGGCCGCACCCACACATTCCCGAGACAACCTCCACCTCAAAGGCAATCCCCTGGAGCCCAGCTTGTTCGTACACGTGCTGAAAGAACCCAATCGCCTCTTCGGGCGGCGTTTCAACACACTCCAAGCGGATCCTCAGCGATTTGCCTGAAAATTGCGGATACGCTTCCAGCATCTCACCGTCCAGGGCGAACGAAAGGTAGGCATTCAGTTTCTCCTGCAGCTGAAACATTTGCGGTTCAAGATTCAGCCAGGGACGACGTTCCACCATGACTAACAGCACCTCATCAGCGGTTTGATTGAAACCCAAGAAATCAATGACACCTGCATGTTCCACCCCCTTCGGAGAGGTAAGTTCGGGATTGGGGTTTGGATCGGTCATAGAAATGGTGCTAACGTTGTACAGCGAGGGAGGAAAGCTTCCCAATGCTTTTGAACGAAATGAGAGCCATTGTTGTAGAGAAATTTGGAGGCCCGGAGGTCTTAACCTTTCGGCATGTGCCTGATGTAAAACCTGAGCCGGATCAGTTGCTGGTGCGGGTGCATGCGGCTGGATTGAATCCGGTGGATAGCTACATTCGAGCGGGAAACTATTTTAAGCTGCCCTCGCTTCCTTACACGCCTGGGATGGATGGCGCTGGCGTGGTTGAGGCAGCTGGCTCCCAAGTGAGGGGTTATCGGCGGGGCCAACGGGTGTATCTCTCTGGGAGTCTCACGGGAACCCACGCTGACCTATGCGTGTGCTTGCCGACGCAGTTGCATCCCCTGCCCCCGCAAGTCAGTTTTGAGGAGGGCGCTTGCCTAGGAATTCCCTACGCCACCGCTAGCTACGCACTATTCCACCGAGCCTCCCTCCGCCGTGGACAGACCGTACTCATTCACGGCGCAACAGGGGGCGTGGGACTGGCTGCGGTACAACTGGCGAAACGGGCGGGCCTACGAGTGTTTGCGACCGGCGGCAGTGAAACTGGGCGTGCCTTGTTGGAGAAACAGGGAGCGGACGTCATTTTTGACCACCATCAACCTGGGTACCATCAGGAGATCCTCGAAAAGACGGGAAATGCCGGGGTCGATTTGATTCTAGAAATGCTGGCCAATGTGAATCTTGGACGCGATTTACCGCTGGTTGCCCACGGCGGCTGCGTAGTGGTTGTGGGTTGCCGAGGGCCCGTTCAAATCCAACCGCGAGACCTCATGATGCGGGAGGCTGACATTCGAGGCGCGATGATCCTGCATGCGCCTCCAGGGGTGCTTGCGCGCGTCCACAACGACATGCTCTCTGGCCTCACTGATGGCAGTCTGAAGCCTGTGGTGCGCGCGGTAATGGAACTCGAGCGAGCCCAAGAAGCAGCTGAGATGCAGGCGCTTCCAGGAGCTTGCGGCAAAATTGTACACACTATGGTTCCGTCCTCGGGTGGAAACTGAGTATGCACAATGCACTCCAGGTAAAGCCTTGGCGACTGGAAATTACTCATTCAGGTGGCGAGTTTAGTCGTTTATTTCACGACCGTGCACTTTCAGGGATGGAGGGAAGGTCTGTGAAATGTTAAGTGTCTAACAGAAGCGGTCCTTGCACTGCGGCATAAAAATGCATAAACACAATCAAGCGCCCTAGTCCACGTTTCACCTCCCCCTTCAAAGCCGTATGGTCACCTCAATCGTTAGTAACAGCTCGAACTCACTTGCTGCCTACAGCTTAACCCGCAATCTCCAGTCACAGGCAAAAAGCGTGGGGCGCATTTCCAGTGGTTCTGTCACGGCGAACACGGCAGATAATTCGGTAGCAGATTCAGTGTCGCTTCGCCTCAAGAATTCAGCGGCAACTGACGTCAAGGTGGTGAGCAACATTACAAACGCGCTCTCCTATCTTGAAGCCCAGTCAAAGAGCCTGACTCACATCGGGGACCTGGTCTCGAGCATGATGGATGTGGTGTCCCAAATGGCAGATCCCGCCAAGAGCGCCAGCGATTTGGCAAACTACATGCAGGAATTCAACGCGCTCAGGCAGTCACTCACTGCGGAACGCAGCACAACTTTCAGCGGCCAGTCGTTGCACGACAAGACAGGACAGGCAACCGCGTTCGAGATACGTTTGAACAGCGATGGCACGCAGTCCACGACATTTACTGAATCCAACTTTGCGACTAACGGCGGCGGTGCTTGGGATACGTTAATCGGTGTAGCCACTCAGGATTTACAAACAACCGACGAATCAACAACGGCGACTGACGGTACCGTTTACGGAGACTCCACCCAAGTAGTTGCAACACAGGCCAGCAGTGGTTCCAATTCCGCTGCTGCCTCAGGGGCTTATACAGGCGCGGAAGGCTCTGGCACTTCGGGCGTCACCGACTCTGCCGAAAACCTCTTGAACAACGACCTTTGGGGCCAGTCGTCGTTTGACATTTTGCTTCAGGGTGTTTCGTCGATGCTTGCAAACAACGCGGCCCAACAGGCCCAATTGCGCTTTTCCTTAGATTCAGCCTCCACCCGAGGCATTCACCTCGCCAATGCGGAAAGCAAGATTTCAGACCCAGACGTGGCCCATGAAGTAAGCAACCTCGCGAGAACACAGATTCTGACGCAGTCAGCGAGCTCTGCAATGGCGCAGACAAATGTCACTGCCGAGGGTGTCATCAAGGCATTGTGGGGTGAGCCCAGTTCCGGCATCGAGTGGTACAAGCCAGGCGCTTAGTCGCTTGTCAGGACTCCTTAGTTGCGTCTGCTTATTTCTGAATCGCAGGTAGGGCGGTGAGATTGTTTGGTTTGCTGGAAAGTCCCAGTCGTCAACTGCGCCGGAGACTTGGAAAGAGATAAGCCGGTGGTGATGCGAGGAACGATCAAAACCACCGGTGATGCCAAGACAAAGGTCTGTGCGCCTGAGGTGCGCGAGCAAACCCTCGCGCAGCACCCGAGCTGACTGGCGACATCAGGGATCTAAAAGTCGATTTTGTATTGCCGACCACACAGTTTCTACGTCCAGCAGGCTCAACTCACCTTCGGGAGCCTGAAGCACTTCCACCTCCTCATTCAAAGGAGCCCACACAGCGGATGGGGTCGCGCCAAACAAAAGAAGGCAGCGTGTTCCCGCTGCAGCCGCCAAATGAGATACTCCGGTATCATGCCCGGCAAAGCGGCGGCATTCATGAAGCACGGCAGCCAGGGCAGGCAATGGCAGACCAAACGCCTGGCGGACACGGTGCCCCGCCCAACGCGCGTTGAGCACAGCTAAAGGAACTTCATCAGCCTCGCCGCCGACCAGCACCAGCTCGCCTTCAGGATGCCGTCTCCAGAACCGCTCACCTACCTCAGCCCAGCCTGATACCGACCAATTTTTTCGGGGACTGCCACTTCCCGGATGAATCGCCAACCGCATTCTTGGCTCCTCGCCCAGCCATTTCCTGGCGCCTTCCCCGTCTGCCTTGGTTAGAAACAGCTGGGCGGCTGGGTTCTCTAGGTACAATGCCAAAGCTTCCAGAGGCTTGGCCCATTCCCTGGCTGCGTGTGCTACTTGAGGTCGGCGATAAGCCGCAAGATAGTTTCTAACACCAGCCTTGCGCACATTCGTTTCAAAAATGGAATCTGGATCAAATAGATAGCTGACGACCTGCTGAAAGCCTGCAAAGTACGCCGACAGAGCGGGATCTAGGGTTCCATTTTTAGCAAAAAAACCAGCCAGGGGTCCGTAATCAATCGAGCGGACGCGATCAGCATAAAAGCGACCATCTGCGAGTGAGGCGATGTGCGGATAGGCGAGAAGCTCTATTTCTGCGTTTGGAAAAGCTTCCCGCAGAAGTCTCAAAGCGGGCAGCGTTAAGATAAAATCACCCAAAGCGCCCCCGCGAATTACCAGAATACGAGGGCGCTGAGAGGTCATGGCGAAGGACTACGGAAAAGGCTAGCGGGGTTTGGGAGTTTCAATCTGGAGCTTACGACTGAAGATTTTGTCTCCGTTCGTGACGAATAGAGTATCGCCCTGCGCTCCGGCGAGCGTGCAACTGGTGAGAGGCATGTGGGGCTGAGGTTTGTCCAGCACCCCACAGAGGCGCCCCGTCGGATCAAAGACCTGAATGCCGAGTGCAGAAGTCACATAATAACGACCACGCCAATCCGTAGCCATGCCATCGCCTTTGGAGGCGGGGAGGTAAGGAGGCGCTTCGCCGGACTTGAACTCACCTTTGTAATCCACTGGGAGGCGCATGCTCATGTAAGGCTCTTTTGCGGTGAGCGTACCATTCGGCTCAACCCGAAACGCCCACACAAACTCGCCCTTGTAGTCGGACACCGCCAGGGTTCCGCCATCGGGAGAAAGCGCAATACCGTTAGGGCCGTTGATGCCATGATCGGCAACCCACACCGCACCCGTTTTGGGATCGATGAAGGTAACCTGTTGCGTCCCAGTTTCGGTGATGTAGATGTGGCCCTCGGCAGTCACGGCGAGGTCATTAGGTTGCAGGCCAGTCGCGATCTCCCGCACCTCCCCATCCTGAACATTGATTGAGATCACCCTCTTTTTCGATCCCTGACACGCATAGAGCAATCCGTCGGGGCCAAATTTAAGACCACTGACTCCCTCATCCGAGAGTTTCGTGCGGGAACCGTCCAAGGCGATTTTATAAACAGCCGGTGCCTTCATGTCGGAGAAATAGAAGTTCCCTTCCGCATCGGAACACGGGCCGTCTGCGAAGCCGAGATTTTCCGCAACGACCTTCCAACTCTCACCCGGCAGCAGCAATTTGAGGAGGGTCAAATCCCCGCGCAGATCCTCGGAGGTTTCTACAATGGATGAAGCTTTTTCTTTGCGCCAGAGCCATTTGAGAGCATCTGGAAAGATTGACCCGCCTCGATCGCTGTTGTGACCGTAGCCTTCGGTGAAGTCGAACTGGACATCGTAGCCCATGTACTTCAGTGCGGCGGCCATTTGCTGATTGGCAATGGGCCAGTTGCCAAAGGCATTGTCGAGATCGCCTGAGGAGTCCTGCAAAAAGACGCGCAAAGGCTTCTGCTCCGTTTTGCGAATAAGGTAAGGGTAGGCATTGCCCCCACGCAGGTTCACAAAGCTGCCGATGGTGGAGAGCACTTTGCGAAAACTATCCGGCTTCTCCCACGCCACCGTAAACGCACAAATTCCCCCAGAACTCGCTCCGCAAAGGGCGCGCATTTCCGGGTTGGGCGAGATTTTCCAGCTCTTTTGAAGTTCAGGGAGAATCTCCTCGGTCAGAAAGCGGGCGTAACGGTCCCCGAGAGAATCGTACTCGAGGCTACGATTGGAGTTTTTCCAAGGGCTTGGTGGAGCGGGCTTGGTCGCATCGTGCCCTGGGTTGATGAAGACGGCGATGGTTGGAGGCATGTCTCCCCGGGCGATGAGGTTGTCAAAGACAACGGGAGCCCGCCAATGCCCTTGGGGACTCAAGTAGTCGTGGCCATCCTGAAACACCATTAACGCCACCTCCTCACCTGATTTAATTTGAGCAGGAATGTACACCGACCAGTCATGGACCGTACCGGGGAAAATTTTGGACGTCCAAGGCGCCATTTTCTGCACCGTCCCATGCGGGACAGAGGCATGTTCAACGGCGTCAGGGTGGAGTTGCCAAGGGTCTGCGTGGAGTGCTGAGGCGACCGAAAGGGTCAGGACTGCGGCCAGCAAAAGAGAGGGCTTCATGGGAAGGAAAATGTTAAATTGACAACGGATCAGGGCTTGGCAGCGGCAAAAAGCCAGCGCAGCGCATCGGGTAGCAACGCACCAGCGGCTTGCCCACTATGACCGCCGCCGGTCATTTCCAGGTGATGCTCGTAGCCTGCAAACTGGAGAGCGGCCGCCATGTCCTGGTTGGCGAGCGGCCAATGTCCAAACAGATTGTTAACGTCCGACTCTCCTTCCTGCATCCAGACTCGCAGAGGTTTGGGGGCGGCCTTGGTTTTGCGCACGAGAGCTGGGTAAACGAACCCGCCACGAATGTTGGTGAAGCTACCGATGCTGCTCAGCACCCGGCCGAACAAATCCGGCCGCTCCCACGCCACTGTAAACGCACAAATGCCTCCCGAGGAACTTCCTACAACACAACGCCCTGCGGGATCCTGAGTAATGTTCAAGCCGCTGAGCGCCTCGGGAAGGAGTTCCTCTGCCAGGAAACGCGTGTAGCGGTCGCCCATGGAGTCGTATTCAAACGAACGGTTACTGCGCGTGGCAGCGCCGGGTTTGCTGCCAGGGATCGTGCCGGGGCTCACAAAAACGGCCACCGTCACGGGTAGTTCGCCTTTCTCAATCAGATTGTCTAAAACGACTGTGGCCCGCGAAGAACCGTCGGCTTTGACGTAGCCGCCGCCGTCCTGAAACACAATCAGGTTAGCGGGCTTGTCGGCCGTATATTGTTTGGGAACGTACACCCAATAGTCGCGGCTAGTGCCAGCGAAGATGCGGCTTTCGCTAAACGCCTTTTTGGTGACTTCCCCCTGCGGCACGCCCGTTTGAGGGCGACTGTCCGGACCCAATTGCGGGATTTCGAGCGCGCACGCAAGGAACGGCGAGCACAAGAGAAGGAGGGGGATTCGCAGGCGCATAGGATGGGTTGTAGAGAAACCAGCAACCCTCCCAGCGTCAACGAGCGAAAGCGACTGTTCCAAAGTCTGGACCGTCCACCTCGCCGCCCCGTCCTTCCATTCAATAGACGCAACTCCGTCTAACGGAGCAAACCCAAGGCGTTCGCTCTTCGACAAATACTCAACGGCAGTGGAAACTACGACCGCCCACCATGCGACACGAGATCCATTCCTTCACCGCGTTCGCAGTGCGCGCGCGATTTCTGCGGGCGCACCCTCGCTGGGCGTTGGCGGCCGGGTGCGGGCTCGCTTTTTTGAGTGCGGCAGTGAACGCCTGTTTTTTAGTCAGACTAGGCACTTCGGTTGGACACCTTACGGGGGATGTGTCCCGAGTTGCCGTGGAAATTGCCAGTTCACAAGCCGGAATCCATAGAAGCGTGAGCAATCTGCTGGCGGCCACACTCGGCTTTTTGACGGGGGCAGCGAGTGCAGGCTTCTACATTCACCACCCCAACATGGAGCTAGCGCGGCCCTACGGGCGCTCGATCATTGTTATTGGACTGTGCCTCGGAGTTTCGCATTTTATGCTACCGCAACACCCGAGCTATGCCGTTGGTATTACGGCATTTGCATGTGGACTTCAAAATGCGCTAGCCACCCTTTACAAAGGAATTGTCCTCCGTACTACCCACCTTACGGGGTTACTCACGGATCTAGGCAGCAACGTGGGCTTGCGGCTGCGTGGACACCGCATCAAAACCCGTCGTATTACCGTACCGTTACTATTGGTTTTCAGTTTCTTTGCAGGGGCAGCCACGGGCTCCGCCCTGATACTGAGCGGCAACAAGCAGGCACTACTAATGATAGCAGGCACTTACCTCACTGGAGGTCTAGGATGGAGCCTGATGAAATACTGGCTGTTGTCCAAAATCCGCAAAAGAGCTCGGCGGTCTGTGGGCTCAGCAAAGGTTTAGAGTCGACGCATCCCCACAATCAGGCG
>CAIWVL010000026.1 GCA_903916085.1 uncultured Spartobacteria bacterium
AAATTCAAGCGCCTTTGCAGGTATTTTCTCTACTTTATAATGAGCAGCTAAAACCTGGTATACCCTGTTTTTTTTCGGAACACGCAGTATTGCTTGCCTGTTACCAGCCTTAATCACAAGAGTATGCCCCAACTTTCTGCCCCCCATTTTCTTCGCCACCTTTAACTTATGCTGCCTCTCTCACAATTACCTCAAAATGAACGCTTTTTTTCTTCCTGCGCTTTCCCCCCATATGCCCTTGTGGCTGGTGAGACATTCTTGCAAAACCCTGCGAAGCAAACGCATGAACAATTAACAATTTTTCCTCATCCAGTCCCTTGTAATCCGCATTCGCTTTAACGCTCTCCAATAAACTCAATACTGCCTTGCAGGTCTTTTCCGGATACCTGCCGCTCTTCACACCACTCTTTGCCTCTCCCTTCCTGTGGCCAACATTCTTCCGGTATTGTCTCAATGGCAAAAAAGCCCTGTGTGCAATAACATTTTCCAGAAAGCTTTCAGCGACAACCAATGGTTTTCCCTTAATCTCTCTGATAATCTCTGTCGCATACTTCAATGACATGGTTGCATTTTTTGCAACAGCCATTGCAGTCTTTTTCTTTGCTGCATCTGACAATGCAACCTGGTAATTCTTTTTCACCATAAAAAAACCTTTTTTTTTCAAATTGCTGCAAAAGCGCAGGCAAATCCTTCCCAAAAGCAACTTTGGGAGAGCGATCGCGTATGCCTTGGAGCGGTGGGAAGAGCTGGAAATGTAGGCTTACGAGGGGCGAGTGAAGATCGACAACAACCCTTGTGAACGCGCGATCCGACCAACGGCTGTGGGGAAGAAAAACTGGCAGTTCATTGGGGAGGCGCATGCGGGGAATCGGAGCGCGATCGTGTATACGCTCATTGAGAGCTGCCGTCGGCATGGGATCGATCCGTTTGCGTACTTGAAAGATGTGTTGACGCGTTTGCCTGCTGCCACAAACTGGAGAGTCGGGGAACTAACGCTTGGAGCGTGGGCCGCAGCGCAGAAGCGGGTCGTTACGATTGCCGCGTAACCGGCGGAGGGCCGCGGTGGGCGTCAAGAGGTGCTCGGCGTACCGCGACCATTCAAAGATACTGCGGGCATCATTGTTCTGGCTGATGCGGACACCAACGAGCTTGGATAATTTATCGAGACACTTAGAAATATTGATGCACATGAAATCTGGGTCCTCCAAGACGTCCACATCCCCTCAAAAGCCGGAGTGGAAAAAGGTTAAGGTTCCGGGAGCGACAATCAGCTACGCGCCAACGAAGTCGAATGAAGCGATGGTAGCAAAGATGACAGAAGGAATTAAGGAAAAGAGGGTGAAGCGCGATACACTCGAAGCCGAACTGGCCAATAACCCTTTATCGGATTTTACTCCAAATACATGCATCGTCGCTTTTATCGACATCCTTGGATTCGGTCATGAAATTGAGCAAGCAACGACTAAGGAGGACATGGAACGGATTTATAAAAAAGTCCGCCTTGTGCAGAAAGAGTTTCAAAAAGTCTCGGCGGCTGATGATCCCGATGAGCAAAATGAGTTGAACGATACCTATGGCCGACGGGTAATCGCGCTGTCCGATGCTGTGGTTGTCGTTATCAACCCAAATTGCCCAGCAGCATCGATGATGGGGGCTTATGATTTTCTTGGAATGTCAATGTTTGAATTGCTTCTCGCACAAGCACTATGCGTCGCAAAGCATGGAATTTTTGTGCGAGGGGGAATTAGTCATGGGTCATTCTTTTACGAAAATGACGTGTTGTTGAGCCCGCCTCTAGCTCGAGCCTACCAGTTAGAGAGCGATCACGCTGTGTATCCAATCATCGCGGTATCTGATGCAACGCGCAAAGCGATACTTGAGGTGCCCAAAAAGGGGCATTACGCTCCGGGGGTTGATCCGACGCCGAGGTATTTTGCCAAACATGGAAAGAGAAAATGGCGCGGCAAGGGACTGTATTATTTGGACTACTTGCCGGTTATGCTCGGCGAGGAACATCGCGGCTGGCTCCCTGAAGATCACAAAGATTACCTCGAAGCTAGGAAAAAGGGTGACGACGAACGGGCGCAGGCAGCACTAAACCGAAGGGCTTTAAAAGACGCTGCATATTTTCTGAAATGGCACAAAAAACGGATTGAAGACGCCCACACGGCAGCTATTTCCGAAGGTGTTCGCAAGAAATACTGCTGGTTGATGAAATATCACAATCGGTCATTCCGTAACGATCTTGAGTATCTTCGCGACGAAGTGATCGATCTCGCAAAATTTTACCCTCCGAAAATATGAAAACTGACACCACCGAAAAAGGACTTGAAACCCTGATCATGCGCCACATGACGGGAACGGATGGGTTGTTCTCTGGTGCGACAACCATAGTTGCTGAAAGTGCTCCGATCAAAGATGGGAGGGATGGTTTGCCGGGCATCCGGCAGCCGATGATCGCGCGTATGCGGTGAATACGGAGCAGCTTTTCGCTTTCCTGCTCACGACCCAGCCTGACGAATACGCAAAGCTCGGCATTTCCGATTACCGGGACAAGACCGGTATGGCGCGGCAAAAGTTCCTCGCCCGCCCTCAAGGGGAGATTACGCGGCGCGGCGTCATCGACCTGCTGCGCCACGGCACCAACCACGGGGCCACTGAGCTTTGATCTGTTCTACGGCTCGTGATGATCTCTCAAATCGAGGACACCTTGAATAAGAGCATGGAAGCCAACAAAAGGCCGATCGCTAAGGCAGACATCATTGTTGTTGGAGGTGCTCGCTACACGAACCTGCTCAACATGGTGTCCGGGGCCAAGGAGACGGTGAACCAGATTGGCCCCGGCACCTATCCTTCGTGCTAAGCCGGCGCTGACGTTGACAGGGGACGGTGGTCGTGAAGATCACCGTAAGCTCCGATTCGCAGACCGTAATTACCCAGCCCTCGCCTTTACGAATCAAGGCGGGGAGATTTGCTGTGGTGGGTATTGAGTTCACCCAGGTGAGCTGGAGTGTTTCTCTACCGCAAGGGACAGTCATTGAGTTCGCGATCAAACCGCGCAACTTATGGACGGGCGGGTGGGTGGCATCCACGCTGAGGCGGCGGTTCGGGGGGAACTGGGATCGTCTTCGGCGTTTCACTCGGCGGGCGGACTGGCGTCATTTCCCGCGTGACCGTTTCGATCACCTGCGGCTTTTTATGGTTTGCGACGGTGGATTTGCGGTCCGGCCCCGGATCCGTTGCTGTCCGGGACCCCGCTTCCTTAAAAAAGACGTACCCGGTTGTTACGAGGGCTGAAAAAAGAGTGAACGCCCCCGTCTTCGTTTTGAAAAAACTCAGGAACGCGCGTGGAGTCATTTTGCGAATCCTTCGGTGGTCTTGGGTGGCGTGATCGAACTCCGGCTCGGTGTCGTTGCTCGGGGGCAATCGACGAGCACAGTGAACTCATTTTTGAGCGATAAATCATTCCGGCCTCCGGTTGGCGTCCCGGTGATTGCGAAGAAGGCTTCCGTTTCTCCCTGCGCTGGGATGATTCCCAAGGCGTCACTGACGGATTGCCCGTACAATTCGCGACCGACTCTCACTGAAAACCCGTCGGGCCGATACTTGAGCTCGTGCTCGGTCTTGTTCCTCAGTTTGACGTGGAAAACTAGAGTGTCCTGCGCTTCAAACCGGAACACTTGGAGGGGCTGTAGCTGGAACTCCGCGAAATCGGAAAGCGCCTCGTCGGCCGCGAAGGCACGGTGGCCCACGTCTCGTAGCGAATCGGCGGCACCTTGTTTGAGAAGGGGAAACGCCTTTGCTTTGTCCAGTAGACCGAGAAACCCGGCAGGTGTTACTGAGGGGACGGATTGCCCTTGCGCGCTCCGTAGCGGTTCGGGTGGGGGATGAAAAATGAGCGATAGAACGGGTTCCGGGCTGTCGCGTAATTCGAGGATGTATGTCTTCTGGTTCCAACGCACATTCACGTTGGTTTCCGAGTGGGGTACGAGCGTTCTGACTGAGAAGAACGGGGAACCAGCTAGGTGTGCGAGTTGGAACAGGCCGTCGGCCTTGGTGCCGGTGCTGATCATGGCGCCATCAATGGCTGTGATCGCCCCAGGAAAGCTGATCGTCGTCACGCGCGTCGAGGATACCGGGATGCTCGTGACTTGGTGCTCGTCCAGTTCGATTTCGCGCACTCGCGCGTCTGCGGCAGCCTGTAGCGGCAGACAGCTCGTGACGCTCGCGAGCAACAAAAAGGAAGAAATGGATTTAGCGGCTGGGCTCATATTTGAATTCGCTGACTGCTGTGGGGAACCGTCCGTTTCGGCTCATGTCGGGATTGCGCCGGAGACGTAGTCCGAGGCGGAAGGGCATGGATTCGGTGAACGCCTTTTGCTCGAAGATGCCTGTGCGGATAAGCTGCCCAGTGATCTGGGTCATGACGGCGTCATCGCGGGTCTCGAGAATGTCGATTCTCGCGATCTCGGCTTTTTGATGGAGTTGCTTGGACTTGAACTCCTCAGCCTCGGCTTGAACGATTTTTTGAAC
>CAIWVL010000027.1 GCA_903916085.1 uncultured Spartobacteria bacterium
CATCGCCCTAGCGATGTCTTTTTTGGCCATGCGTTGCGCTTCAGCAAGTTGCGCTTCGGCGCGGTTCGCTGCCACTTCGATCTCGATTTTGGACTGTGTGAGTTCCGCTTGTTTTGCCGCCACTGCCTTTGCTTCCTGAAGCGCCTTCAGGTGGAACTCTGCCTCCTGTTGTTTGGCGTAAGTTTCCCGCTGCTCATCTGCCAATCGCCGGATCCGCAACTGGTCGAAGAGTTTCTCGATGGGATCGTGCGCGGCATCCGCGATGACGGACTCGGGACGCCCGATCAGAACGGCGACGCAGTTAATGTCGAAATCCTCGAAGCGTTTGCCTAGTTCAACGGTGGCCCGGCGCTGGATTTCTTCTCGATGGGTGAGGAGTTCGAGCATGTTGGAACTCTGGGCGACATCCCTGAAATAAGCGGTGAGCACCGGATCCAGGGTCTGTGTAATGAGTCGGCGCACATCTCCAAAACGCTGCACCACCGAGGGAGCCTTTTGGTAGTCGATGTGGAGCACCAGCGAGAGCGGCAACAGCGGTTCGTACCCGTCCGCCGTGATGATTTCAAGAGTCGTCAGATGTTCGTCGTACTTGTGGCCCTCCGTTTGCCCAGTAATCCATCGCAACACAAAGTTCACGGTGGGCACCAACTCGATTTTGACAGCGTACGGATTGAGCGGGTACTTTCCGGGCGCAAGTGCCTGGCGCCAAACGCCTTTTTCTCCAGCGTTCACCTGTTCGCCGTAACGAAAGTTCGAGCCGGTGGTGTCCGTGCCGGATTCGCCATAGTAGGACACGACTACGCCCACAAAACCGATGGGTACCAATGTTTTTTCACCGATCTCAACCGTGGCAAACCAGCGATTGATAAAGAAGGTGCCGTCGGTGAGCACTTGGAGTTGGCGACCCCGGCAGCCCCCGTGGGCGAGGAAGGTTTCTGCGTCTTGGAAGTAGTTATGGTTTGTTTTAACCTCGGGCGCAATAATCTCCCCCGCCGCAATGGTCGGACCGTCCTGGATCGAGACGATCCCAATGGCATCCAGTCGCGCTCCTGTGGAGGTGCCCTGCACGGTCATCCCTGACTGCGTGCCGATGAGAACCGGGCGAAAACCGTCCAAGTCGCTGAGTTCTTGCTGCCAGCGACTGTAGGTTTCGTTCTCTTCAAGACTGTAAATCGCGGTCTCCGTGAGCACGACGAACAGAGCCGTGTTGATCGCGTACACACCTTCGCGCAAAATTGCACGTTGACGTCCCCGCTGGCCACCCTTGGTGAGGAACGCCTCGGCGGATTGAAAATGATTGCAGTCCACAGTGGCACCAAGCGTCTGTTGGGGTTCGAGCGGTGCCCCGTCTCTGGCGTAAACGTACCCAATCCGCCCCTCGGAAATGGTTGTCAGGGGCACCTTATGGATCCGGTATTGCCACGGAAACAGTCCGAAATGGAGGCCGCCTCGCAGTACCCTGCTCTGCATCCCCGCTTCGCCACCACCCGCGATAATGCGGCCTTCGGAAAGGGAACCGCGCGCGCTCCACAGCTTTTCAATGAGCCCGATACGTGTGTGCGGAATGTACACAACACCGAGTAGGCGCGGCATGTAGAGAACCATTGCGGCAATGACTATCCCTACAATTAGATAAGCAACCATGGGTGCTGTATAGCACTCCAAACTTTGGAAGCAAGGGCTGGGGTTTAAGTTCTAAGGGTGGCCAACCAGAGATCTGCACTCATGCTTGCACCGCGCGGCCATTCTGAGTGTAAGCAAGGGAATGTTCCGTCGCTCCAAACATTTCATTGCGGCATTTGCCGTATTTGCTTCGGCCAGCATGGCCTTCGCCGCTGACCATCACGCTGAGCCCGCCGCCGTCGTCGGACCAGACGCAGCGCTGGCTAAACTTCAGGCCGGCAACGCCCGCTACGTCGCCAAGTCCGTTAGCGAAGGTAAGGCCACCGCCAAAGCCCGCGCCGCCACGGCCCAATCGCAGCACCCCTTTGCCATCATCGTAGGGTGTGCGGATTCTCGCACCTCACCAGAAATCGTGTTTGATCAGAACTTGGGCGATCTGTTCGTGATTCGTACCGCTGGTAATTTGGTGGACGACTATGCGTTGGGCAGCATCGAGTATGCCGTCGAGCATCTCGGCGCCCGCTTGATTGTGGTGCTTGGCCACGAGCGTTGTGGTGCCGTCAAGGCTGCCGTCGCAAGCGGCTCCGCTCCGGGGCATGTCGGCTCCATTGTGAAGGAAATTCGCCCAGCTGTGAATGCCGTAAGCAAGGACGCTGGCGATGTTTTGGTGAATGCGGTTAACGAGAACATCTACCGTGTTGCTCAGAAGATTTCGAAGAAGGCTTCTTTGGGCGAGCTCTCCTCGCAGGTGCGAGTGGCCCGAGCTGTCTATGACCTCGACTCCGGTAAGGTGGAGTGGCTGCACTAAGCGGCGGCCGTTGATTTAGTTGCTTTTTATAAAGCGCCCGTCAGGCAACCGCCCGGCGGGCGTTGTTTTTTGGCGGTTTCCGTCGCCTTCCATGGGAAGCAACGAAGGTGCGTTATGCGGCAAGCGCGTTTTGCGTTCCCCTGGAGTCCCGTGGGGCTGTCCAATCCCGCCCGAGGCGAGTGAGCCACCGCTTCGAAAGCATTCGCCTTCGCTTCAGCGCCGCTCGTAAAACCGCAGCGCTTCCACCGGGCTCGCCAGCTCGCTCAGGCGCACTCTCCGTCCCCCGTCCCCTGGATCCTGCGCAAGGTACTCGTACCCGACCTTTCCCACGACCAGCACAAAGTGGGTGCCGCCTGCCGGTCGGCGGATCCGCACGATCACAGGGTTTTTGCGCAGCAGGTTCCAGTCTATGAGCCTGTAGCTAGGCAAATCCTCATACGCGTGCCGGACTTTCCCCGGTTCAAACTCGGCAGCGACCTCCCAGTACAACCAGCCGCGTTCGGTGAATCCCTGATTTTCCGTGAGAAACCGGTTGAGTTGCTTTGGGTCCACCGTCATTCCGTAAAAGCCCAACGCCATCGCGGCTGACGTGAGTGCACAGCCCTCCGCCGCCAGAGTGCTCTCGGTGGGACCGAGTTTATCAGCGCCCCAGCGTGGATCGGTCTGGGCGAAGGTGGGAACGGCGACTTCCGTTTGAAAGGGGAAATAGAGGCCTCCCGCGGGTTGGAGTGGTCCTTTGTGCCCCCAAGCCAGCCAGCCCCGCGCGGCTGGCCACAGCAATGCAATGGCCGCAGCCGCTAAGACGGGACGTTTGAACGCGCGAAGATGGATGGAGGCGGTCACAAGTCCGTTTGGAAAGCTAAGGCTAAGGCGCCAACAGAACCTTTCCCGCTCGGGCACCGCGCGCCGCGTGGCTGAGGGCGGTGTCGATTTCCCCCAAAGGATACACCGCCTCCACCGGAGTATGCAGCACTCCGCTTTCTGCCCATTGGAAAAGTTGGTTAAACATCGACTGCCTCTGTTGTTGCGTAGACTGGGCGTACCAGCGGCTGACCCAAAAGCCCCGAAAATCAAGGTCTTTAAAAATCAAAAGTCCGTTGGGAATGCGTACCGGTTGCAGCGACATCGCCCCATAAGTGACTAGGGTTCCGCCTTCGGTGAGCACTTTGGCGAGGCCCAGGGCGCTTTCGCCTCCGACCGCGTTGAGCCCGAGTCGCACAAGCGCTCCGCCTGTCGCGGCCTCGATGCGCTTGGCAAGTTGCTCGCCCTCCACCACCACCGCATCCGCCCCGATGCTCGCCAATTCCGCCTCTAATCCCTCCCGGCGCACTACATTCACCGTGCGCCAACCGCAAGCCTTGGCAATCTGGATCACCGCCCGGCCCACTCCCGAATTGGCCGCATTCTGGACAATCCATTCCCCGGGTTTTAGGGAGACAAACTCCCGCAACATACACCAGGCCGTTGCCGGGTTAATTCTAAGCATCGCCGCCTGCTGAACCGGTACGCCTTCGGGCACCACCACCAGGTTCGCCTTGTGACAAACTCCAAACTTGCGCCAGCTTCCAAACCCATGCGGGAGCAGCACGCGTTTTCCCACCCAACCGCCACCCGCCTGTGCCCCAGCTTTGCGCACCACACCTACGCCTTCAATTCCTGGCACCGCAGGTAGCGTAGGCAAAATTCCGTACTTTCCCTCCAATACGTTCAAATCGGCTGGATTTATCGGCGCAAACTCCACTTCCACAAGGACTTCATCGCTCCCTGGATGCCCGGGAGGCCCGTTCCTAAGCTCCACCACTGCGTTCGGCGCGCCGAATTGTGAAAACCAAATTGCACTTCCTTCTTCTGCAATTGCTTCTGTGGCGTAAGGCGTCATGGCCTTTGATCCTGCCCGAACTTGCCCCAGACGCAAACTCGCCGACACGCTACGCCGTAGAAACTGTTTTTTTCATTGCCACACTCTCCCTAACACGGAGGAAAACCGGGGTGTGATCAAATGGCTTGGATTACTAAAAAATCCGAACCACTCCACCGAACCACTCAAGAGTAGCCGATACGCCCTGAAAAGTCGGACCGATCACGGATTCCCCCGAGCACAAAATCTCGAAAATTTCCTCTCCCTCTGTTCTCCCTGTTCCCTCCTGTTCAAAATTCGGAGATGCACTTAAAGGAGGAAATAGAAGAAACAGAGGTCCGAGGATTCTGGATGCCAACGATTCGTAAAACTGCTGTGTTCTCGCGTACACTTCACTAGCCTCGGCTTCCACCTCTTATGCCCTCCAAATCGCCCAACGCACGCCTCACCTCTGGCTCCCACTGGGCGTTGCTCGGGGCCAGCGTCAACGCGGTGCTCGCTCTGGTCAAAATCGCCTGTGGCATCGTCGGTCATAGCTACGCTCTTATCGCCGACGGCATCGAGTCTACCCTAGACATCTTTGGTTCCCTCCTTGTTTGGGCAGGTCTCCGACTCGCCGCCTTGCCTCCGGACGACACCCATCCTTATGGCCACGGCAAGGCCGAGACTCTTGCTGCCATCGCTGTCGGCGTCCTTCTCCTTGGCACCTCTATTCTGCTGGCGGTTCAAAGTGTACGCGAAATCCTCACTCCGCACCACGCCCCGGCGCCTTTTACCTTGGTGGTGCTGCTGGTCGTGATCGCCATTAAAGAAGGACTCTTCCGCAAAGTGCTTCATCACGGCTCTGAGTTGGGCAGCGTAGCGTTGGAATCCGATGCCTGGCATCATCGGGCCGATGCCATCACTTCAGTCGCCGCCTTCCTCGGCATCATCGTAGCCCTCATAGGCGGCGACGGCTACGAGTCCGCTGATGATTACGCAGCCCTCGTCGCTTGTGTTGTCATTGCCTTTAACGGCGTGCGCGTCCTAGGTCCGGCCATCAATGAGGCGATGGATACTGCGCCTTCGCCTCACATTGAGGCCGGGGTGCGTGAGGTCGCAGCCCTTGTCTCTGGCGTGGGTGGGGTGGAAACTTGTCGTGTGCGTAAAATGGGGGTTGAGTTCTACGTCGACCTGCACGTGCTTGTTTCCGGAGAAATGTCGGTGCGCGACGGCCACACCATTGCCCATGCGGTTAAGGATGCCGTCCGCGACCGGATGCCGGCGGTAGCTGACGTGCTTGTGCACATAGAACCCATTTAGCGAACCCATGAAGGGGGCCCGAACCATGAAGAAGGCCCGAATGAAACGAAACTGCCTTAGTTTCGATTGCGCTTTTCCCCGATTCCTTTCTTCGTTACAAACCGACGTTAACACCCCGTGCCCATGTCCAAACTTATTCTTTGCGTCGATGACGACCCGAACATCCTAGCCTCGCTGGCTCGTGGCTTGCGCAAGCATTTCAATGTGCACACTGCCCTCAGCGGGCCTGAGGCGCTCGCTATTTTGCAGCAGGGTGGGCCCTATGCGGCCGTCTTGGCAGACATGCGTATGCCTTGTATGGATGGCCTCGAGTTCTTATCGCAAGCCGCTGTGATCGCCCCCGAAACGGTCGGGGCCATGCTCACCGGAAATGTCGATCAAGCCACTGCTGTCCAAGCGATTAACGCTGGACACGTGCATCGCTTCATTACCAAGCCTGCTTCCACGGAAATCATCGTCGAAACCCTGGAGGCCTGCTGCAAGCTTAGCGAACAACTCAAAGCCAAACGCGCCACTTTAGAAACGGCCCTCAAGGGTGGGCTCACTTTGCTCGCAGAAGTCTTTCAGGCTGCCGATAAAAACATCCTCATTGGACCCGACGTGATGCGCGAATACGTCACGTCGTTCTTTCATAACATTCATCCCATGAGCGAAGTGCCTCGGGAAATGGACTCCGCTCTTCTCTTTCGCTTCGTCGGGGGCGCGGCCATCCCCGGCAGCCTGATGCGAAAAGCAATCACGGGCCACGCCCTGACTCCCACCGAACAGCAGCTCGTCCAATCCGCTCACGCTGCGGGTCTCCAGTTACTTTACGCCATTCCGGGACTTGAGGCCGTGGCCCGCATTCTCCATTACCAGTCCAAAGGCTTTGATGGCAGTGGAGCCCCAGAGGACACCCTAAAGGGCGAAGACCTTCCCTTTGGCTCCAGATTGCTACGCGTGCTTTCGGACTTACTGAAGCTTGAAACCGCAGGTATGAAGCGCATGGATGCCCTCATTCAACTCGAGCGTAGCTCGCATCTGTACGATCCAGAAATTCTCCGTGTCTGCCGCCTGCGCTGGCAGTTCGAAAAGGGGATCCAGCTCAAGCGTTTTCCAAAGTTGATACCTCTCAAAGATTTGTGCATCTCTGATGTGCTCGCCAAGCCCATTCAGACCAAGGATAATCAACTTGTCGCCCCGGATGGCACCGTGGTGACAGCACCGCTTCTACGCCGAATTCGCGAACTGGAATCGGCTAAACGTCTTTCCGGGGAAGCGGAAGTCAGTGCGTTGGGCTTGGCTTCGTAAATCAAGAAAAGCCCGCGCCGCCTCTAAAAATCCGTTCCATGTCTGTTGCACCTCTACCGATTGATGAAGAGGAGCGTCTCCAAGCGCTCCATCAGTACGGTATTTTAGACACTGCCCCGGAGGCGAATTTCGATACCATTACCGAGTTGTTGTCGGAGTTATTTGACATGCCTTGGGTTTTTGTCTCCCTCGTTGACAGAGACAGGCAATGGTTCAAATCCCATCATGGCAGTGAAGCGACTCAAACTGTTCGCGAAACGGCTTTCGCCGCGCATGCTATTCTTCAGGACGATCCCCTCGTCGTTCCCGATGCCACCCAAGATTCTCGCTTTAGCGACAACCCGTCCGTTGTGGACGCTCCCTTCATTCGTTCCTATGCGGCGGTGCCGTTAGTTGCAGAGGGGGGCTTCAAATTGGGCGTGTTGTGTGTCGTCAGCCCTCAGGCTCGGGAGTACACAGAGCGTGAGATTCGTGTTTTGAAGGTCTTTGCGCGTCTAGTCGTGGATGAGTTGGAGTTGAAGCGCTCCATGTTGCGCTTAGCTGAAAAACGGGAACGTGTTGCACAGGCCGAACGCTTAGCCAGCATCGGTAGTCTTGCCGCAGGCTTGGCTCATGAGATCAACACTCCCATGCAGTTCGTGGCTAGCAATACCCAGTTTTTGCAGGAGAGCTTTGAAGGACTCAAAACTGTCCTCGAAGCTGTCTTGCATCTGGAACTGCCTTTTCTCAAGGATGCCCATAATCTGTGGGATTGTGAGCCGTTACACTCTTTGCTCGCGGTTCATGATACCGCTTATCTCTTAAAGGAAGTGGCCATAGCCGTGCAGCAGACCAAGGAGGGGATCGCTCGCGTCACTGAACTGCTCTCCGCTCTGAAAACTTTCTCGCATCCCACCCGTGGCGAAGCTCATCCTGAATCAGTGAATGCGGCTATTGAAGTAGCTGTCACGGTTTCTCGGAGTTCCTGGCAAAATTGTGCGGAACTGCACTTGGAATTGGCACATGAACTGCCTCTCGTCACGTGTACGCTTGCCGAGTTCAGCCACGTTATTCTCAATCTGATTGTCAATGCTGCACAAGCGATCGAAGCGCGTTTGGAACGAGCCCCGGAACCCAAAGGGTTGATCATCTTGCGTACTCTCCGAAAACACGACTCGGTTGTGATTGAAGTCCAAGACAACGGTTGTGGCATTCCAGCTGAAAATCTATCCAGAATTTTTGAGCCTTTTTTTACAACGAAAGCCGTGGGTAAAGGGATTGGCCAGGGCTTGGCCGCAAGCTACGACATTGTGACGCGTAAGCATCAAGGGCGCTTGGACGTAAAATCTTCTCCGGAAAAGTGTTTCACCTTGTTTTCTGTGAGTCTTCCGATTGATGGTCCGGCAAGTAAGTTGCAAGTTGCGGGGGGGGGCTAGTGCAAGTTGCTGGTGGTGAAATTTCCTAGCACGTCTCCTGAGGTCTCATCGTCAGTCTCACAGGTTCTTTCGGAGCGCAGATTGAACACTCTAACAAACAGCTAGTGTCTGAAAATAGGGATCATCCGAAAATAAGACACAGACATTTTTGCAATCGGAGGCGCGCTTTCTCCGATACTCAAGCCCGCCTTTAGCCATGCCGCCAGCCTCTGTTCCGCCCGACGAAGAAGAACGTCTACGCTCCCTGAATGATTACGGGATTCTAAATACACCACCTGAGAAAAGTTACGACATCATCACGCGGCTGGTGATTGAGCTTTTGGGAGTGCCCATCGCGTTTCTGTCTTTCGTGGACAAAGACAGGCAATGGTTTAAATCCTGCATGGGTTTAGATGTTCAGCAGACAGACCGTAATAGCGCTTTTTGTGCTCACACGATTCTCACTAAAGAACCGCTCGTAGTGGCCGATGCCACTTTAGATCTGCGGTTCAAAGATAATCCCTTAGTCGTGGGGCCGCCATTTATTCGCTTCTACGCAGGCGTACCATTGCACACGTCGGATGGCTCCGCACCTGGTACCTTGTGTGCGGTGAGCACTGAGCCTCGGGAAATTACAGAAAGAGAAGTAAAAATTCTCCAGGATTTATCCATGCTAGTGGTGGATGAACTGAATCTAAAATTGACGATCAGACAAATTCGGGAGAGACATCAGAAGGCGCTACAGACTGAGAAGTTGGCAAGCATCGGGCTGCTGGCGTCAGGAATTGCTCATGAAATCAATACACCGATGCAGTTTGTGGCGAGCAATACCGAGTTCATCCAGTCTGGATTTGAAGAGTTAAAAGGTATTTTTGAAGCGCTTCAGCGACTGCGCGTCCTGCCCAGTCCCTCTGGCGAAATGCTGCAAGAATGCGAGGAAATGCAGGCGCTCTCCAAGGAAATGGATTTGGACTATCTCTTGCGCGAGGTGCCTCTAGCCATTTCGCAGACTAAAGAAGGAATCGCTCGTGTGACGGAAATGGTAAATGCCATGAAATCGTTCATGCACTCCGTCAATACAGGGAAAAAGTGGGAGCAACTTAATGACGCTATCGCCGTCACCAGCACTCTAAGTCGGAATTCTTGGAAGTACAATTCCGAGCTCAAACTGGAATTGGCGAATAATCTACCCAAAGTATTCTGTAATGTGGGAGAAATTAATCAAGTCGTCCTAAATCTTATTGTAAACGCGGCTCAGGCCATTGAAGAGCGCATTCAAATGGGTTGGGAAGGAATCGGATTGATTTTGGTGCGCACCTTTGTGGACGGACAGGGCGTGGTGATAGAGATTGAAGATAATGGCGCTGGCATCCCGGCCAAACTGATCACCAAGATTTTTGATCCCTTTTTCACCACAAAAGAAGTGGGCAAAGGCACGGGGCAGGGGCTTGCTATTAGTTATGACATTGTTGTGAACAAACATAAAGGCCGTTTTGAAGTTCATTCCAAGCCCGGTTCGCGACGGACGGTATTCTCGGTGTTCCTACCCGTTGGGTCCGAACAGTAGGGGCAGTGCACTGCCAAACGCGGGACAAGGAACGGACGCGCTGAAGCCCCGTCGGAGTTTCAGCGCGCTCTGAAAACCTGCGTTAGATACGCACTCGCAGTCGGCCCACCTCAATACAACCGAGCGGGCTGTCCCGTGCTCTCAAGCACTGAATTCCACAATTCACCTTGCGGATCCACTTTACGGCGACCGTGGGTGACCATGTCTAAGGGCAGGTGCACGAAGGCACCATGCCAGCGACCGATGAGCATCCCCGTCTTGCCCGCCATCGCCGCATGCACTGCGTGTTGCGCAAGCTGCGAGCAATACACATTGTCTTGCGCATTCGCCGGAACACTCCGGATCATGTAGCTCGGGTCAATGTACTTCACGCTGGCCGAGATGCGCCGCTCTTTGAAGGAGGCTGCGATCTTGTCCCGCAAAAACATCCCGATGTCGCCATAAACCACATTGCCGCTGGCGTCCTTAGCGCTGGCAGGTGGAAGCAGATGTTGTCCCGCGCCCTCCGCTACAACTACGACGGCGCTACGCCTCTTGGCGACCCGATAATGCAAGGCCTCGAGTAACCCACCCGAACCTTCCAGCTCGAAATTCACTTCCGGTACCAACACGAAATCCACATTGCTACCAGCCAACGCCGCATAGCAGGCAATGAACCCGGAGTCCCGTCCCATGAGTTTCAGGAGCCCGATACCATTGAGCGAACCGGTCGACTCCACAAAGGCAGAGCGGACAGCCTGGACAGCCATCGCGAACGCTGTCTCAAAGCCGAAGCTCTTGTCCAGGTACATGATGTCGTTGTCGATCGTCTTGGGAATGCCCACAATGGCCTTCTTTAGACCGCGTCGACGGCACTCCGCGGTGATCGCAGAAGCACCTCGGAGCGTACCGTCACCACCAACGACGAAAAAGATGTCGATGTTCATCTCCTCCAGCAGATCGACCATTTCGCCGATGTCCTGGTGGCCACGCGAGGTGCCTAGAATAGAGCCGCCGAAGTTGTGGATCTGGGAAACGGATTCAGGCCGGAGCACCATGGGCGTATAGCCGTAGCGCGAGATGAGACCCTGATACCCGTAGCGAAAGCCAAATACCCTTGTGACCCCGTAGCGGTTGTGACATTGGGTGACGATCCCCCGAATGATGTCGTTTAGCCCGGGGCAAAGCCCGCCGCAGGTGACAATGGCCGCGGTGGTTTTACTCGGGTCAAAGAACAACCGCTCCCGAGGGCCGGCAAGTTCAAAACCCACGCCGCTCGATTCAGCGCTGGGATCGTTGCGGAGGTGGTCAAAGAGCACCTGTTCCGAGTCAGAACGGAAGGTGACTTCAAAGGAGGTGTGTGTCAGGGGAGAAACGAAGGAGCAGTCGCCGAGATTTTCGATGTTCGTTTCCATGGTTAGTCCCCCTAGATAAACCTCTAGCTCAAGGCCCCTAGACAAGGCTAAAGCTGCGTTAGATACCTAAAAGTTACGGATTCAGATGACCAAGCTTGGTTTCCAACGACAGCTCTCGGAAGCAACTTCCAAACCGACCTCCCTTATTTCAGGGCAACGGCCACCGCGCGGGCCGCTCGCACCCCTGCGCCCGGTTCGCCAAGCCCCGCAATGATTTCCTCGAAAGCGCTCTGTTGGGCTTGGCGCGCGGCAGGATCCGCTAACAACCGGTGCATGGCCGCGGCAAGTCTGCCCGGAGACGCTGCACCTTGAAGAAACTCTGGTGCGATCTGTCTACCTGCAAGTACGTTAGGCATTCCAATGTGCGGAATTCGCACCAGCAACCGGCCTGCCGCCCATGTCAGCGGCGCAACCTTGTAAGTGATTAACATGGGCAGCCCAAAGTACGCGGCTTCCAGCGTTGCTGTGCCCGAGCAGACCATGCCGGCTGCCGCTTCTTGTACGAGAGGATAGAATCGGTCCATCCCGATGCGACAAAACGCAGGATCGAAGTTGCGCGCGGTCATGTAGTCGAGCATCCAAGCGGCGACCCGCGCATTGGCGGCGGGCGCCTCAAAACGCAGTCCCGGTTGAGTCGCACTCAGGCGGCGGGCGGCCTCCAGCATCACAGGGAAGAGACGGCGCACCTCGCGGTCCCGGCTGCCGGGAAACAGACCGACCAAGTTTTCCACCCGTGGCTGTCCCGTTTTTAGAGGCGCCAAGGTGTCCAGCATCGGGTGACCGACGCACTGAGTGTTCAGTCCGGATGCTTGATAAAGGTCTTTTTCAAACGGAAAAATGCAGAGCATCAAGTCTAAGTACTCAGCCATTTTAGGGATGCGCCCTTGGTTCCAGGCCCAAACTTGGGGGCTGATGTAAAAGAAAGTTTTGAGCGAAGGTATCCGCGCCTTAGCGGCCTTGGCCAAGCGTAAGTTAAACCCTGGGTAGTCAATCAGCAAAAGACCTGTAGGCTGAGTCGCCTCAATTTCAGCCAACATACGATCCATCTGACTCTTAAAGTAGCCGTACTTTTTGAGCACATCCCAAATGCCGACCACAGCCTCTCCGCTCCATTCCAGAAAGGGGCCATCGGCCAAAGCCTGCATCTGCGGGCCACCTGCGCCAAGGATCTTAAGCCCTGGCATTTCCACCTTTAACGCGCGCAAAAGTTCCGCTCCCCGGGCGTCCCCGCTAGACTCACCCGCGACCACATAAATGGACTGGGATCCGTTCACAACTTCGGCCGATTGGCGGGATGCGCGCTCAGGTGCGCCTGAATGCGTTGGGTGATGTCCAGAGCCAGTTCGAGAGCTGCCGTGCCTTCTCGCCCGCTGACCTTGGGTTGCGCTCCCGCCTTGGCGCAACGTACGAAATCCGCGAGTTCCCGCTTGAGAGGTTCTCCTTTTTCAATCGGCACAGGTTCTCGCACAATCTTGCGTCCTGCAAACTCGCTCACAATGGTGTCGCCCGAGGAAAACAGTTTGGTGAGGAGGGAACTTTCTTTTTGATGTTCTTCTGCCATGCGGTAGATGAAGCCCTCTTGGCGCATGTAATCTAAGGATAAATAGCAGTCTTCCTGAAAGACGCGGATCTTACGCATCCGTTCTGGGCTGACCCTGGAGGCAGTAAGATTTGCCACACAACCATTTTCAAAACGCAACCGGGCATTGGCAATGTCTTCGCTCGAACTGAGAACCGAGACGCCGACGGCGTCCACAGAAACCAAGGGCGAACGCACAAGATGAAGAATAATCTCCAAATCATGGATCATCAGATCCAACACGACACCAATTTCTGTGCTGCGGTTGGGGAAGGGGGAAAGTCGATGACTTTCAATAAAGCGGGGCTGGTGGAGCTGGGATTCGAGAGCGGAGAGGACCGGGTTAAAGCGCTCGACGTGGCCAACCTGAAGCGCCAGTCCGTGTTGTCGAGCCAGTTCGACCAGTGCGTTTGCGTCAGCGGTGGTTTCTGTGATGGGCTTTTCTATCAGCGCATGACGGCCCGCTTCGAGGAGCTGTTTTCCGATTGAAAAATGGAATGGCGTTGGCGTCGCCACGGTAGCGGCATCGACCGATTGTACAAAGTCCTCAAAGGACGTGACCGCTCTGATCCCATACGTGCGCGCAACCTCGGATGCAGCCTCCACGTTGCTGTCGTACACACAGCAAAATTCTCCCGCCGCAACCTCTGACAAGATGCGAGCATGTAAACGGCCAATGTGGCCCGTACCGATGACGCCGATTCGAAAAGACATGAGCGATAAGCTTGCAGGGTAATTGGCCGAAAGCCAAGCGGTGTTGCGCTTTCACTGTAAGCGAGACGCGGGAAGTGGGCGTGATGGGCTTCCAACCGTCTTTTGCGGTCTTCTCAGTCCTTCGGACACAGAAATTGGACGGATCGTTAGATTCCGGAATCCTCAGTCCTCCGTTTTATCTGTTCCCTTTGTTTCCTCCTTTAAACGCATCTCTGATGTTGAACAGGAGGGCGCAGCGTGAGCAGAGGTGCGTGAAATGTGTGGGGTATTTTGTTTTGGGGAAGCCGTTTTGAGTCGGAACACGAGAGGAAAAAACCGGATCTTGCTGAACCCGAGGGGTTCAAAGGAAGCCAGTGGTGGAGTGCAAGCGATACCATCGGAACACACGGCAATAACCGAACGCACCCCGCCAAGGGTGCTCACAACGCCGGACGGCTAACAGGTGGCGTGGTTGCTATTGATTAACAGATTGTAGCCCAAAAAGCTTCTGTTAAAAACCACGCGACTTGAGCCCGCATCTGAGTAAGCGTAGTAAACGCAAAGATTGCTTAAAAATTGCTCAGTTAAGGCAATGAAAAATTGAACTCGGAAGGTGTTGAAGACTGGAATAATGAGGAAAGACTAACCCGTCGGGTGAGTCCGCTTCAACGTGAGCTTTTTTTGGAGCAACTCCGCTGGAGCAGATGTCGACTGGAGAGGTGGTTACGCCTATTTACAGCCTTCTTGTGCGGGATTTTTTTTCTGGTGCGAACCTCCGCTGTCGCTGCCACCATCACCTCCGACTATACCACCCTGGGACTCATCACCGATGACATCTCCGCTGGAACCGTCAACGGCGGCGCGCTCTCAGACACCTTTGTTTCCGGTGGAAACATCAGCATTAGTGGCGCCGCCACGGTGAGTCTCCTGAGCGGAGGCGTGTTGCGGGTGGGCAAGGCGGGGAATTTTACCACCATTAGCGGCGGGGAATTGACCATTAGCGCGGCGGCCACTTTAGGCACGATCAGTGGTGGTGTGGTTAAGGCGGCGGGCACGGCTTCAGTTCTCAGAATCACTGGAGGGACAGTGACGTTTTCCCTCGCAGGCTCTACTAACACGATTGGTACACTCTCCGGTGGCAGTGTAATCAATTACACAAATCTACAGGTATTCTCTGGCAGTTATGCGGGGCAGATGTCAGGGAACGGTTCGCTGGAAAAAGTGAGTGGAGGCACTTTGAGCTTGAGTGGGAATAACGTTTATACGGGAGGAACCAAGCTTTCAGCGGGGATAATTAACATCAATAGTGCAACGGCATTAGGAACTGGTACCGTCACCTTCAGTGGGGCAGATATTGATAATAGCAGTAGTTCGGTGATTACTCTTTCTAACAATAATACACAGATTTGGAATTCCAGTTTTACGTTTCAGGGGACGAATGCGCTCAATTTGGGAACGGGCAATGTGGTGTTAGGCATCACCCCGACAATCAATGTAGCTGCAAGCACGTTAACCGTCGGAGGCGTCATTTCAGGAATGAGTTATGGACTAGTCAAACTAGGCGCGGGCACTTTGGTGCTCACTGGCAATAATTCCTACTCGGGGAACACGACCATCAGCGCCGGTATCTTGCAGGTGGGCGACTCTGGCTACAGCGGTCGTTTGTCTGGTTCGAGCCAGATCATTAACAGCGGCACCCTCATTTTTAACCGGGCAAACACCCTGACCCAAGGCGCGGACTTTGGGTCCGTAATTTCCGGTTCTGGCGTTGTGATGCAAATTGGTGCGGGCGCCTTAACTCTGAGCGGAACAAACACCTTCAGCGGTGGTTTCAATCTGAGCGCCGGGCAGGTGAACCTCAACTCAGCCGGGGCACTGGGTGTGGGCGGACTTTTTGTCATCGGAGGCGGGGCGATCAACAATTCGTCAGCGGCGGTCGTAACCCTCAGCGCAAACATTCCTGAACTCTGGAACGCTAACGTGAGCTTTGTGGGAGGCAACTCGCTTCATTTAGGAGCGGGCGCAGTAACCATGAGCGGGACACGCACGGTCACCGTTCGTGGCAGCCTGGAGGACGGCAGTCTTTGCAGGGACCGCTCCTTCGGGTGAACCGGCCCCGACTGGACGGCCCACGGTTCGGTGGGTTGGCTAAATTTTTGAGTGGAGAGGCAGTCCAAGATTGAGGTATTCGATAGATGAAACTTGCTGCCTAAAACAAATCTCTTGTCTGAAATTCATGCGTGTGGCAAACCATGCGCCTCTCCCCGGGATGCAACGTTTATCCCGTTGAGACCACTCCCATGCGAGCCCATCCATTCCGCCAATTTTTCCCGTTACTCACCCTCACCACAGGGCTTTTAACTTCGGTTGCTACGCCTTGCCTCGCACAGGCTGGCACTCAAGTGGCTGGCATTCAGGATAATGTCGTAATCTCAGATTATCAGGCGTTGCTTGAGGAGGTCAGCTATCAAGGGTTGCCTGACTTGCTCGTAAACAAGCAATCTACCGACACGAAGTACGGTGTGGCGCTACTCGTCGCTCGGACCCAGTTGCGTGATGTGCCAGAGGAATTGCTACAGAAGCTTGCGGAGCAAGTTGCTGCGAACAATCGTAATCCATTCTTGAAGCTGGTTACTCTGGCTGACCTGAATGCAAACTCGAATGAGTCGCTTCAGGGGGGCGCATCGAGGGGCACTCTGCTAGACTTTTCAAACAATCAGACGGTCTTAAACGAGGCGATCGCCCGTGGTATGGCCATGGTGCTTTTTGTAGACCTAACGCACCTCAACGCGAAGGCGGCCACCGTTTCGGGAGCAGAGGGCCTCAATTTGCTAAGTGCTCGTGCCTCTCTTACGCTGCTCAATGCCGCTGATGGCATTCGACTCAAGGGAGTAGATCGGGATGTCAAAACACGGGGATTTGATGCCCGCGATCTCATGGACAAAGCATTCGATCTCCTTGCCAAAGACCTCTCGCAGGAGGCCACACGCTGGAAAATGCCAGAGTTGCAAATCAAGCTGATCCAACTCGAGGTGCATGCCAAAATTGAGGGAATACAGTTCCCCATGATGGACATCGACAGTTCCGGTCGGATTCAAGTGGATGAGGTTCCAGTCTTCGCTGAAGGCGCGTCTGTGGAAATTGATGGCATCCTGAAAGGGCAGGCACCATGTCGCATCGACGTCGCTCCCGGCACGCACCGGCTCAAAGTCTACCGTGACGGTACGAAGCCCTTCACTGCGACTATCCAAGTAAACAAAGACAATAGGTTCGACGCGCTTCTGGTGCCCACTGAAGAGTCCCGACGGAAGTTTGACGAACAGTTGGCCAAGTTTGAAGCCGTCAAAACAATGGCGTTGAAGCGCAATGCCCAACTCGAAAGGGAAGGGGTTCGCACCGACGGCATGCGTGCAGGCAACGAGAACAGTCGCTCCTTGGGTAAGGCTGCATCGGATCTGGTTCAGAGCCGAGCTGATGTCGCACGTACGAGGGCGGGTACCGCTGCCGAAGTGGATCGCACGGATGCTAAATCGAGAGCGAAGGTGGCCTCGGGTGAAGCGAATAAAGCGAACGCTGATGCCGAGATTAAGCTGTCTGAGGCCGATGCAATTCGCAAAGGTGCCGATGGCAAGCTTGCTATCGACAAGGAAACGGCCAGGGGAACGGTGGCCATGATGCAGTCCCAAGGAGAGGCGATGAACAAGCAAATGGAGGCCATGAAATCCTTCGCAGAGAGCCTTGGTGGTCTTGGCTACAAGCTGGTCTCCAGCTTTAAACGCTAACGTTAGAAACTAAAATAAAGATGAATCGTCGTGTGTTTTTTGCCGCTCTAACAGCGGTGCTGAGCTGCCCTTTACCTCAATCCTTCGCCCAGGATGCTCCTCAAGTGCAGGTGATGCGGGTCGATAAATTCGAACTCGCTCCCGGCATTGTGACGCCGGACATCGCCCGCCGCTTCCAGGCCGCACCACAGGCTGTCGAAAGTCGCCTGAAAGGAGCTGTTCTGGCCACATTGAGCCAAGAACTCTCCAGCTCCAAGCTCCTGAGTCTCGCCGTGCGCGACGACTCCTTGAAGCGCCTCACCGAAGAGTGGAAAGTCAGTGAGCAGATTGGCAGCGGCAAGAGCGAAGACGTCGCCTCGGGCCCAAGTGTAGATGACGCCAATTTTTTAGCGTACGCCAAGATTGAGGACTTTGTTGCGGACTACCGAACCATTTCTAATGGGGCAGGGGCAGCAGCGAAATGGAAGTTACGCATCACTATCTCGCTCGAAGTCACCACGCGCAAGACGGGCACAAAGAAAGTCATCAAAGAGGACTTCGAGGAAGCGGGTAATGGGATCGTTAGCTCCGTTCGTATCGGTGCTCCAGACTTTGATTCCGGTAAGGTCCGCGACCTAGCTGATGGCGTCGCCAAGAAACTCGGGATGCGCGTTTTGGACACCTACTGTCCGCCTCGGGTGATTCAAGTGCGGGGCGCCATGTTCATTGTGGATCGTGGGCGCGCTGCCGGCATGAAAGAAGGGCAGGTAGTTGAACTCAACGACAAAGCTGATGACGAGTTCGGCACCGACGCCGGATTTCCCCTGGGAAAAGCCCGTGTCAAATCTGTGAAGGAGGAGACCAGCGTTTTAGAGGTTCTTTCCAACGAAGGCATGGAGGCGCTCGCCGGAGACAAATCCAAACTCACCATTTCTCGGCCTCTAGAAAATGTCCCCGCAGCATCTCCTCAGTTGTCCCCGGAAAGCCCTAAATCTAAAAAACGCTCATAACCCCCCCAATCTAATTCTATGAAACCTATGTCATCCCGAAACGCGTTGCCCCTGCAACGCATGATCTCCACGGCAGCTGCGGTCGTGGTAACCTTTGCCCTGAGCGCTTGCGGCAGTAACCGTGGCGTCAAAACGGCTCAACAACAGTATCGCACGGGTAACTTCAAGGGGGCACTCGCTGAGATACGTGCTGAGTCCGTCAAGCACAAAGAAGACAGTAAAGATGCGCCTGTGGTTCGGTTGGAGCACGCCTCCATTGCCTTGACCGCTGGTGAAAATAAGGAGGCGTTAGAAGCGTTCCGTTTGGCTGACGAAGCCATCGAGTATCGTGACCAGAAACCGGTGGTGCAGCTGGGTAGGGAAGCGTCTGCCATGCTCACCAATCTCAATTCGATGCCCTACAATACCAGTCCCTCGGAACGGGTGATGGGGGCTTCCTTGATGGCGGTGAGTTTTGCTGCCAATGGAGAATTAGACAAGGCACGTTCGGCTGTTAAATTGGCAAAAAATCGCCAGAAAGATACCTTCGCAAAGTTTGAAGCTCAGATTGAGCGCGAGCGCGAGAGCGTGAAGCAGGCGATGGCCTCTGAGCCAAAGGTGAAGGTCGATCTCAAGCCTGAGAAAGTCGACACTGCGGTCAGTCAACTCCAGGATACGGCGGCGAAGTTCGCTCCTTACGCGGACCTTTCGGTGCCTTATGCAGAGGTTCTCGCCGGCATTTTGCTTGGCGCAGGTCCAAATGCGGAAACGGCCCGCAGTCGTGAGAGTTTTGCGCATGCAAGCGCGGCAAATCCCTCGAATTCGCAATTGAAAAAGGCCGCGACGGCACCGCTGGCGGGCACCACCCACATTCTGATCGAAGAAGGGGTTGCTCCGGCTCTCGGTGAATTCCGAGTGGATTTGCCCTTGTACATCAATGGTAACATGGTGATGTTCTCGGCGGCTTTCCCTTCTTTCCAGCCACAACCGCTGTTGCGCGCGGAAGCATCCGTGAAAGCAGGCGGCGAGGCAGTGACGGCAGAGCCTGTGTGTGATTTCGATCGGATTGCAGCGGGAGAGTACAAGCGCAAGCTTCCTGCGACTGTAGCGCGCACCGTGGCAGCCTCGACTCTTAAGTCGGTGATTTCTTACGCGTCTCAGGAGGCTCTCAAGCAAAAAGGCGGAAGCGCTGCCGGTCTCGTTGGCTTGGCTTCGGCCGCATATAACGTCGCTAGCGCCAGAGCAGATGAACGTATTTGGGCCACGCTGCCAAAGGTTGTGCGCTATGCGATGATTCCAACCCCGGCTGACGGTGTGATTGAAATCAATGGCCAGAAGGTGCAACTTGCCAAAGATGGCTCCACCAAATTGGTGATTGCCCGCAGCGTCAATGGCAACCTCTCTACGCAGTCGATCGGACTGTAATTAAGACTTACTCAGATGAACCGGATTCTCTCCCACTGCTTACTGGCGTCTCTCGCTTTATCGGCAGGGGCATGTTCCACTCCCTCCAGAGTGGGCCGCACCGTCGGCGGTTCAGGAGAGCTTCCGCTCATCGAAGTGAGTGTACGTACCCTGCCTGGCTGCCCTGTGCGTGTGCCCAAACATTTTCAGGTTCTGGAACGCATGAACTCGCAGGGCTTGGTTGACATGCAGATTCCCGTCATTAACCCCACTTCAAGCCCCGTAAAGTTTCGTTATTCGTGGCAGTGGATGGGCCCGGATGGCCTGAGTACAACAGACCCCGCACGCGAGGTTTGGCGCACTGGTTTTCTGGAGCCCAAAGATTCCGCCCACCTCACCTCGACTTCCACCGTAGCTGACCCCACAGCGGTGATCCTTCGCCTTTCTCCATCCCCATAAACATGAAATCCATTCACCCTAAGATCCTGCTTGCCGCGTGCACTCTTACTTTTGCGGCCTGTGGGTCTGCTCCGACTCGCGTTTCAACTTCCCAACTGCGTTCCACCATGGGCTTGGATCCCAAGGACGTCGCAGAGGTGGCAGCCGGTATGTCCGAATCGTTGTTGTCTGCTAACATTCTCCGCAACAAAGGTGGCGATGGCCGCTCGACCATTGCTATTCTTCCATTTCGCAACAACACCTCCCTCTACGATTTTGACCAGAATCTAGTGTTCAATCGTGTCCGTGTGACTTTGAATAAGAGCGGTGTCGCCTATTGCTATGTCGATAATGATTCTAACGTGGCACGAGGCAGAGCTCAGGTAGACGCCAGCAACGCGCACACCGAACAACAAAATCAGCTCAACGAGTTTGTGGGCAGTTCGGCCCGAGGCAAAACACAGTCCAAGCCGACCGCCCAGTATTCACTCACCTTGGAGCTGATTGAGCAGCACGACAAAGTAGGTAGAACAGCGCAGAAATCTTACAACATTCACATGACGCTCAACAACTGCCAGGCCGGTAGTAATACCCTCGGCCTTGCCGTCTGGGAAGACGAGCAGTACATCAACAAAATGGGCACCCGACCCGGTGTAGGTTTCTAGGGGCTCCGGATCTCAAAGCGGGACTCCAGAGTATGAATGTTACGCTTAATCCCCCGAAAAACTCCAGTGTCCAGGGTGCGGGTTGAGTGATGTGCTCCCGTCAGCGCTTAGCCTTCTCTCCAGAGCGGGAAGGCAATGAGAGGTGACGAAAAGACGTGGCAAAATTTCCATGCCCGCTATTGATTTCATACTATGGAACTCTCTCTCACGCGCCGGCATTTTCTGAGTACGACGGGTGCCATCTTGGTTTTGCCCGTTTTCGACGCTTTTGCCGGCGCAACCCACGTTCCTCAATCCGTTATCGAGCTCTGGTCCGACTTTGACCCGCGCAGGGAGCTCCTTGAAACTGAGCTTATTCGCGAGTGGAGAAGCGAGGGTATGGTGTTGCGAGCCGTTCGTTTCCTGATTGGTCATTTCAAAGGCAAGCCCGCACGTATGGCTGCCTTTTATGGTTTTCCAGAGGGCGCGACGGAAAAACTGCCTTCAGTGATGCACATCCACGGCGGGGGACAGCGCGCTAGTCTTGACGAAGTGAAAATGCTAGTGGCGCGTGGTTACGCGGTGCTCTCCGTGAATTGGGGGGCGCGCGAAATGGAAGACGCGCGGCCGGGCGATGCCAATACCGATTGGGGTGCGGTGGATCCGACTCAAACCAACAGTGGAGGTTACTCTTCGCTACTTCCAGGGCCGAAGCAGTTTTTTGAAGATCGGGAGCATCCAAAGAATTGTAACTGGTATCTGCTGACGGTCGGCTGTCGGCGCGGTTTGACCTTTCTTGAGCAACAACCGGAGGTCGATCCGCAGCGCCTAGGCATTCATGGATGGTCCATGGGAGGCAATTTGACGATGTACGTTGCGGGCACTGACGACCGGGTGAAGGCTGCCGTTCCGGGAGTGGGCGGTTCGGGCTGGCGTTGGCAACCGCGCGAGTGCATGGGCGGTGTGGCGCAACTGGAGCAAATTAAAGGCGACGTGGACTTATTCGCCCGAACTCTGGGTTTTGAGAGTTATGCACCACGCATCCGTTGTCCGGTGCTGCATCGTAGTGGCACCAATGATTTTCACGGTTGGATGGATGATGTGTACCGCACCAACGCTCTGATCCCGGGACAGCCTGTGCGTTACTCTTGGGCACCGCACATGAACCATCGCATCACCCCGGAAGTTGCCGTTACGATGCTCCTTTGGTTTGATCATTTTCTCAAGGGCGCAGATGCATTACCCGAGACGCCCATCAGCGAGTTGCTTCTGAAAACGGATGACCGCGTCCCGCAGTTTCGCGTGCAGCCGAGCTCGCTCTGGCCAGTGATGCAATGTGAAATCTATTACAGCCATGATCCCGATCCACGCGACCGGTTCTGGCGAAGTGCGGATGTCATCAGCGAAGGCAATGTTTTTACTGCAAAGTTGCCGCTGCATGAGGTCGATGCGCCCTTGTATGTGTTCGCAAACGTTCGCTACAAGCTGCCAACTCCGGTGCGTGTGCGGCTTCCGGGCCTGCCGCAGGAAATCCAGGAGGTTGTCCTCAGTAGTGCCTTTCACAGCCACAAACCTGAGGCATTACGGGCAGCCGACGTGCGCGCGACAAAGGAGATAAGCCCCCTCATTGAGGACTTCTCTCAGGGTTGGCGAGATTGGTATCAGTTAAATGCAGGAAATTTGGATCATTGGCAGAGCTGGACTCACAAAATCACCGATCCCAAATGGCGTGGGGTGGAGGGGGCGAAACTCGCTATTACACTCAAGATGACTGAGTCTAATCGACTGGGCATTGTCGTCGTGGAGAATCAATACCGAACGTACCGTGGCCCGAGAAGAATCTTGTTTTGTGAAAAGACCATCACGGGAGCTCCTGAGGCGCAGACGATCTTTTTGGAAGTCGGCGACTTTAAGGATGCAAGTGACGATTCGCCCTTGGGGAGTTGGAGTCAGCTAGACCTTCTGGGGCTGGGGGCGAGGATTCAGGAGATGAATCCGCACGGCAGATTCAAACAACGCGCCGATCAGTGGACAACGCCTGAGCCATGGCGCGGGGCGGGTGCTGAGTTTGTGCGTATAGCATGGCAAAAGCCAACGCTCTGAGCAGGAAGGGGCGTCCGCTTGCACCCGCCTCGTCCTACGGTGTGAGAATGTCACCTGGTCAACGTTCTAGTAGGTAGTACGGTGAAATGGTTCAGATTGCTAGCAGGTCCAAGTCGGCAAACGAGCCGGAGGCTTCTGAAGAGACAAGCCGGTGGTATCGCTCACACTCAACCACCGGTTACCAGCTGGTAACCCTATGGGTTACTTGGGGATTTGCATTAGAACGGAAAATTGCAGAAGCTGTTCTGATGAACCCGAAGGGTTCAATGCCGGTAGCATGGCCAAGCCGCAAATATCTTACCGCGCTTCCTTCGCGTACGCTGCGAACGCGTCGCCAACATGCGCGGCGGTGGCGTCGCCTTTGTGAAAAATAAAGCGGTGCCGCAACTTGATCCGTTCCCCAGCCTTCAGTGGGGTGGGCGCCTCGGGTAGCGTCTTATCGTACTGTTTCGAGGCAAACGGGTTCGCCGTGAACAAGCCGTACGAACGCACGTGCCAACGCGTCGGATAACGGA
>CAIWVL010000028.1 GCA_903916085.1 uncultured Spartobacteria bacterium
GCTTACGCTCAACCACCGGCTACCATCTGGTAACCCTCTGGGTTACTTGGGGATTGGTGTTAGAATGGAAAGTTGCAGAAGCTGTTCTGATGAACCCGAAGGGTTCACGGCAGGCAGGTGGTTGAGCGTAAGCGACGCCACCGGTAGGCACGCCATTGAACAGAGGCACCCCGGCAGGGGCGCAAGCGCAGGCATCAACGGACCAATCAGGACTGTTGCCCAAGAAACCACCCGAAAAAAAGGCTGATTTAGGGTCCTGGCCCGCCATTGAATTTATATCCGCCTGCGTCTACTTCTGATTCTTGGACCAGAAAACTTGTTCAACATCAGGGTTGGCTCTTTCTGTATAGTCTCACCTTTCTCTCAGACGCGGCAGCTCGAGCCCTCGCTCAAAATAAGAGCCAGCCCCACATTCAAGAGAAACGCTCGCATCTGGTGAATTCATACTCCCCCAGAAAACAGCTCCTCTTGCATTCAGAGATATTGCCTGTCCCGTGCCTTGAATTCTCAACGCATCGGGAGTCGCGAACGCCACCATGAACACACAACATGCCCCCCCCCACAAATAATACGACAACCGCCAGAATTTATCCGTTTTGCCATAAAAAAAGGGGGTGTAACCTCAAAAGGAACCCCTCTCCGGTTAAACGGAATGCCAGACCTCGGGAGTGCCGTTCAGAAAAACCTTGAACCTCTGAATCGTGACCTTCCGGAAGCAACCGAGTGTGCGGATGTGGAATCATCAACTTGATCCATCATCGGTAACTATCAGCGGCGTAGCAGCACAAATTATCAACCTAGAAAGCAGCCTTTATCGATTATGGGATACTTAACCACAGAACCTTATGATGAATTCTTCATCAATCACCTTTTGAATGTGGGACCAATTTCAGTGTCCGATGCTGTTTCTCTCTATAACGAAACGACAAAACCCATAGAGGATCCTCATGAAGCCGAAATGCGTAGGCGTTATCTCGGCACCATCGAAGATGCCATGGGCGTGAGCGCTTTCGTTTACTTGCAACGCGGAACGATCGCACCAGCGGACACTCAGGTAATTTTCGACGTTCTCGAATCCGACAGAGACATGGAACTAACCGATGGTTCGGACGATTGGGATTTTACCAAACAAAGCGTTCTTGGAGACAATGTACTCAAGAGCTTACCTCGTCCAATTTCGGAGGAGGATGCCTTCATTTGGCATCACATCGTACTTTCCAGAGAATTTTCGGACATGGTAAAGTCGAAGAGAAAATTTGGCTTACGCAGACATCTGGCCCGGTTGTCCTCAGAACAACTCATAAAAGTGACGTTAATGCTTCTACTCGCGCAGCGTTTACCGGAGTACGGCGGAGGCTTCTGGGGTTACAGCGAATATTGGGTGTGGTTTGACTACATTCCGTGGAAGTTGACAGAGGCGGGAATGAAGGATCCAGCGCTAAGGGGGCCTCTGGGACGCGTTGAGCTCTAGATACCAGCGTTATTTGAAAAACAAAGACAACATCCTTTATCAAAAATAGAAATCCAGAAGAAGGCCTTTCCTTGGCAAGATCAGGCTCCGTTCCCCGATACACAGCCCAAATACTTCAATACGACAAACAAACTCATCGCGGTGAGTAGAACTAAAGAATCAGGATCGCTTCTAACGGTTATCTAAATAAACACAAAGGACGCCCTGCTCAAAAACCAATTGGCTTCAGGGGAAAGACAATCACTCTTCATCCCAAAGTAACACGTGGAGCTAATTCATCCGGACAACTTTACGATTCGTACTTGCTCAGAATTGCCCGTGCGCCCTTGCAAACGCGCTCCACTAGCTCAGCGGGCTCGAGCACCTGACAATTTCCGCCCCAACTGAGCACCCAACGCTCCACCTCTGTGAGCGAGGCAACCTCCAGACTCACTTCACTGCAGCCATCGGGCAAGGGAGTGATTTCCTGAGAGGTATGCCAGCGTCGTTCGCGCACCAACGCTGACGCGAAAGCATCAAAGCGCAGACGGACTCGGTGCGGCAACGTCTTGCCGCCCTTGCCCACCATCTTGAAGGCGTGCTCCAACTGCTCATCGATAGTGGCTTTCGGCAACGGGTGGAACGATGTACCCGTCCGTTTTACCTTCTGCATGCGCGTCAGAGCAAACGTGCGCATGGCGTCCCGCGTTTTATCCCATCCCATCAGATACCACATTTCATCACTGCAAGTCAGATGATGTGGTTCCACATTCCGCACCATGGGTTCCCGATCCTCGGGCTTCTGATAGTGAAAGGTGATTCCTTCACGCGCATAGATTGCAGAGGCAACGGCTTCAAAACATTCGTCATCGAGTAGCTGCGCTGGCCTGGATTGATAGGAAAACATGCTACGCACCTGAGTGTTGAGCATACTAAGCCGATCGTCGTTGAATAAGTCGGAAAACTGCTTTGCATCAGTGTATAACCGGGTGCCTTTGAGAAATTCTAACCCGTGATGAAGCATCAATAGAATGGAGAAATCCGCTTTCGGAAAGGCTTTCAATTTAGGAATCAACTCATCTGCCAAGAGGGCGTGTCGATCCGCCGGAGTCCAATCATAAAACCAAGAATGAGATTTTTCATCATAGGCCGCTGGGTAACCCATTCCGTTGAGAAAATCCATGGCGCTGGCGACCTGTTTTTCAGAGATCTCAAGTTGCTCTGCCATGCCGGGCTTGGTGAGAGACTCGCCATCCCTGCGATTAAAGATCAACTGATGTATTTTAAGCGCGTTTGCGATGAGAGTGTAGCTGGACATAAGCAGAATGGGGTAATGCGTTCTACAGGAAAACCAGAAAATGAGAATAAACCTAACGTTTGATGAGCAGTGAATCTGAACGGAAATTGAGGCGTCAATTGCTAAAGGCTCGGGCTAACCATAGCAATTTCTAAACGGTTGTTGCGCCCCACCCCCCGCGCCAAACCCTACGTCCCGCCGCCTTCGCTTAGGCGTTTCTTGGGGGCGTCGAGCAGGAGTTCGTGGGCCTCGGCGAGGATAGCTCCTAAGCGGTCGGCGAATGCGTAATTGCCCACGGCGCCTCGGATGGCTGCGATGTCGGCGTTTGCGGCGTTCACGCCAGGGAACCAGTTGCCGGCGTTTCCCAATAAGTTGTAGCGCATCTTACCCCACTGCACGAGATCTAGTCCCTTAGCATAGGTCCACAGACGCAGGATTTCTTGCAAGTTTACCTCCCCTGGGACGTCTACGTAATTTGGCAATCCGTGGGCCCAACCGGCACACCAGTCGGCACCCAGGACGCGTTCTAATTCGGCGCGTAGGCGGGCTTCGATGGGTGCCACCACGGCAGCTGCGTCGTCGTAGAACTCTAGGGAGCGGACGTGCTCATCGAAATCGGTGGGACGGGCGGCACCGACCGAAAGCGTGTGTACTTCGGGTCGAGCGAGACACCAGAGGTTGTTAAAGGCGATGGGTGAAAGCGGGCCGCAAAGGTCCACCATTTTCGCAGGTGGCGAATAGAGCATTCCCCCCTTGTCGCTAGGGCTGATGATAAACACGCCCATGTCCCGGGCTGTGGCTGCGGCTACAGATTGCGCGTTGAGTTCATTCACAAAATACCAGTGCAGATTCACATAATCGAAACCGTTAGTTTCAATCGCTTTCATGATGAGATCATTCGTAGCGTGCGTACTAAACCCGACGTGCTTGCACAGGCCTTCCGATTGTAACTGACGGGCCATGTCCAAGCAGCCCCCCGGACGGATCGACCATTCGAGCGTTTCGGCGTCGTTAATGCCGTGCAGTGACAACAGCTCTACATGACCGAGGCGCAGATTTTTGAGCGACAACTCGAAAGTGGACCTAAAGGCGGCGGGATCCGCCATGGGCTCAACCTTGGTCTGGACGATCATTTTTTCCCGGGGCAACTTGGGCAGAATCCAGCCAAGCTGCATTTCGCTCGTGCCATAGCCTCGGGCCGTTTCGATGTGGTTGATGCCCAGTTCCAAAGAGCGTAGGACGGTGGCTTCGAGATTGCGCTGCACCGATTCTTCCACCTTTTCTGCAGGGAGATCGTCCCAACTCTGCTGAAAGCGCATGCCACCGCAGGAGAGGACGGGGATCTGCAACTCAGTTTTACCAAAGCGACGGTACTTCATGGATGGGCATTTTGCTGATGAGCGCGCTGGTGGCAACGCTCTTTCCCGACGGGCAAACACCTGGCAGAATGTGAGCCATGACCCCCGCCGAACGTCAGGCCCGACTTGCCCAAGACCTACTCCGACTCGAGGACCCACAGGAGCGCCTCACCTATGTCCAGGATCGTGTCCGTCGCAGACGGCCGTGGGATGCGGCGCAGCGCACTGAAGACCGCCGCATTCAACGCTGCGCGACTCGCGTGTGGTTGGCGGCATCGATGGAAGCCGGTCTTTGTGTTTTTGAAGTCGATTCCGAGTCAGCCATGGTGCGGGGCTTGGCCACGCTTATCTGCGAGGTTTATTCTGGAACAGCGGCGGCGGCCGCGGCGGAGTTTGAGTGCAGAATTTTGGAGGAGACGAAATTAGAGCACCGCATTACACCGACGCGCTTGCATGGGTTAGCGGAGTTACAGAGTAAAATCCGCGCATTTGCCCGAGATGGTGTGGCGAACCTGTCCATTCCGCGATGAACCTGAGCGATGCGCATTGTCACCTACAGGATGTGCGGTTTGGGGGCGACCTGGATGAGGTGCTGAAGAAGTGCCGACACGCGGGCATTCGAAGATGGATGGTGAACGCGACGCGGGAGGCTGACTGGGCAAGAGTTGCCGCATTAGGGGTTAGCGAGCCCGGAGTGCGCTGTTCCTTTGGCCTGCATCCGTGGTGGCAGGAAGAGCGGTGCCCGCATTGGCAGGAGTCTCTTCGGGACATCCTCATTCGGCATCCGGAGGCGGCGATTGGTGAAGTGGGTCTGGATCGCTGGATTCCCGGACACGATCTAGAGGATCAACGTGCCGTGCTGGCATTTCACTTACAGCTGAGTCGCGAGCTGGATCGTCCTGTGAGTTTGCATTGTTTGCGGGCTTGGCCGGAGCTGGCCGCCTGCCTTAAACAGCATCGGCCTTCACGCAGGGGTTTTTTATTACACAGTTGCGCGGCCCCGAGTGCGATGCTCCCGGCGTTTGCGGAAGCCGGCGCTTATTTCTCCTTCTCGCCTGCATTTTTGCATCCCCGCAAAGCGAAAGTGCGAGAGGCGTTCAGGCAGGTGCCCTTGGATCGACTGCTGATTGAGAGCGACGCGCCGGACATGGCACCGCCTGCGGGGCTTGAGCTGGAAGCTGTACCTGGGAAAGAAGGGCTCGCCTTGAACCATCCGGTGAACCTAATGTTAAGCCTTCGGGCGCTTGCTGAGGACCGGGGTGTCGAGGCAGCGGTTCTTGCTGAGCGCCTAGAGGAGAATGCCGAGCGCCTTTTTGGGTGGAAAAGTTGATCTGAACGGGTTGAGTGAACGTAGTGATGCGCCTTTTTCAGGCTGGCTGGAGGTTAAAACTTTGCATGAAGGCCGAGTCGGGCCCGGAACCTGCTTTGCTGTGAGGCCGCTGTTTATGACTTCTAAAAATTCCAGACTCTGGCTCCTCGTGTGGCCGCTCTCTGTCACGACTGCATATTCAGCTGCAATTCAGAATCTAACGTTCACCGACATCGTGAAGGATGTGATGGTGATCAACGCCGCGACAAAGCAGGAAACACCCGCGAAGGCAGGGGACATTTTGGTACCCCCGAATGTGCTCAAAACCGGTCCAGACTCTCGCGCCGAGCTTATTTCTGAGGACAAAACAGTCACCCGCGTGGGGGCAAATACGATTTTCTCGGTTGAGGCAGACAGTCGCGATGTAAACATTGCTCAAGGCAGCGTTTTATTCAACTCGCCCAAGGGCAAAGGCGGCGGCCGGATCAAGAGTGCGGGCGCGACGGCCTCGGTTTTGGGCACGACGCTGATTGTAGGCGCGAATCAAAGTGGCGGGTTCAAGGTGATGTTGCTGGAGGGCAAGGGACAGGTGGATGGCGCGAAGGGTGGGTCATCGAAGCTCTCACCTGGACAGATGAGTTTTGCATTACCCGGGCAGGCACCGACGCGCCCGTTGAACTTTGAGCTCAAAGGCCAAGTCGGAGGCTCGAAATTAGTGGGAGGCTTCTCGAAACCGCTGGCGTCGATCGCGAAAATTGAAGCGGCCATTGCCGTACAGCAGGCGAAGATTGCGGATGGTTCGCTCGGCAACACAGGGCTGCTCATTGGCGACCGTCCGGACACTGCGTTCAAGGTGGATTTGGCTACGCTTCAGAGTGTTATCGATAGCGTGATTGCACGAATCATCGAGCAAGCGATGGTAGACGCTGAGACTCGGACGCCATCCCGCGATGTGCTTGATCCTCGGTACATAACGGCCGTCGCACGTTCTCTGAGCCTTAGCACAACGGTGGCACCCGAGGAAGCGATCTTCAGTATTGATGGTAGTGGTGTTACTCCCGAGGGGTACGGAAGCCCTAGCAACGTGCCGGGCAACCGACAGATTGGGGGCACCATCTCAGCACTGATCGCGAGAAACATCACACTCACGCTGAACCCGCTTGACCCGACAACGCCGAACTTTTTTCTGCACAGCCCAGTGGTCGACCGAGATTCGGGTGCCATTGTTGCGATCAACGACATTTCTCTGTCGGGTAGCATTGACATGGCTGGATTTGATCGGGTCATCACTGCACCTGATGGCACGCAGTTGGGCACTCCCCTCCTGATTAGCGCAGGGCACACTCTGAATTTCACCCCCGGTTCGCTGCTGCGTGCGGCCACCTCGCTTTTAGAAATCTATGCGGGTGGGTCCAGCTTTTCTGCGGATGCGGCGCTCACCCAGCAGCTTGCGGCAGTGTACGATCCGCTGGTTTTAGACCGAGTTTCGATTGTAAACGAATGGCCCTTGGAGTCGGAAGTAGCCAACGGCGTCATCCGCATTAAGGCACCGGCGATGGACTTGAAGGATGTCGCGATCCGGGCGGGACAGGTGATTTTGGAATCCGCAGGAGACATTACGATTCATAGCGGCGGTTTCACGGGAACGCTGACGACTACTGCAGGTGTTTCACGCGTAACCCTTAATTCGGCGAGTGACTTGAGCGGTCTTGCCGTTGGGCAACGCATTACCGGGCCGGGAATTGCGGCCGACACGACGATAACGGCGATCAATGGCAGTGTATTGACTTTGAGCACTCAGGCGAGCGCCGATGGCGCATCAGTGACGTTGTTTAGCCCAGTGCCACTTGGCGTTTCCAGTCCGCAAGATCTGGCAATCAAGGGCTACACGGTGAGCATCACGTCAAGCGCCAGGGCGGTATCGCTCTCGGGGGTTCCGATTTATACAAACAACGGCATTTTACGTGCGGGGAGCACCCTTAGTCTAAACAATGTGACCTTGGGCACGATGGACGTGCAGGCTGACCAGACTTTGGCCGCAACGGCGCAGACGGATTTGAGCGTACTGAATAGCTCGCTGACATACCTAGTGTCGTCCACGTTCAACGCGACGGCAGGGAACATTACTTTCACGAATTCAGAGATTGGCGCAAGCAATGTGGCTGTGGATGCCATGGACTCAGCGGCTGCCGTACGGACATCGTTTGCGGCAACAGCGGCTCGGGCGATGCTGCTCACAAACACTCCGATTCACGCAGATACCGTGGAACTCTTCGGAGGGACGGATGTTACGGTAGCAAACGTATCTGTGATTGAACCGACGGATTCGCCGAACGGTCATTTCTACGCCACGGCAACCACGGGGAACGTCTCGATTGCGAATTCGGTCGTTAACACTTATGCAGTCCGATTGACTGCTGGGGGGGATGTTGCGGTGCAGAATTCCGTGTTCAACGCGCCCTCTTCGACCGTAGGAAGCACGTTCACGGCAACGGCGGCCAACCAGATTACGCTCAACAACGTAAGTCTCGCGGCTGCGCAGACCGTGGCGCTGGATGCGACGACGGTGGTTCTTAAAGACGTTGCGTTCATGGCAAACTCTTACGTGAGCCTCAAGTCAGGACAGGCGAAGGTGGCGGCCAACCCAGGGGTGTCTAGTGATCTGAGCAGTGTACAGAGGGGTTACGTGAACATTTTGAGCGGCGTTCGCTATGGCACCGTAGACGTTGTTTTGCCCAGCACGCCAAACATGGACCAAGCCGCCTTCCGGGCTGCTGCAACAGCGGCAGGCAAGGATTTTTCAAGGATCAGTATTGGACAGCACTAAGAGAAGAAGCTGATTACCAGGGGAGACAGGCTTGGGCAACGCCCTAGGATTAGCGGTCATGTGAAATCAGCCCCGTAAGGGAGTTCCAAAACATGGCACGATTTAAGGCGGCCCCATAGGGCTGTGGACTTTTTCATCCAAAACCTAGGACTTTGCCCTAGTACCCCAAATCAGGTAAACCTTCGGATCATTTTTGGAGGTGCACACTGACGTCCGAAGTGGAGGGCAGCGCACGTCGTTCCTAGAGTTGCTTATGTTCGCCTTGATCCGCAGCTGGCCCCCCTGCCGGGGTGCGTTGGTGTATAC
>CAIWVL010000029.1 GCA_903916085.1 uncultured Spartobacteria bacterium
CAGACCGCTTGTTTCCCCTGGCCGCCGACGACTTGGAACAGAAGGTTAAAAATCTGGAACTGCTTTTTCTGAAGCAGGGCGTGACCTTCACTGTATACGGAGATGAACGCGGCACGGAGCGCGTGTTTCCTTTCGACCCAGTGCCCAGGCTCATTCCAGCCTCCGAGTGGGAAGTGGTCGAGGCCGGCCTGATCCAGCGGATCACGGCGCTGAACCTCTTTTTGTACGACGTGTACCACGAGCAAAAGATCCTCAAGGATAAAATCATCCCCGCTGAGGTGGTGCACGGGGCGGCGCATTTTCGTCCCGAATTTGTTGGGGTGCAGGTGCCTCGCGATACGTATATTCACGTGTGCGGCACGGACCTGATTCGAGATAGGGACGGGCGTTACCTTGTTTTGGAGGATAATGGCCGCTGTCCCTCGGGTGTTTCTTATGTGCTGGAAAACCGGACTGCGATGAAACGGGTATTCCCGCAGTTGTTTGGCAGCACTGGGGTACGTTCGGTAGATACGTATCCGGCGGATCTTTTGGCGACGCTGCAGTACATTGCGCCCCGGCAGACGGCACAGCCGAACTGTGTGCTACTCACTCCTGGGGTGCACAATAGCGCCTACTTTGAGCATTCGTTTTTGGCCCGCCAGATGGGAATTGAGATTGTTGAGGGACGCGATCTACTTGTGATCGATGGGTTTGTGTACATGCGAACCACGCGGGGTCTACAGCAAGTGGATGTGATCTACCGGCGTATCGATGACGACTTCCTCGATCCCAAGGTATTTCGGAAAGACTCGATGCTGGGCGTGCCGGGGCTCGTGGATGCTGTGCGTCGCGGAAATGTGGCGTTGGCGAATGCGATTGGTACGGGGGTGGCTGATGACAAGGTGACCTATGCGTACGTGCCGGACATGATCAAGTATTACCTCGGCCAGGATCCGATTTTGGATCAGGTGCCTACTTACTTGGCTTGGCGGGATGCCGACAGAAAGTACATTCTGGAGCACCTGCCTGAGTTGGTGGTGAAGGCCGCCAATGAAAGTGGTGGTTACGGGATGTTGATTGGACCTGTGGCTTCCAAGGCTGAGATTGAAGAGTTCCGCCAGAAAATTGAGGCCAACCCACGCAATTACATCGCGCAACCTGTGGTGTATTTCTCTCAGCATCCGACACTGGTGGACGGGGCGCTAGAGGGGCGGCATGTCGACTTGAGGCCGTTTATTTTGTGCGGTGAAACCGTCAAAGTTCTGCCAGGCGGGCTAACTCGCGTGGCGCTCAAGCGTGGGTCGTTAGTGGTTAATTCCTCGCAGGGCGGGGGCAGTAAGGACACTTGGGTGCTTGCGAGATAACGGGTTTGAAAGCATCTGGCTGTTTCGTTTTTACAAACAATCTAACGCCCCAATCACATAATAACCTTTAGGCTCTGACTTCATCTTTTATGCTTTCGCGAGTTGCAGATCACATTTACTGGATGTCTCGCTACATTGAGCGGGCGGAAAACATCGCTCGTCTGATGCAGGTCAGCTTCGAGCTCTTGCTGGATTCCGCTGGAGTCGGGAGCGTTAAAAATGACGACTACTGGAGCCCCGTTCTGGCGGCGACCGCCATGGAGGCTTCGTTTCGTCTGCTGTATCCCGATCCCAAGCCAAACGACAGCTTCCACTTCCTCACGCTCGACGAACGTAATCCAGATTCCATTCTGTCCTGCGTGCGCGAGGCCCGTGAAAATGCGCGCACAGTGCGGGATCAGATTTCGGACGAGATGTGGGCGGAGCTGAACCAGTTGCATTTGCTTGTGAGCTCGGAGCGAGGGACTGCAATGTTGGCGAGCTCTCCGCAGGGTTTCTTTGAAAAGATCATTCAGTCTTCTCTCCTCTTTGACGGAATTACGTCAGCAACACTGTCGCGCAACGAGGGATGGAACTTTCTCCAGTTGGGACGCTTTTTGGAACGGGCGGATAAAACGAGTCGCTTTCTTGATATCAAGACCCAGACCATGGCCAATACAGACATCGCTGTAGATGCCTTGGAGTGGGGCACCATTTTGCGGGCGTGTTCTGCCTTGGCCTCCTACCGTCGAGTCAATGGCACAGAGTTTACCTTGGACCGTGTATTGGAGCATCTCCTCTTCTCTACGGAGTTCCCTAGGTCGGTTCGTTTCTGCGTCAAAATGGCGGATGAAATGCTGCACCACATTTCAGGCACCTCGACGGGGCGTTACTCCAATCGATGTGAAAAGTTGGCGGGCGCGTTATTGGCGCGGCTAAATTTTTCGGGTCCCTCGGATGTGTTAACGCGGGGATTACACGAATACATTGATGATTTGCAGGTCGCATTGAATGAAACTGGACAAGCTATTTTTGAGGCGTACGTGCATTTACCACAGGAGCCCTTGCGGGCAGCTTTGCGTCCGGCAACGTTTGATCCACTGAGTCCGCATGTCCAGCGCCAGCAGCAGCAGCAGCAGTAGTTGTTGCTCATGAAGCTGCGCATCATTCACCTAACCGAATACCGTTACGCCTCACCCGTTTACGGTAACTCCAATGAACTGCGCCTGACTCCTGTGCAAAGCCGCTGGCAGGACGTTTCGTTTTTCCTGCTCAGAGTCCTGCCCTCTACACGGTTGCAGAAGTTTGCTGATTTTTATGGCAATACAGTCACTTATTTTGAGGTCGAAGAGCCACATCGACATCTTGTGATTGAGGCAACGAGTTCTATAAATACAAGCGACCGTTATGCTGAAGGTGAGCCTCCTTATGTATCTCTAGATACTTTGCTAGGGGCAGATGTCGATGGTCGCCTTCAACCCTTTACACAGCCTAGTGGACCAGTGGAAGTGCCCCCTGAAATCTGGCGGGCGGCCATCGATGTGAGGGCCATGCATAGCGATGTATTCGGACTAGCAAAGGCGATCATGGACTACGTTTACACAACCTCCCGCTATGTGCCGGGTGTCACGGATGTGTTCACGACGTCCACTCAGTTTTTCCATCACCGGGTTGGCGTTTGCCAAGATTTCAGCCACCTGATGCTGGCAATGTGCCGGGCAATCCAGATCCCCGCGCGCTACGTAAGCGGTTACGTGTATGACTCCAAGCGGAAGGACATCCGCGGTGCTCATGCCTCGCACGCTTGGGTGGAAGTTTGGGTGCCAGGCGCTGGCTGGCACGGGTTGGATCCGACGAACAATTGTCTAACGCATGAGCATTATGTGGTGGTCGCTTTTGGTCGCGACTATCAGGACATCGCCCCTGTGCGCGGGAGTTTCTGGGGCAATGCAGACCGAGAAATGGTTGTGACGGTCCACATCGAAGAGCGCGTTGGATAATCCTAAATACGGCTATGAACGAATGCTGGCTTGGACGTAATACTTTGCGATAAAGTGAGATGCAGCTTGAAAAGCCGTCGCCTCAGGATCAGCCGGTGGGTCAGTTTAATTTTCCGGTAGACCAGCGCACATCCGCATGTGCCTGTACCGAGCTGGCGACCGTTCTTGTATTGCCGTTTTTAGCTTCAGCTACTTTCGCGTTTCGCGGCCGCGCGGACGGACTCTGCACAGAGTTGGTCGGTCAACCTGACTTTCAAGGGTTTTCAGGAGTCCGTCCTAACGCTAGCTTAACCACCCTGAAATACAGTGAGGCCTATCGCCGCGCGGACGGACTCTCAATTATTCCCGAGGTTTTCTGGAACTTCCGTGAGAAACTCAAAAATCGCGCCGTGGGTTTGTACGAGGCCTTTCCAAAGGACGTCCTGTAAGTCGGGTTCCAAAATCTCGTCGGTGGGCGAATGCAGAATCCAAGTGTTATGTTCGAGTTCCCTCTCCAATTGACCTTGGCTCCAGCCTGAGTAACCAGCGAACACCCGCAGGATGGTGCCCTCTTCCTGAACAATTTCGCTGGCTGTCTCGAAGGTGAGATCGTGTCTCCAGCTCCATGAGCCACCCTCAGGATTGTCTTCCCAGCGGAAGGCCGCTAGAAGGAGCTGATCTACCGCCACCGGCCCACCTAGATACACTGGAACCATCGCCAGAAGGCCCAAGTCTTGGTCCGGCATGAGCTCATTCAAGCGGCGGCCGCTGGGGCGATTTAAGACAACGCCGAACGCACCGTTCTCGGCGTCGTGCATTGATAAAAATACGACAGTTCGCTCAAAATTTGAATCACGCAGGCTGGGATGCGCTAGTAAGACGGATCCAGCGAGTGATTCGGTATCAGGCTCAAATTCACGCACACCCATAGGGTGCGAATTCTGGGAGCTGACGCAAGAAAAGAGACTCGTGGAAACGCGTGTGTTTGGGGTCGGCCTCGGGGAATCGCGTCAAATGAGCCCGAGTTGTTTGAACGAGAACCAAGGGGTGCGCCCGTTGTCAGGTGAGCCTAGGATGACGTGGTCGAGGAGTTGGACTTGCAGGAGGCGGGCGGCCTCGGTCAAGCGGGCGGTAAGTTTCCGATCTGCGTCACTGGGACTGGGGTCGCCTGAGGGATGATTGTGCACGAGGATGAAGGCGTAGGCGGAAGCCGTAAACACCGGACCAAAAATGTCTCTGGGATGGGCAATGCTTTCGTTCACCGTGCCTCGGGAGATTTCCTCGACACGCATCAATTGAAAGCGCGTGTCTAGTAGGACAACACGGAGCGACTCTTTGGTTAGAACGCGCATCTCCATGCCGAGCAGTTGAAAGACGCGTTCCGGTGAGTCAATCCGTTCCTTGCGAACGGATTCTGCGCTGAGGCGAGAGGCAAGCGCAAAAGCGGCGGCGAGTTGCAGTGCCCGGGCGTTGCCCACCCCTTTGATGCGCGCCAACGCGTCGACGGTGCAGCGGCTGAGGCCTCCTAGTGAGCCGAAGTGTTTGAGGAGTTGCTGTCCCAGCTCAAGGGCGTTCACGCCGACAAATCCAGCGCGTAATAGAATGGCCAGAAGCTCGCAATCACTCAAAGCGTTATGCCCTTGAGCGAAAAGCTTTTCCTGCGGGTTTTCCTGGACCGCTATTTCCTTTATTTTTGCTCCAGCCACACTTATGAAATCGCGCGCCAGAACTCCCAAAACGGGCAGGGGCTTTGGAAGCTACCCTCTGCCGAAATAGGCTAAGTGCCCAGCGTCTACCCGGCTAGAGGAGCGATCATGCCTTCTAGCGTTTCGCATAGTGCTAGCAAGGACTCGCGGTACTGAGAGCTCTCTAGTGTGGCCAGACCTCCTCTAGCTTCCTGTAGCATCTCTAGGCCTGTCTTCACCGCGTGCCTGACCGCTCCCTTTTCAACAGCGATTTCTACGAGGGAGCGTATCTCTTCCTCTTGCCCTTCCAGAATCAGAAGCACGATGCGTTCCCTTTCTGCGGGAGCGCTTGTGTTCAAGAGGTGGAGAATAGGTAGCGTGAGCTTCCCTCTGCGCAGGTCGCTTCCCAAGGTTTTCCCAACCTTGCCTTCGTCTCCTGCAATGTCTAGGCAATCGTCGTAGATTTGGTAAGCTGTTCCGAGTCGCATCCCGAAGTCGTGCAAACCTTTCCGTTGCTCTTTCGAAGCTCCGTTTAAGAGCCCGCCCAATTCTGTTGCGACGGCGAAAAGAGCCCCCGTCTTCATTTCTAGAATCCGGAAATAATCGGGAACGCTTAATTTGAAGTCAAAGCGGCGCTGGGTTTGGATAATTTCGCCCGAGCAAACTTCGCTTGCGGCAGCGGCGATGCTCCGGCACATGCGGTTATCCTCAAAGGAGGCTGCGAGTCGAAGTGCGTGTGCAAAGAGGCAGTCACCCAACAGGACGGCGAGGGAATTGCCCCATTTAGCGTTGGCAGTGGGTTGGCCCCGGCGCAGATCGGCGTGATCGAGAATGTCGTCGTGGACGAGGGTGGCAGCATGGATAAGTTCGACGATGACGGCCAAGTCCTCGTGCTGGGGGAGGATGTTGCCCGTAGCGCCTCCAGCGAGGAGAGCCAAGGCCGGGCGGAGACGCTTGCCGTGGCTTTCAATCGCGTATGCCACATACATTTCGATCGCTGGATCGAAAGCCCGTGCTTGGGCGCGGATGCGCTCCTCGACTTGCGACAGCACCTCTGAAATGGGTTCAAAGGCCTGTTTCAAGATGAGAGTTTTATCGAGCCGAGGCTCCGGTACAGGCAACGGATTCACTAACGGCGAGGATAGGATGCTGAGCGGGGAAGTCAATGGAACCCGCCGTGTAGACACATCCGGGCGAGTGCCGAGAGGCGATTGGTCGGGGGCAGAGATCTGTCACCATTGGAGGCTAGGAAGAAAGGGCTAGCTGGAGACCGACTTCATCGCCTTCGGAAAGTCCCATCTCGTCGAGCTGCTGACGGGTGATGTCGGCATCTAGGGTGTCGCGAGAGTCTTGCAGGCGCAAAGTCAACCGGGCGCTGGGCCCTGCTGCGAATAAATGTTCGATCTTAGCATGGAGTTCCGCCTTGGAGTCGCCCGCGAATAGAATGCGGACTTCATGCGGCCGGACGTAAAACAAATCGGGGCGACCTGGTTTGCGTACCTTGTTGACGTCTCCCAGAAACTCATAAACGAAGGGTGTGGCGGGTTGGTCGTACACCTGTTGGGGCGAGCCAATCTGCTCGATCTGTCCCTGATTCATGACGACGACAATGTCGGCCAATTCGAGAGCTTCTTGTTGATCGTGCGTTACGAAAATGGTGGTCACGCCGATTTCGCGATGAAAATTGCGTAGCCAACGGCGCAAGTCTTTGCGCACCTTGGCGTCCAAGGCACCAAAGGGTTCGTCCAACAAGAGTACCTTGGGATCAATAGCCAAGGCTCGGGCCAAGGCCACGCGTTGCCTCTGGCCGCCTGAGAGCTCGGAAGGTAAGCGTTGCTCCAGACCCTCCAACTGCACCAGCCTTAGTAGTTCCAACGCGCGATCCCGAATCGCGTTCTTGTCGGGACGGTTTTTTTTCGGGCGCACTTCCAGGCCGAATGCCACGTTTTCAAAGACACTCAGGTGGTTGAATAGGGCGTAGTGCTGGAAAACAAAGCCAGCTTTGCGGTCAGCCGCCGGTTTTTCAGTCACATCTTCGTCGTGAATGAGGACGCGTCCTTGCCCGGCGTCTGGAAAGTCTAGTCCGCCAATGATACGCAATAGAGTCGTTTTGCCAGAACCGGAGGGCCCCAAAAGCGCGACAAGCTGATGGTCAGCAATCTCTAGGTCGATACCGCGGAGCGCTTGGAAAGTGCCGAAGGTGCGGCGCAGATTTTGAACAACAATCGACATGGGAATCAGTGTTTGCGGCGACGCAGCCCTGCTCGCCATTCAATGAAGGTTTTGAGTCCGAGAGTCAGCAGACCCAGTACGCTAAGGACGGAGGCACAGGCGAAGGCGGCCGCCGAGTTATACTCATTATAGAGTACTTCCACGTGTAGCGGCAGTGTGTTGGTCTCGCCCCGGATGTGCCCGGACACAACCGAGACCGCACCGAACTCTCCCATGGCGCGTGCGTTGCATAGGATGATGCCGTAAAAAAGTGCCCATTTAATGTTTGGCAAGGTCACTTTTCGGAAGGTCTGCCAACCGGAAGCGCCCAGACTCAAGGCGGCGTACTCCTGGTCATTGCCTTGAGCCTGCATCAGGGGAATGAGTTCGCGCGCTACAAACGGGAATGTGACAAAAATTGTCGCGAGGACCATGCCTGGCACGGCGAAGATGACCTGTACTTGATGTGCTCTTAGCCAGGGGCCGAAAAGTCCCTGTGCGCCAAAAAGTAACACATACACAAGACCTGAGACCACCGGCGACACGGCGAAGGGTAGGTCGATCAATGCGAGCAACAGGCTCTTTCCTTTAAAGCTGAACTTTGCAATGGCCCACGCTGCCGCGACGCCGAACACTGCATTGAGGGGTACTGATACCGCTGCCACGGTGATTGTTAAAACAATCGCCGACAGGGCATTGCTCTCGGTGATGGCGTCTGCGTACACCTTGATTCCCTTGCGAAAGGCTTCGGCGAAAACCAGCGTCAACGGTACAAATAAAAATAGGGCGAGAAAGCCAACGGCACAGCCGATGAGCAGCAGACGCGTCCAAAGCGGATCTTGAGTAGGGCGAACAGTGGCGCTCATGAACGGTTGTGGACAAGGGTCTTGCGCTGTAGAAAGTTGATAGCAAAAAGAAGGATGAAGGAGATGGCGAGCATCATCGCGGCTAGCGCTGTAGCCCCCGAGTAATCGTATTGCTCCAGCTTAGTAATAATGAGGAGGGGCAATATCTCTGTCTTTCCAGGCATGTTCCCTGCAATAAACACGACCGAACCGTACTCTCCCACAGCCCGCGCGAAGGCCAGCGTTGTGCCAGTGATGAGGGCCGGTAATAGCTGGGGAAATACAACTCGCCAAAAGGTTTGCCAGCGAGTTGCGCCTAAACTGGCTGCTGCTTCTTCTTGAGCGGCCTCGAAATCCTCGAGCACAGGTTGAAGTGTTCTCACGACGAAGGGGAGGCCGATGAAGACCATCGCGATCAAAATGCCTAACGGTGCGAAGGCGACCTTGATCCCGTAGGGTTTAAGTAGTGAGCCTATCCAGCCATTGGGGGCGTAGAGCGTGGTGAGTGCGATGCCGGCTACAGCCGTGGGCATGGCAAAGGGAAGGTCCACGGAAGCATCTAAAAAACGACGGCCGGGAAATCTGTAGCGGGTCAGTACCCATGCAATAAGCAGGCCAAATACGCCGTTTAAGAGTCCAGCCGCCAGCGAAAGTCCGAAGCTCAACTTGCAGGCCGCCAGCACCCGAGTGGTCCACAAAGTCTTCCAAAATCCGCCCCAGCCTAATCCCGATGCCTTGATGAAAACCATCAACAGCGGAAACAAGACAATGAGTCCGAGATAGGCCACGGTGAATCCCAGGCTGAGCCCGAACCCTGGTAGAATGCTGCGCGGCCTCTTAGTCTGCATGGCGATGATGGCTAATGGGCAGAGTTTCTCCCTAAACCGAGTCTGCGGGAGGTTCGCCTTCTTCCAGAACCGAACGTATCCCGAGCTGGGAGAGAAATCCTTGCGCGGGATCGGCGATGCGGCGACCTGGTCTGGTGCAGGGAGGGGGTTCTGGGGTAAAAGGAAGGGTAGCGTTGTCCTGGCGCATCTTACGTAAAGTCACGTCGACAACATCGCCGAGGGTGTATCGATCTAAGATGTCGGAGATCGCGTTGCGTACGTCCACCATGAGCATCCGCAGGCCGCAATGCTCTTCATCCGGGCAGGAGCATCGGGAGTATTCGGTTTCGCTGGCACACGCGATCGGAGCTAAGCGGCCGTCGATTAGACGTACGAGTTCTCCCATGTGGATCTCGCCCATGGCCTTGGCGAGCTGATAGCCGCCTAGTTTACCTCGTTGAGTTTCCACGTAACCCGCTTCGCGCAATTCCAGAAGGATGCGCTCGACAAACTTGAGGGGCAGGCGATTGCTGTCGGCAAGTTCGGAGACGGGTACGAGAGCGCGGCCGAGGGATTTAGCGATGCCGAGTTGGATCATGGCGCGCAGGGCATATTCGCCTTTTTTGGTAAGTGTCATGAGCTGTTATCCCTTAAGTAGACCGATTGAGTATGATTTCAGTTTGGGTAATAGCAAGCGTCTTTAATGGGAAGAAGCGGTCTATAGTTCCAAGAAAAAAGCGCTCGCGGGTCCGTGCTTCTTAGGGTTCCGCGCGGCACACCATTCTCGGCGGTCACCGGTCATGCCTTTGACATAAGAGCTCAAAGTCGGCGTCTACGCGGAGGTGGCCAATCTCCAGGGAGCCTCTCCTGGGGTCACGCTCCGCCCCACCCCAGGCCTGCGCCGTCTATGCCGTTAGTATGGCACCTGAGTCAGGCCGAAACTTTACCTGATTCAGGCTAATGGTGCGTTGCGGGAGTTGCTCCCTTTTTGGCGGTTGTAGAGTACGGGCCCGAAAGGCGGTGTTCGCGGTACTGTTCGCGCATTTCCGCTGTGGGATCTACCCGTGGATGATCACGGAGTGCCAGCCGGTGGTGTAAGTTTCAAACCCGGGGGCAATGGCATGAGCCACGATTTGTTTGAGACCAGAACCTCCTGCGAGTTCAAAGAAGCCTTTATTTGAAGACCAGATCTCGCGATTTTGAGCGAGCGCGAGTTTTTCTGAGAGAGGCACGCCTCTCGTATCAGCGAGGACGGTGCCATCTGTATCCAGGATGCAGACGCGGCTGTGGAGACGTTCCTCGGGAGTAAGAGGGGTGCTATCGACGATGGTTTGGGCAAGGCTGCTCCACTTGAAGAGGATGCCCAAGACGCCGACAGCACGGCCGTGAGCCTGGCCGCCTTCGCGGATGGCCGCAGAATAGGCAAGGATGTGCTGATGATTGACGAGGGGCGAAGCGTGGACCGTTTCAAACCCGAATTCGTCTCCGGAACGCGTTGCCATGGCGTTCTGGAACCAATCTTGGTGCCCCACGTTCATGCCAGTCGAATGATAGTCATTGGGGCGACCATTCGCTAAGACTCGCCCGTCTAAAGAACAGACGACGAGGTCGAAGTAGACCGTATAAGCGTTCAAGATGACGCCAAGCCTGCTGGAGGCGTATTCTGCCTTTTCTGGGGTGGGATCGGCGGCCAAATCGACAACGCTGTTGTCTGTGGCCCACCAGCGGACATCGCAGGAACGCTCGTAAAGGTTGCGGTCGATCAAATCGAGATTGTTAAGTGCCAAATCTGCGAAACGTGTTCCACGCACATCACTCGCTAGGCGCTGTGAAATGGAGGTGAGCTCTTCAATGTCTCCCCGCATACGCGTAGACAATCCTTCGGCTACTTCGCGTGTGCTCCCTGAGAGGACACCCATTTCAGTGGCTACGACGGAGAAGGAGCGACCCGACTCTCCGGCACGGGCGGCCTCGATTCTGGCATTCAGTGACAAAAGACGCATTTGCGTATTGATGTCATTGATGCTTTTTAAGGAGCCGTTCATGTTCCCTCCAATGGAAGAGGCAAGCTGATAAATTTTCTCTGGTAACCCGATTTCTGAAGCTGGCTGTGCGTTAGGTTCAGCTTTTGGATTAGAAGACGGGGAGATGAGCATAAAATTAAAAACGCGTTAACGGCATCTGAACGGCCTCATGAAAGTGTGTTAAACGCACACGCCGCTACGGTTGAGTTAAAGCGGTGATTAAGTATAGATGGCCTCAGATTAAGTCAAGTGATTGATGTGGAGGTGTATTAATTTCACCATGTGTTTATTTCGCTACACTGAAATGGGCTCATTTTGCGCACCTGCACCGTGCTGCGACTCCTAGGATTGCTTGGATCGCTTGGATCGCTTGGACTTGTAAAATCTGCGCTACACGGTCTTCTGCACCTGTGGCAGCCTTAGGGTTCTGTTATGTTCCTTTTCCCCCGTCTTCCTTTGGTTCTGTTTTCGGTTGCTGTTTTGTGGGTTGTATCAGCTGGTTTCGGTGCGCCTGCTCCTGTCGCTGCGCTGGAAAAGCCTCTCGTTGTGGCACAAGAACTACATGCCCGCGCTGGACTTCCCAACTTCCTTTCTAAGGCGAACAAACCTGGTGCCGCATTGAAAGTGGCCTATCTTGGAGGGTCGATCACTGCACAACCGGGGTGGCGAGTGAAGTCACTGGAACTGCTGCAACGCACGTATCCCGAGGTAAAGTTCAGCGAAATCAATGCAGCGCTCGGAGGAACTGGGTCTGATTTAGGTGTGTTTCGTGTGGAGCCAGAAGTGCTTGTATTGCAGCCTGATCTGCTTTTTGTTGAGTTTGCTGTCAATGATGGTGGCACCGCTCCTGAGCAGATCATTCGGAGCATGGAAGGGATTGTGCGTAAGACTTGGAGCGCGTTGCCGGAGTGTGACATTTGCTTTGTTTACACTGTGACAGAGGCTTTGGTCGCACCGATGTTGGAGGGTAACTTTCCGCGCGCTGCCAGCGCGATGGAAGGCGTGGCGGATCACTATGGTATTCCGAGTATCCACATGGGCATGGAAGTGGCCCGGTTGGCCAAGGAGAATGCGCTCGTGTGGAAGGCTAAATTGCCTGCTAACGACGAGGAGAAAACCGCGCTAGAGGGGAAACTCGTCTTTGCTGCGGATGGTGTTCATCCTCACGTGGAAACGGGACACGCCTTGTATTTGCAGGCCATTGAGCGGTCGCTGCCAGAAATTCGCTCCAAGTCTGGCAACCCTGCTGCGCACTCCCTTCCCTTGCCTTTGGCGGCTGATCATTACCAGATGGCCCGCATGGTGCCTGCCTCTGAGGCAACGCTTTCTTCCGGATTCAAGGCACTGGACTCCGCCATTGACCCTCTCGCAAAACGCTTCCCTCGCCTCAAGAGTTGGCAAACGGCCGCGCAACCCGGCGATACTCTCAGCTTTCAATTTAAGGGCACTCGGGCCGCTATTTATCAAATCATCGGGCCCGATGTGGGAAAGGTCACCGTGACTCTAGACAATCAACTTCCGAGAACGGTCACCTTGTTTGATTCCTATTGTACTTATCATCGGTTGGGTACGCTCGTGATCGGAACTGAACTGTCGGACACCCTGCACACCGTCAAAATCGAGGTAAGTTCCGAACAACCCGACAAGGGCGCTATTCTCACGAAACGCAATGAATGGGTTGAAAATCCTGGAAAATTTGCGGGCACCGCATTTCACCCCGGCGCTTTGCTTCTCGTCGGGGAATTAAGAAAGTAAAAAGCGGGAAGGCGCGGGAGAAAGACGCACTATGAGCGATTTCTCCCGCGCCTTGGCATGCGCTCAAGGAGACCGAGAACCCCTTTTTTAAGGTCTCGCCTTTGCGGTGTGGGCCTGCGACGCGACTCAGTCCTAGCTCACATTGACTTCAACCTTATGAGGCTTCGCGTCTTCGCTTTTGGGTAAAACGATGGAGAGCACTCCTTCTTTGTACGAGGCCTGGATTTTGTCTGCTTGGACGGGGACTGGCAGGGTGAGATCGCGCGAGAATTTGCCCGTGGGCCGTTCAGCGCGGTAGCAGTCGGGCTCTTGACCCGCTGGATAGTCTGCTTTGCGTTCGCCGCAGATGCTCAAAACCCCGTCTTGATAGTTTACCTCTAAAGACTCCCGAGTGATGCCTGGTAGCTCGACTTTAGCGACGAGTTGTTCGGCTTCGTCGTACAGATCCACGGCGGGTGACCAAGTGGCGGTGCCTTGAGTGCTTCGCCCTGCGAAGGAGAGTTCCCAGAGGCGGTCCATGTCTTGGCGCAAAGCGGAAAGCCGTTCCAAGGGCGACCATGCAGTAGTGGGAAGCTGGGTGGAACGCGTGGGAATTGTAATGTTCATAATGATTTTGGTTTAACGTTTTGGACTGACGAAAAGTGATTTCCCTCCCCGCGTGCGGCCCTAGCTTCCCGTTGTAACGCTGCTCGGTCAGGCGGGGTGGTTAGGCGGGGTGGTTAGGCGGGGTGGTTAGGCGGGGTGGTTAGGCGGGGTGGTTTGCTAGGCGGGGTGGTTTGCTAGGCGGGGTGGTTTGCTAGGCGGG
>CAIWVL010000030.1 GCA_903916085.1 uncultured Spartobacteria bacterium
AAACAAAAGCCGATGGCTGCCACCTTAGAGGTGTCCACCGTGGACTGGTTTTTGAGTTGCTCGAGTCCGAGCGCGGCGCGTTTGCGCAACAGAGCTCGGTCAGACTTGAACTTGCCCGCCTCGGCCCCAGCTGCGGCAGCATCCGCTGGACGCACCCCTTTGCCGTAGATGTCGGCAGCAAAGGCGACATAACCCTGGCGGGCAAGGTCCTCGGCAGTTTCCTGAGTGTGCGCGCTCACGCCCATCCAGTCGTGGACAACGAGAATTCCAGGACGTTTTGCGTTGGAAGCGTCGTCATAAGAGAGAAGGCCCTCTAAGACGGTGTCACCGTCTTTGTACTCGACGACTTTCGTTTTCACCTCGGCCCAGCCTAGTTGCGGCAAAAGAAGCAAGGTTGCGAGGGCGGAGAAGGAGTGGCGCGTGTTCATTGAACAGGGGTGACCGTTCGGCAGGGAAACATCAAGCCTGAGTCGCATGAAACCGTTCCCTCACCCGCTGTTGCACAACATTCGAGGGCAGAAGTTTTTTTCGCGCCCATCCGGGCCCCACCCAGGACGCGATTTCGAGGCATGCCAAACGTACGGGCCTCAAATAAAGTCAAAATCGGGGCATGGGTGGACAAAATCGTCGCAGCGAAACTGCGCCGCTTCGCCGCAAGCCAAGGACTGCACCTTTCCACCTTGATTGAAGAGACGCTTCTGGACGTTCTTCAAGCGCGCGTGGGCGACACCGAACTCGAACCGGAACACGGCTCCCACAGACTCAGAGTTGTTTCAGAATAGTCGGCAGCTCCGAGAGGCTGTGAATAAAGGCATCCGCCCCGGCCTTCACCCGTTCACGCACGGCGTACCCTCCGAAGCCCACCACAAAATCAACATCTCCCTGGACTTCGAGATCGCTTGCGCCATCGCCGACCATGACCATTTTTGAAGCCTGGAACTCGCTTCGGAGCCGTTTGGCCACAACGTTCTTGCCCCGGGTCAGGGCGGTGGGGCTTTCAGGATGAAACCCCGTGTAATTGCCGTGGCCGTCAAACTGCAGCGAAACGGCCTCCACCCGCTCGATCCCGAGGTGGTCAGCGAGAGGACGGATCGCTTGAGTAAAACCACCGCTCACAATCACAACGGTCCACTGCTCGCGCTGCAACTCGGAGATCGTGGCAAGAGCGGAGGGTTCCACGTGGGCAATGTACTTGGCCCCGATGGATTCCAGTTCCGAGTAAGTCGGCCGTATGAGATCCAAACGCTTTGCAAAAACCGACTCCATCGCTGCCCCGCCTTCCATGGCGGCCCGCGTCATGGCCTCGACTTCGGCGAAAGTGGCATCGCCTCGCAAACGCGCGAGTTCGTCGATACCCTCAATGGCGCTGAGGGTGGAATCACAGTCGAGAAGAACGAGCTTGGTCTGGGTCACGCCGCACTCAACCGAAACGACGCCGGAGCGTCAAGAATGGCGGGGGGGGGAAATGTACGAGCGAAAGGTAGGCCAGGCACATAACACCTGAAATCACCGGCGGCATCGAATTGCCCTCAATCGAGACAGATGCCGCCGCCGACTTGAGCCCACATATCGGCTCAGTTTATTTATGCCTGCGCTGGCACCCCTGCCGGGGTGCGTTTATTTATTCGCGTACCCACCGGTGGTATCGCTTGCGCTCAACCACCGGCTACCTTCCGTGAACCCTCCGGGTTCCTCAGAACGACCTCTGCAAGCTTTCCTTTTACCGCCAAAAATGCCCAATCCCAAAGTAACCCAAAGGGTTACCTGCCGGTGGTTGAGCGTAAGCGACACCACCGGGACAAAACACCCACCAAACGGCATCCCGGCGGGATGCCAGCGGCGTCGTCTTGCGAACACAGCCATGGGAAAATGCGTCATTTCGCCCCTTACCCCCTGCCAATAGCGGGTGAGTTTGCCTCCACAGCGACAAGATCAGCCAGTGCTTTTCCCCGGTGCATCTCAAGAACCTCAGGCACTTCAGCAAGGCGCACCAGAATTTCGCGGTGCACTTTGTGATTCGAACAGTAGCGAAGGTGCACAACGAAGGTGTCATCTTCTTGCTCAAGATTATCTACATTTACCGGCAACGCCACCGGGTAGTCCGCCAGGATCCGCTCAATCTTAACGATCGTCTTTCCACCATCGACGAGGCAAAGCAACTGCAAGTCTGAGAAGTGACAATGGCCCAGAAAGCCGCGTTCCATGTAGGTGGTCAACGTAAGCACTCCCAGAGTGAAGAAGGCGACACCGAGGGCCGCCCCACCGTAGCCGAAACCAGCAGTTGTCCCCAACGCCGCAGTCACCCAAATAGTCGCCGCGCTGGTCATTCCTCCCACGGTGACACCCCGGTGGATAATGGCCCCAGCCCCCAGAAAGCCAACCCCAGAAACGATTTGCGCAACAATACGCCCATCCACCACGCGCCCCTGTTCGGAGAGCATCGTGAAAACCGCAGCGCCCAAGGAGACGAGAGTCAAAGTGCGCACTCCGGTGGGTTTATCCTTTTTTTCGCGCTCCATCCCGACCAAAGCGCCACACAGCGCGGCCACCATAGTGAGCAACGCATTCGAGTAGGGTTGCGGCAAGAGAGCCCCCCAATCACTGGTGAACTTTAGGAGAAATTCGTGCATGAGGTTTGAGGAGAACGAGCAGAATGACGGCAGGCCAATACTATACGGCCTCCGGGCATCAAGGCGAGAAAAGCGCAGCCAGCGGCGAGGCGAAAGGCGAGGGCTTAACGACCCACGTAAATGGCCTCGTCAGGCCAGTCATCGCGAATGAGCCCCTCGCGCATGTTCACGGGCAGCACGTAATTACGCATGGCACGCACTTGAGAAAGAATGCGCACGGTGCTGATTTCCTCAATGGAGTCTGCCCCGTGATTGCGCAAGAGACTGGGAATCAGCTTTTCCTGCACCGTTTGAACAATATCCAAGTCACTCTCCCCATCGATGAACAGGAGCATCGCCAGCTTACCGTCGATTTCTGCGATGTGACTTTCAAACAAGATTTCCGTGAACACGGAGCGCACAGCCGGTTCGCGCTGGATGTCTTCCACGAGCTGTTTATAGGTCACCCCGATCCGAAACTTGATCGTGTACAGGTGGCGCGTTTTGTACTGGCCGGAGCCGGAGGCCCCCAAGTCCACGTTGGCGTAATAGGAAAGAATGCCCTCCTGCTCCAGGCGCTGCCTACGGCGACTCACAGTCCGCACGTTGACTCCCGTGGCCTCGCCCACAGCGTTGTCAGACTGGCGGGGATCCCGCACGAGGGCCCGCAGAATTTTGCGCTCTTGCTCGTCAAGTTCGCGGGGTGCGGTGGCGCGGGGGGAATCTGGCATGAGCCAAGACATGGAGCACGGAAAGGCCGCGAGCAACTCCAATGTGTCCATTTTCAGTCAATCCACGCCAATTTATGACCAATTTGTCACAAAAAAGCGCCACTACACGTCCGATTTACTCCCGATTCTCCTTCCAAATTGTCTTGAGTTAAGCACCTTTTCGCTTAGATTGCGGCTCCCACCCCCAGGGACCGCCATTCTTCCGCTCCCATGAATCAAGTCATCCTCGACTCCACGCAGGGTTTGAACTCCCTGTACTCGCCCGCGTTTGAGCACGATGCCTGCGGCGTCGGTTTTATCGCCCAAGTCAGCGGCCAACGCTCCAACCAAATCCTCCAGTACGCGCTCCAGTCTCTGTGTGCGCTCGCCCACCGTGGCGCCGTGGATGCCGACGCCAAAACCGGTGACGGCGCAGGCGTTGTCACCCAAATCCCCTACAAGCTTTTCAAAACCGAGGTCCAAAAGCTCGGGCACAACCTCTACAAAGACGGCGACCTCGGCGTGGGAATGATTTTCCTTCCGCACGACAACGCTTATGCGCAGGCCCGTGCCAAGGCGATCATCGAGGAAGTGCTGGAGGCCCGAGGGCTCTTTTTGTTCGGATGGCGCGAAGTGCCAATCAACATCAACGTGCTTGGTGAAAAGGCAGCCTCCACCCTGCCCCGCATGGAGCAGGTTCTCATTGGCAAGCCCGAAGGCATTGACGAGGACGACTTCGAGCGCCGCATGTTCCTGTGCCGCAACGAAATCGAGAAACGGGCCGCAGATGACAAGATCAAGCACTTCTACATCCCCTCCTTCTCCAGCAAGGTCATTAACTATAAAGGCCTGCTGATTTCGCCCTCGCTCCAGAAGTTCTACCGCGACCTGCAGAACCCGGATTTCGAAACGGCCATCGCCACGTATCATCAGCGCTACTCGACGAACACCTTCCCGACGTGGCCGCTCTCGCAACCGTTCCGGATGCTTTGCCATAACGGCGAAATCAACACGCGCCGTGGCAACGTCAACTGGATGGCGGCCCGCGAAGCAGAGCTAGAAGCCAACCAGTGGGGCGCAGACATCGACCTGCTCAAGCCCATCATCCAGCCCGGTGGCTCCGACTCAGCCGAACTGGACAACGCCCTCGAAGCACTCGTGCTTTCCGGACGCAACCTACTCCAGTCCATGACGATGCTCGTTCCTCCTGCATGGAAGAGCGACAAGCGCATGTCTCAGGAATTACGCGACTTTTACCAATTCCAAGGCTGCCTGAATGAACCCTGGGACGGCCCAGCCTGTCTCGTGTTCACAGACGGCACAACGGTCGGCGCTTGTCTCGACCGGAACGGCCTGCGTCCTTCCCGCTACAAACTCACTGAGGACGGCGTTTTCTCGCTAGGCTCGGAAGTGGGTACGATCGAATTTGACGACACCAAGATCATCGCCAAGGGCCGACTCGCCCCCGGCGAGATGATTGCAATCGACACGGCAGAAGGCCGCTTGATGCACGACTCGGAGATCAAGGAGCGTCTCGCGAAGGAGCATCCCTACGGTGAATGGCTCAAGAAGCACCTCATCCCGCTCGCCCAACGCGCAGGCCATGCACCAGCAGAACCGACTGCGCCGATTGACATTCTGACGCTCACACAGCGCCAGCTTGGATTCGGCTACAGCAGCGAAGAGCTGGAAATGATCCTCAAGCCGATGGTCCAAAATGCCGCCGAGGCGGTGGGCTCCATGGGCGACGACACGCCTTTGGCGGTGCTTTCCCTGCAACCACGACTGCTCTCGACTTACTTCAAGCAACTCTTTGCGCAGGTCACCAATCCTCCGATTGACCCAATTCGCGAGAAGTTAGTGATGTCCCTCACCGTGCACCTCGGGTGGAGGAAAAACCTTCTGATCGAGTCGCCCGAACACGCGCGTCTGGTGCAACTGGAATCCCCAGTATTGCTTGAGCACGAGCTCGAAGCGCTCAAACATCTTGCCTCGGAAGATCATCCGCATGCGGTTCTGGACGCGACTTGGCCACTAGCCGAAGGCGAAGCCGGACTGGAAAAAGCCATCGCGCGCCTGTGCGAAGAGGCGGAAGCCGCAGTGGCTTCTGGAGTGCGCATCCTGATTTTGTCGGATCGCAAGATGGATCACAACACCGTGGCCGTGCCGATGTTGCTGGCCACTGGCGCAGTGCATCATCACTTGATCCGCACGGGCAAGCGTATGAAGGCGAGCATCGTGTGTGAAACGGGCGAGGCCCGCGACACGCACCAGTTGGCCTGCCTCATCGGGTACGGTGCGAGTGCCGTTTGCCCGTACTTGGCGTTGGAAACTGCACGTGAACTTTTAGAGCAACTCCGCGTTTCCGCGCAGGCGGGCGTCACCAAGGCTGGCACGGACGCGGACAAGCTCGCCAAAGCGCAGGCCATTCAGGCAGAGATCGGGGCCATCACTTACCACAAGGCTCTCGAAAACGTACGGAAAGCGCTCGAAGACGGTCTGTTAAAGATCATGTCCAAGATGGGCATTTCTGTGCTCGCCAGCTACCACGGCGCGCAGATTTTTGAAGCTATCGGCTTGCACTCTAGCGTCATCAACCGCTGCTTCGCGGGCACGCCCTCGCAGGTATCCGGGATTGGATTTGTGGAGATTGCTCGCGAATCCCTCGCCCGCCACGCCAAAGGCTACGCAGGTGCCCCCACCGAAGACGGGAAAG
>CAIWVL010000031.1 GCA_903916085.1 uncultured Spartobacteria bacterium
ATGACCTGCACCATTGCAGGGTCATCGTCAATTATGAGGACTCGAGCCATCCGGTTGTGGGGGGTTCCGGCTAACATTTCCCAAAGATAATAAGCGTCTGTGGGTACACATCCTTTCTCAACAAGAACGCTCATAAGCAAAGCCAAAAAGAAGAGCCCCCAACCATCGTGTATCGGCCTGCCGCATTAGGGCTCAAACAACCCCACCGCACGGAGCACTCCATTACGACACTCAAACAGTTCGACGCTCACTGGATACGCAGACTCACGGTACGCGTTCCAAACCAGTGCGGAGTATCGAGAAACATCCGGTCCCAGTTGTGGAAAAATAAACGCGTGGTTTCGGTTAGGCACGACTACGAGCAGCACCTCGCCAAGGGAGTCGGCAAAGGTAGTGCTCAATTCAGGTGCCAAAATTGCTGAGGCCACCAGCGGTTCCTTGCTTTGGAGTTCAGCGTATTCGATGACCTTGCGCTGATCCCGTTTGTACGTGACTTGTACTTTTTGAAAGTCGTTGGCAGCGGCGATGCGAGTCTCCGATTCCAACGTCTGCCATTGCATCCTGCTTGCCTCAATTTCCTTACGAGTGAACGCCACGAGATTCGTCCCATCCCAGCGACCGCCTGCCAGCACGGTTCGCTGGGCGTTTTCCACGGGGGCCGAGAGCGCAGGTGCCATGAATTTCGCCTCTAACCAAATGCGCCATTCGGGGTGGGCTGCCTCTAGGCGGGAGGCGCTGAGTAGCCAGAGCAACACCCATGCCGCTTGCCTTCTCCCGAAGGGCGCGAAATGCTGGGTGCGATGATCACCTTTCTGGAAGGCATCCTGGCCGAGGCGTACCCCACCCATGTGGTTCTGAATGTGCATGGGGTGGGCTACCATGTTTCCATCCCGCTCTCCAGCTATGACCGGCTTCCTGCGGTGGGCACCAAATTTCAACTGCTTACTCACCTCCAAATCCGCGAGGACGCTCACGTTCTTTTTGGGTTTGCCTCCGCTCAAGAACGCGATCTTTTCCGACTGCTCGTCAACCACGTCTCCGGCATCGGCCCTAAGACGGCGCTGGATGTTTTGAGTGGCGTTTCCGTGATGAGTTTCAAAGCCGCAGTGGTCGCGGGTGATAGCAAAGCGCTTTCCCAAGTAAAGGGCATCGGCAAGAAAACTGCCGAGCGCATCATCCTGGAGCTCAAGGACAAAGTGGGTGTAGCTGCGGCTTGGGAAGCCGCTTCAGCATCTCACTCGCCCGCGCCGCGTGACCTCGAAATGAACGACGCTATGCTGGCCCTCATTGCGCTCGGCTACAAACAGGTAGACGCACTCAAGGCCGTCAACGCCGTGGCTGCGGCCCGGCCCGGAGAACCAATCCCCTCGGACGAACTACTGCGGGAAGCCCTCAAACGCCTCGCCTGATGCCGCTTCAAGACGCCCCACTACATCTTCTAAAAGAAGCAGTTCCCACAGACGGTTTGTTTGCTGGAAAGTCGTGGCGCTTTTCGCCCCAAGCCTTTCCCCTGTCCCCAGAACTTTACAAGGAACTAGAGGCTCTAGGCGATCGACTCTGGAGTTTTCAAAAGGCTTGTAACGACTTGTATTCGCTGTCCGCAGCGGGTCGGCAACCCGCGTGGATCGCTGAACTTTTGGATCGCGGGAAACCGCCCGAACTTGTGGAGTTCAGCCGCCAGAAAGCCTTCCGCAATTATGTACCGCAAGTCCTACGGCCCGACGTTATTCTGACTGAGAATGGGTTCATTCTGAGCGAACTCGACTCTATCCCTGGCGGCATCGGCCTCACGGCTTGGCTCAACGCGACCTACGCCAACCTGGGCTCGCCAGTGCTCGGCGGTGCTACGGGCATGAGCGATGCCTTCGCCACGCTCGCTCCCGGCGGAGACATCCTTGTCTCACGCGAGGCCGAAACGTATCGCCCCGAGATGGAGTGGATCGCGGCGCGCACAGGCCACCGCGTCTGCGATGCCGAGGGTTATGGCGCACGCACAGACAAGCGACAGGCGGCGTATCGATTCTTCGAACTATTTGATCTCCAGAACATTCCAGACATCACTGCGCTTCAATCGGCAGCGCTTCAGGGGGAAATTTCCATCACGCCTCCCTTCAAGCCTTTCCTAGAGGAAAAGCTGTGGTTCGCCCTGTTCTGGATGCGCCCACTGCGCGACTACTGGCGGAGGGCCCTTTCCGATCGCAATTTCAACGCGCTCCAAAAAGTTATTCCAAAAAGCTGGGTTCTGGATCCCCAGCCCCTCCCGCCGCACGCAGAAATTCCAGGGCTAGGCATTCAAGACTTCCAGGAATTAGCAGGATTCAGTCAGAAGGAACGGGAATTGGTTATCAAAGCCAGCGGCTTTTCCGAGCTCGCGTGGGGCGCACGGAGCGTGGTGATTGGCTCGGACGTCCCGCAGTCCGAGTGGAAAGACGCCGTGACGCGCGCCCTCAGCGCGTTCCCAACTCAACCGCATCTGCTGCAACGCTTTCACAAAGCGCGCGTGTTCAAACACTCGGTTTATAGCGAGGAAACAGGCACCGTGCAGGAGTTCCCTTGCAAGGTCCGCCTGTGCCCTTACTACCTCGCCATCAACGATAAACCACAGCTCAGCGGCGCCTTGGCCACGCTCTGCCCGCCGGACAAAAAAATCCTTCACGGAATGCGCGACGCCGTTCTGGTTCCAGCCTCCCTCCCGTGCGCTGACTAGACGCCGCCGCACGAGTGTATAGTCTGTGCAACTGTGCATTCCTCCTCAGGCATCCTCATCCGCGCTCCGCGAGAGAAAATCTTCGCCACGGTCAGTCAGTTGCTCCGGTGGCCGGAGTTTCTGCCGCACTACCAATTTGTCCGGGAAATGAGCGGGGAAACGACACTGGGAACGGGCTGGCAAGGGCTTCACATGTCCGCCCTAGGTGGCTGGTTTCCAGTCTCTTGGAAGGCTGGATTCCGGACTGACCCGAGCACTCTGGAACTGCACTTTCAGCACATCGCGGCATTCACAAAAGGGATGCGTGTTGTTTGGACTCTCACCTCCGTGCAAGAGGGCACCCAAGTGGAAATTTTACACGACCTGAAGTTCCGTATTCCGGGACTGGGCTGGCTCATGGAACCCATTTTACAGCATGGCTTTATCGAGCCTGTAGCGACCAAGACACTAGCCACTTTCAAGCGCCTTCTGGAGGCCCAGCCATGACCGACTCGACCCGCCCAGCAACCGGCAGACGCCGCGCCGTCATCACCGGACTCGGTCCCATCACAGCCGCTGGCATTGGCAAAAACGCGCTTTGGAAATCCGTCCTCGAAGCCCGCAGCGGCATCGCCCGAGTCAGCACGTTTGACGTCTCCCCTTTTCACGCTCAGCACGCTGCGGAAATCCGCGACTGGGATCCGAAAGTTTTCTTCCCACCACACCGCCTCAAGCGACTGGACCGTTATGCGCAACTGGCCGTGGCCTCGGCCTTGTTAGCGCTTGAAGATGCGAAACTTCCTTGGAATCCAGAGACACCACAGGACCGCGTGGGTGTGGCATTCGGGACGGCTCTGGGCGGCATTGCAAACGCGGAAAAGGAACACGCCGCATTTCTTGCAGGCGGCCCGCGCGCAGTCACGCAAACCCTTGCACTCACGGTTTTTGGAGGCTCCGCGCATTCCAACATCGCTATCGAATGCGGATTTCGCGGCCCGGGTACGACCAACTCAAACTCGTGCTCCAGCGGCGCGCTTGCCGTGGCAGACGCGCTGCGGTTCATCCGCGAGGACATGGCGGACGTCGTCATCGCGGGAGCTGCCGAGGCACCGTTGACGCCGCTGACCTTCGGCGCGTTTGATTTTATTAAGACCATGAGCCGCTGGCAGGGCGCACCGCCGGAGTACGCCTGCCGCCCCTTTGACCTTGAACGACAGGGTTTTGTGATGGGAGAAGGTGCAGCCAGTCTGGTCATTGAGGAGTACGAACATGCGCGGCGGCGAGGAGCTCACATCTACGCGGAAGTCCTCGGCTGGAGCCTCACCAACGAGGCTTACCACATGACTTCACCCCTGCCTGGAGGTGCTGCCGTCATCCGCTGTATGAGGGAGACGCTCGCCGACTCTGGCCTCGCACCGGAGCAGATCGACTACATCAACGCCCACGCCAGCGGCACCCAGATGAATGACGCCAACGAGGCCGCCTGCATTCAGGCAATCTTCGGCTCAACTCCCCCACCGGTGAGCGGTACCAAGGCGATCACGGGCCATCCTTTGGGAGCGACTGCCGCCATCGAAACAGTGCTCTGCGCTCTGGCCATTCAAGAGCAGCAACTTCCTCCAACGCTGCATTTTGCCAATCCAGATCCGGCCTGCGCCCTGGACATCGTCCCCAATGCCGTCCGCCCCGCGCGGATTCGGTATGTACTCAACAACGCCTTCGGATTCGGCGGAATTAACGCCTGCGTCGCCCTCGGAAAGTTATGAAGTGCAAATGCAGACGACTTCCCACTTCAACCTTGGTTCACCCCCCACTACTCTTCCCCCATGTTCCACAAGCCCGATAGCGCCCTGATTATCGTCGGACACGGCTCCACGGTGAACCCGGACTCCAGCGCTCCGACCTTTGACCACGCAGAAGTGCTGCTGCGCCAGAAGGCGTTTGGAGAGGTGCACTGCGCCTTCTGGAAAGAAGAACCCAGCTTGCGTCAGGTCCTCCACATGGTGGACAGCGAGGACGTTTACATCGTCCCTAACTTTATTAGCGAAGGCTATTTTACCCGCACTATCATTCCCCGGGAACTGGAACTAGACGGCCCCCTCACCCACCGCAACGGACGCACGCTCAAGTACTGCGAGCCGGTGGGTAATCACGCCCGGATGTCGGAGCTACTGCTCAAGCGCGCAGCGGAAGTCGCACCAGGAGTACCGACCAAGGAATGCAGTCTACTCATCGTGGGGCACGGCACCAATTTGAACGACAACTCGGCGTTTGCCGCCAAGCGCGAGGTGGATCGGATCCGGGACATGGGTTTGTACGGAGAGGTGTTTAATACGTACATGGAAGAAGCGCCTCTCGTGAGCGAGTGGGATGCGTACACCACGTGCCCCAACGTGATCGTAGTGCCGTTCTTCATCGCCGACGGACTGCATTCCTATCAAGACATCCCGGTTCTGCTCGGCATCGAACAGGACACGGGCCTAGCAGCGAGTCAGCGGGATATTTTCCGACTCAACCCGTACCATCTCCGGGGCAGGACTTTGTACTACGCCAGCGCCATCGGCACGGAGCCTCTTTTTTCCGACCTGATTCTGGATCAGGCCGCTCTATTTGACACGCAGCACTCCACCTCACATCCCACCGCTTGAAACGTAATCTCACCCAAGCTCTCGAACACTGGATCGCCGAGGGGATCCGTAGCATCGGTCAAATTTCCATCACGCCTCAGCCCGAAGGCGGGTTTGAACTGCGCCACCTAGAGGACGCCGGACGCGACGATCTCACCCTGCACACCTCCGCGCTGGACGCTCGCGGGCTTTCCTTTTTTGATGACGCAAAGGCTTATCGCCCGCTAAAGACGGCGCCTACCCTGCGTCACGGCTGGCGCCTTCAGGTGCAGACCGCTCAGGAACTCCGCATTGCGCTCGACTACTTTTACCCCGCGATGACGGCTTTGTGGCAGAGTCAGCTCGCAGGCGAACTCCGGCCCGTGGCGTTGCGCGAGACGTTGAACCGCCAAACTGGAATGTACGCCGCTACCAAGCGACTACAGGACGAAGAGGGCCAACAGCTCGTCGGACGACACTGCGCGGCAACTTCGTGCACTAAGCGAATCATGTGGGAGTTCGCCCCCGGCCAGCCACTCACGGAGCTTTCCGAACAGAAACGGTGGCCCGCGCCAGAAGGCACGCACGCAATTCCATTAATTTGTCAGGAAGCCTGTAACCACTTGGTGCCAGCCTGCCGTGAAGTGGTAAAGAAACGCGAGCGGGCTGCTGGGTAAGGCAAGAGACATGCGAGAGCCAGCGATTGTTTGATAAGCCAGAAGGAACGCACAGAAGTTCGGCTCGGAGTCGGTGAGACAATCATGTAATTCGCTTGCGCAACTCCGCCATTGGCGAACACTACCGACGTGTTTTTCAAGCAGGTGCCATTCTTCGGAATGATCAAAAGCCCTCCCGAATCACCTCGATTCCCGCGAGCGCAGTTCCTGACATTTCAAACATACGCATTGAGCTGGGGCTTACCCAAAAGCAATTCGCTAATCTGCTGCAAGTTAGCGTCCGAACGCTTCAAGGGGGGGGAACAGAAACGGAGAAGACCAGATGGTCCGGCGCAGGTTTTACTCAAATTAGTAGAAAAAGCTCCAAAATTGGTTTTGGAGACGCTTCATAGCTGAAATTTAGACGGATCCATCTCCGAAGGTTCACTACACCCCTCCCGCCGACTCATTACGCTTGTGGCGCCAACATGTGTACAAGCAACACGTGCGCCGATTCACACAACTCATTTGCAAAGCTCACGCCCTGGTGACAGCCTGCGGGCCACATGGCTCGCTGGATCCTCCTCTCTCCCCGAACCAACGCTCCCTCGAGCGAACAGCGCGTTGCCAATCTTTTGGACCGCCTCGGACCAGGCTTCTCCATCCGGTGGGGGTTCTTTTATGCGGAAGGGCAGAACACCCTGTTTAGAGAGGGCGACTTTATCGTGCAAGGCCCTGATGGACATGTCCTTGTCATGGAAGTCAAATCCGGGCAGCCCAGTTGCGATCCCTCCACCGGGTTATGGAACGTGGGCGAAGGGAACAACCCTTTCTTCCAACTGGACGCCGAAGCCAAGGGAGTCATCAACCAACTCACCAAATTCGCGGAAGAGGCCAAGCTCCGTCCCCCGTTCATAGACAGAGTCCTCGCGCTCCCCGATCTGCATCTGGCACCGGATGTGGCATTCTATCAGGGCGTCCAGCGCAGTCGGATTGCGGCCAAAGGCGACCTCGAAAACTTCGCGAAGTGGTGGACGGAGCGTTTCGCCGGCCGCCATTTGCAGTGCACAATCAAACAGGCGCGCCAAATCTTCGAAGGCGTCTATGCGATCGGTGCGCCAGCGACGGATAGCAGGCATGTGCTGGATTTTGCCGATGAAGTTATCGAAATGCAGACCGGTTGCACCTTCGATCTGCTCGACGCCATGAGCGAAAACCAGCAACTCCTGTTCTGTGGCGGCCCAGGAACCGGCAAGACTTGGCTTGCCATCGAACAGGCGGGCCGCTGGGCGGACGCCGGCAAGCGGGTCTTGGTCCTCTGTTACAACTTGGAATTAGAGGTCTGGTTGCAAAAAGTCTGCCACAAACGTAACCGCAGCATCACGGTCTGGAGCTACCAAACCCTTGGAGAGAAGTTGCTCGGCAAGCCTCACCCCGCGTCTTGGCCGTCACGGGCAGAATCCACCGAGTATTTCGACACAATCCTCCCCGGGGAATTGCACCGCCGGATCCAGGATCCCTCATTCACTCCGCTTTTCGATGCCCTCGTGGTGGACGAGGCACAGGATCATAACACATCGCCCTCCCTCAATGGAGTTTCGCCGGGGGGTTGGTGGGCCATTTACCTCGCGCTCCTTGAAGAAGGCTGCAACGCGCCGTTAGCAGCCTTTTTCGATCCCTCCCAGCGCCTCGTTCTACGCGCAGGCACATTTGATCCGGCGCAATTGCGCGACACCCTACTCCAACCGGTGGTGGTTAGAGTCAGCACTCCGCTCAGGTTTACTCGCCCATTACTGGAATATTACCGGACGCTAGAGTGCGAGTTTACGCGTCAAATGCTGCGCGACCTCAAACCCACACGCGTCCATCTTCCCGAAGGCGCTACTCCCGAATTGTTTCCAGACACGTGCGAGCAAGATGAAGGTTTGCAGTGTGCGCGCCTGATTAACAAATGGCTGGAGCGCGGCGTAGTGCGTCCCCATGAGGTGTTAGTACTGCACCCAAGTTCAACCAGGCCGGGGTGGTTGCCGGAATCTGGAGTCCTGGATGGCCTACGCTTTTACTCAGGGGGAAAACACTCCTGCCCGGGAAACGCCATCCGAGCAGTATCTATCAACAAAGCCAAAGGCCTAGATAGCCGAGCGATTGTCCTAGTGGGCATGGACGACTGGGCCGACGCCAGCCAGGACGAACATCGCGCCAAGACTTTTGTACTGGGGGTAACGCGTGCAAGACAGCTGCTCGCTGTGTTCTCACGGCCGAAGAAGGGTGGATAGGGGTGGTGCGACTCAGGACATCATCACTATGCTTTTCCATCCCATCAAAACAATGGCCGCATGATTGTGTTTAGTTGATTAGCCGTGTCGTCAGCCAGGTGGGGGGCGGCATGATGGTAGCGGACCAGAACGTCACGCAACATGTCGGTGGCGTGAAACGCATAGGACGCGAGTTTTTTAGGTCGCGAGCGATTACATCTGTCATGAAAAGGCGGAGAAACTTGACCTCACTTGATGGTTTCATCATGGGCCAGCGCCGCTAACACCCATTGCGGACCCTGGGACAGAAAGCGTTACATCGTGGCTATGGGACGCGGAACCCGAGCGCTCCTACACATTCGTCTCAAACATCCGAAACTGGGTCGGAGTGAGGCCGGTGTGCTTTTTGAAGTCTTTACTGAAGAAATAGCGATCGTTATAGCCGACCTGCTCCGCGATTTCTTTGATGTCATCACTCGTATCCACCAAACGACGTTTTGCCTGGCTGATCCGTTCCCGGCGCAACCAGTCAATTGGACTGGTGCCGAATGCGTCCTTGAATAAGCGCGAAAAATGAGTCGCACTCAATCCTGCCATCCGAGAAAGCGAGGCGACGGTATGCCGCTCAAAGTACGACATCTTCATCGCCTCTACAGGACGCTGAAGCGCCAAAGGAAGGTCAGGAGCAGAAACACCCGACTGTTGCCTCGCACTAAAAGCAAATGCCAAAAGCTGAGCGACATTCGCATGAATCCGGGCGGACGAGCCGGGCGATTCATCGGCGATCAGTCTGAATAGTTCGAGGTATACGCGGCGCGCTGGGTCCACATCTCCGCCGCCGATCACGGGATTTTCGCGCACCGCTAAGAGTTCTGAGACCTGTGCCAGTCGCGGCCCCTCTGCGCGGATCCAGTACACCTCCCAGGGGTCGTCAGACATGGCGCCGTGTTCGTGGGGATGATGGCAGTTGATCCACAGCAAATCCCCTGGCTCAACCGTGTGCAAACGTCCCTGAATTCGCGCCCAGCCCCTACCGCGCAGACACAAAATCAATTCGTGCCCCGGAAAATGATCCCGCCTGACATGGTGCATGGGCCCTGCCACAAGATGGCCTGCACGCGGGACCGTATAGAACACATCTCGATACGGCGGCCCTGGAGTTGCGTACAACGAGACTGGAAAGACATTTTCAGACGCGTTGGGCATGTTAGTTGAATAATACAACGATTAAGGTAGCCGACACCATTTCAAAGGCGGGAAACCCTCCTACGATGTGAGTCCATGAACCGGCTTCCTTCCGTGCTTTTTGCTATCGTCGGCCTTACCAGATCCGTCGTTGCCGAAGACGCCGTCAAGTTCAGCCGGGACGTGCTGCCAATCCTCTCCGAGAACTGCCTGAGTTGCCACGGACAGGACGAATCGCACCGGAAAGGAGAGCTCCGGTTGGATCTGAGAGATGCGGCACTGGCGAAGAAAGCCTTCATTCCCGGAAATCCCGAGGAGAGTGAAATCATCAAGCGGATTGTGAGCACCGACAAAGAGGAGCTCATGCCACCTCCAAAGTCGCACAAAACTCCGTTGAGTGGCGCGCAGGTTGAAGTTCTCAAACGCTGGATTCGTGAAGGTGCAGTTTGGGGAAAACACTGGGCGTTTGAGCTCCCAGTCAAAGCCGATGCGGAGGGAAATCCGGTGGACTTCTTTGTGCGTCAAAAACTCGACGCGATGGCGATTCAACCGGCACCGGAAGCTCCCAAGCAGACGCTCCTGCGTCGTTTGAGTTTTGATCTTACGGGGCTTCCGCCCACCGCCGAAGAGACTGCGGCATTTCTGAAGGACACCTCCCCCACCGCCTATGAAGATACGGTTAGACGTCTACTGGGCTCCAAGCACTATGGAGAACGCATGGCGATGTGGTGGCTGGATGCTGCACGTTACTCAGATACTGACGGATTTCAATCCGATGCAACGCGCAGCAACTGGCCTTGGAGGGACTGGGTGGTGAATGCGTTCAACCAGAACATGCCTTATGACCGCTTCACCCTGGAGCAATTCGGAGGCGACCTCCTGCCTAACGCCACCAAGGAGCAGACGCTTGCCACCTGTTTTCACCGCAACCACATGACCAATGGCGAGGGAGGACGCGATCCCGAGGAATCTCGAGTGGACTACGTGATCGATCGCGTCAATACGATCGGTACGACATGGCTGGGATTAACGCTGGGGTGTACCCAGTGCCACAGCCACAAGTTCGACCCTATTTCGCACGCCGACTACTACGCCGTAACCGCCTTTTTCAACAGCATTGATGAGGATGGAAAGGCAGGCACCGCAGCCAAGCCCTTTCTGGCTTATCAGTCGCCGTTCGCCCAACAGTCACTCAGCGAAGCGCTGGCCCTCGTTGACCAGTGCAAGCCGCGTGAGGTTGCCGCAAGAAGCGACGCTGTAGCGCCTTTTGGAGATTGGCTGCACCGACGCAGGACAGAAACGGCGAGTGGTTGGCAGTCTTGGCAAGTGTTGCGCGCCAATTCGCTGGAGACGGCCGAAGGCACCACTCTCGTGCAAGAAAACGACGGAGCCGTGCAGGCAAGCGGCCTCAATCCGAATCAAGATGAGTATCGATTCAGCTCAAATCTGAATACAAAACGCATCACCGGACTCCGACTGGAAGTGCTGCCGCACCCCTCCCACACTGAGGGAAGACTTTCGCGTGGTAAATCCGGAGAGTTCATCCTCACAGACCTTAAACTACAGGTTCGAACGCGCGGAACCGCTCAAGTCCGAGACATTTTGATTGCCGACGCCGTAGCGGACGCGATGGCGGATAAAAAGAAGAACGACAACTACGGCGACGTAAAAGACACGCTTGATGATGATCCCCGAAACGGTTGGACCACGAAAGGCGTAGACAATCTCAATGCCCACACTGCGGTGTATGCGCTCGCCGCCCCACTCAAGCTTGGGGAGGACGACGAGTTGGTTGTAGAACTCCGTCAGCGCTCTACGCTTGGTGACACGAACATCGGCCGGTTTCGCCTTGCCGTGACCACCGAATCAGGTCCCGCCGTGCACCAAACAGGGCTCACGCCCCGCGAAGAACTGGCGTTGAGCAATGAGGGCGGGGCAGTGGACGCCCAACTTCGCGCCAAACTCTTCGAGGAGTTCCTAGCAGATTACCAACCGTATCAGGATTCCAAGGCTGCCCTGGATCGTGCAGCGCGACAGTTAGCAGAAGCTAAAATTGCAACGGGCACCCTCAACGTGATGGTCCTCGCTGAGCGCAAAGAGCCGCGCTCCACCTTTGTGCTACAGCGCGGGATCTGGGATAAACACGGTCAGGAAGTCCGTCCGGACGTTCCCGCTGCCATCGCACCATGGCCGGAAAATGAAGAACACACGCGACTTGGGTTGGCGCGATGGATCACTTCACCACAAAACCCGCTCACCGCCCGTGTCGCCGTGAATCATCTTTGGCAAATCCTCTTTGGACAGGGGCTGGTGAAGACGACAGAAGACTTTGGCTTGCAGGGCGAAAGACCCTCTCACCCAGAGCTACTCGACTGGCTCGCCGTGGATCTCATGGAACACGGCTGGGACCTGAAGCACACCCTTGAGCTAATCACCACGAGTGCTACATACCGCCAAAGCTCCGCAATCACTCCAGCATTGCTCGCCACGGACCCCGACAACCGGCTCCTCGCACGCGGCGCACGGTTTAGGCTTCCGAGCTGGATGCTGAGAGACAGTGCGCTTCGAGCCTCGGGGCTCCTTAACAAAGCCACCGGCGGCCCGCCCGTGCGCCCCTATCAGCCTGAGGGCGTCTGGGAGGAGTTATTCATGGGACGCTACAAGTATGAGCCAAGCGATGGCGACGCACAGTACCGCCGCACACTGTATGCCTTCTGGAGACGGTCCATAGCGCCCACTTTCCTATTTGACTCCGCACAAAGACGTTCTTGCGAGGTACGCATCGGACGCACCAACACCCCGCTCCAAGCACTCACGCTGCTTAATGACGGTACCTTTATGGAGGCGGCCAGAGAACTAGCCCAACAAATGATCCGTTTGCCAGCGCCACAACGGATTCCGCACCTCTACAAAGCGGTCCTTGCGCGGGACGCGACCTCTCAAGAACTTGCCGTCTTACAGCGAGAACTCGACAAATCTCTGACGTACTACGCCGCGCATTTGGAGGACGCGCAAAGGCTGCTGCAATTTGGACAACGCCACCCAGAGCCCGAAACAGATCTGGGAGCACTTGCTGCTCACACGCTGGTCGCGAGCCTGACACTCAACCTCGACGAAACCATTACTCATGAGTAATCTCCAATTCGGAAGCGACTTTTTGCACGCAACCAGAAGGCACTTTTTAGGACAGACAGGCCTATCCGTGGGGGCCATGGCGCTCTCCACTCTGTTGAACCGGGCGAAAGCAGACTCTGCCATTGAGAGTAAGCTCGGATTGCCGAACCTGCCCCACTTCGCCCCCAAAGCGAAGCGTGTGATTTTTCTGACGCAATCGGGCGGCCCATCTCAAATTGAACTCTTCGACCACAAGCCTGGCCTCGAGAAACTGGCGGGAACAGAACTACCTGAGTCTGTGCGTCAGGGGCAGAGGCTGACGACGATGACATCGGCCCAAAAACAGCTCATCAAACCGGCGGCAACGAAGTTCGAACTATGCGGACGCAGTGGTGCCACGGTGGGCGAATGGCTACCCCATCTCAAGACCGTTGTGGATGAGGTCTGTTTCATCAAGTCGATGTACACCGACCAGATCAACCACGCGCCAGCCATGACGCAGTTCCTGACTGGTAGCCAAATTCCTGGCCGGCCGAGTCTGGGCGCATGGGCGAGTTATGGACTGGGCAGCGAAAACAGCAACCTACCCGACTACTTGGTGCTCTTATCTAAGATGCAGCGGCCGAGTGACCAGCCGCTCTACGATCACTACTGGGGCAGCGGTTATCTACCGTCGCGCTATCAGGGAGTGAAACTACGAAACGCCAAAGACCCCGTCTTATACCTACGCGACCCTGAGGGACTGCCGCGAGAACTGCGTCGTGGAATGCTCGATGGCCTGGCCACTCTCAATGAGATGCACTTCGCCCACATGGGTGATCCGGAGATCGCCACTCGTATTCTCCAGTACGAGATGGCGTACCGAATGCAGGCGAGCGTGCCAGAGCTCACGGATCTAAGGGACGAGAGGGAAGAAGTGTTTGAACTTTACGGACCCGACTCTCGACGTCCTGGAAGTTACGCGGCAAACTGCATCCTGGCCCGTCGCCTGATCGAGCGCGGTGTGCGTTTTGTGCAGTTGTTTCACCCGGACTGGGATCATCACAGTCGGCTCACTTCCTGGTGCACAGCGAGGTGCCGCGATACGGATCAACCGAGTGCGGCGCTCATTAAAGACCTGAAGCGACGCGGTTTGCTGGATGACACGCTCGTTATTTGGGGGGGCGAATTCGGCCGGGGCGTTGCTGGTCAAGGCAAGTGGGACAGCCCCGAAGCCGGACGCGACCATCACCCGCGGTGCTTTACCATGTGGATGGCCGGCGGCGGAACCAAAAGCGGACACACTTACGGTGAAACCGACGACTTCAGTTACAACGTGGCCAAAGACGGTGTCCATGTGCACGACCTGCACGCCACGATCCTGCACTTGATGGGTATCGACCACGCACGGTTCACCTTCCGCCACCAGGGATTGGACTTCAAACTCACCGGAGTAGAACCTTCCAAAATAGTAAAAGGCATCCTCGCCTAACGGAGGGAAAAGGCAGGTTTCACGCGGAGGCGCGGAGAACGCGGAGGGGGGACGGATATTCAAGGTTTTGAAGGGACTGGTGGCTTAGGTCTGCCCATTTTCTACCCTCCCTTTTATTTCCCTTCCCCCCTCCGCGTTCTCCGCGCCTCCGCGTGAAATC
>CAIWVL010000032.1 GCA_903916085.1 uncultured Spartobacteria bacterium
ACAGACAAAGTCATTCCCCTCGCGCTTCACATCCATCCCCTGTGCGCGCATGACTTTCACGTAATCCTCCATCCTCTAGGCACAGGAGATCTCTCAAAAACGTACAAATAACAAACAAGGTCAAGGGGGCATTTTCTTTCTACAGGTCTGAGCGGCACCGCGAGCACTGCGCGCCAATGTTTGATAGCGACTGGATACATGCCCGACACACCGACGTGGACCCGCACTCTTTGCACGCCACAAGCAGGTGCTGGTGCGTTGCGTCAAGGCAGTAGTCGCATGGTTTCTTGCGTTGCTCGAGCTCGGCAAACAGCTTTTCCTGCTCGTCAACCATGGCCTGCAACTCCTCGGGATCATCGGGGATCAGAGGGAGGGGCGGCGGTGGAGGCGGCGGCGACGAGGGCGGGGGTGGCGGATCCATGGGTGGCGACAATGTCTCGGGGAGCTCGTCGACGTCCATCCACGCCGGCTTCTTTTTGGGCTGTGCCTTGGCCTTCTTCTTCTTCTTCTTTTGCGTTTGCACATTCTTTTTGTCCTTCTTTTCTAACTCTTCCAATGCCAGGAGTTCTTTTGACGCCTTCTCCGAGTCAATGGTGCGCTGCACTTCGCCCAGGTGTTTCAGAGTGCACTCCAAGCAATTGCACTCCAACCCAGAGAGCTCAAAGCCCAAGGTGAAAAATATATCTTTTGGGTAGTTCTCAATGACACTGCAAAACGGCCCCGCGACTTTTGCAAAGCGCTTGTGAATTGTTTTGGCAATTCTTTTCTGATTCTTTTCCATCAAAGCCATCTGTTGCTCCATGAAGTCTGCGTGCGGCTTCACCGCCCACGCAGTGATTTCTTCGCCGTCGTGGCGGAAAGCTGCCATATTTTTTGAGGTGTAGGACTTGTCGGTGACCATCTTTCGCGCGTTGCGAATCATGGGGTGGAGCAGGAGCTCGCAGAGGTGCGCCGGGCACGAGTGCGTTACGAGCGCCAACAAAAGTTCCCAGATACTTGCAAGCACGCCGTTGCCGTCGGAGTCGCTCAGAGCCTGTTCCAGAAAGCCACCAACGTCGTGGTCGATGAGGAAGCAGGCGTGGGCAGGGTCGGAGGCGAAGCGGGCGAGGAACCGCACGGAGGTGTCGTTGAAAAGGCCGTGGAACTGGACATCCCGTCGCAGACAACCGTAGTAGAGCGACGCCGCGAAGCTGTGCTCCACTGCCCAGCAGCTCTCCCGCTCCATCATGGCCTCGAAGACAGCGACGGCCATGGTGTCAAGGAATGGCAAGCCTTTTTTGTGCCAGTTGAGCTGCATGGGCTCGCCGCCCGCACCAGGCATGGCGTCTGATATGACTCCCCACAGGTTCCACGTCGTCATGGTGGGGAGGGCGGCGGGAGGGGTGGGAGCGGCGGAGCGTATGCGTTCGAAGACCCGTCGCGCGAGCCGCAATCGCGCACGATTCTCTTTCGAACAGCACTTTGGTGTCGTTTCCAACCCCATGTCGGAAGATGTGCTCGCCTTATTTCTTCAGCTGAACCGCGCTTACGTGCGATGCCGCGTCCCGAGCAACAAGCGCACAGACGAGGCGGTTCTTGCCAAGGCCAAAACCATCTTTGATGGAGCTACGGACGCGCTGCGCGCCGGCTACTTCGCGCGCGCGGCTGGTGATGGAGCTGCGGAAGTCATTCTCATGAAGGAAGAGGAGGAAAGCGACGACGAAGACGCGCCCACGCTGCAGCAGCCCGCGCCCGCGCCAGGCCGTGATGGAGCTGCGCAGGCGCCATCCAGCGAGGCGGGGGGCTGGGTCGTCAACCCAACGGCTGAAGAGACGGCGGCGCGCAACGCTCGGGCAGCTGCAGATTTTGAGGAGTACCACCGCCGCCATGCCGAAGAGTTGGAGAAGGCTCGGCTCGAGGAGGTGAAGAAGGCTGAGGCCGCCTGGGCCGAAGAGGTTGCTGCCGAGCTTGCCGCCGTGAGCGATGAGGAGGCGGAGGTGGAGGC
>CAIWVL010000033.1 GCA_903916085.1 uncultured Spartobacteria bacterium
GCCTCGTCAACGAGTATTACGTCGTAGAGTTCTGTTGGAGCGCTTGGAAAAGTAAGCGCAAGTTCGCAAACGCCGTCAAAGGCACGATCACTTCCTCCAAATTTATAGCTGGCGCTTTTGAAATCCAAAAAATCATGCCCCGCTGCGCGACAAAATTCGTGATAAATCCCATCGCGCTCATCACCGCCGGGAGCACCCCAAGCGTTAACGATCCGTATTTTTGTCCAGTCCGGTTCTTCACCGCTTTGCTCAATACAAAAGTTATTGATGTAACGTTTAAACTGGCCCTTCAGAGACCGGGTGTTGAACGTGACGGCGATGCGCCAATTCGGAAACTGTGTATGAAGGTACGCGGCCTTCAGGGCGAGGACAATTGTTTTTCCGGAGCCAGCCAATCCACGAATTCTTTGGACACCCTCCACTGTTTCAATCACCGCCCGATTCTGACGATGGTCAAGTGTGGCAATTGAGTTTTCAAGGTCCCTTAATCGTGCACCACGCGAGTCTGGTTTAATTACCTCGCGTTTTGACCTGCTCTTCCGAATTGAAGACAAATTCTCGATTGCCGAGAGCGTCAAATCGAACGTTGATCCATCACCCTCCCGCCAGGTGCATTCGTCTAACGTAGACCTGAGGGAATTTTCATTTGCCAGTCGATAGGTCTCAATTTTGAATTGATCAATATTTGCAATTGCGGGAGCAAATGTAATTACAAACAGTTGAACCTTGAGGTTTCGACCTGCGACTAACTCACGGTGAAGTTTTAGTCGAGCCTCGATCTTATTGGCAATGTCATCTTGGCGGGATGCGTAGTCGCCAAGCTCCGTACCTTCGACTAGATCAAAGAGGACGAGGCCTTTTTCGGGGCTGATCAACGTTGCATCGATCGAGTACTTTCCGTCTGGAGTTGCAATGAGAGGATAGCCGAAGAATAGCTCGCCAGAAAGTCCCGGAACTTTTAGAATCGACCCATGCATGGCCTCCGTTGCGACTGGCTTCTTATTCAATCCTTTGGTTACGTTCAATAAGCTCTTCGACATTATTTTTCCCTCGGTTGCCTCTGGCTGTCAGCAGGCGATTCAAAGTGCACCACATTGGACGCTGTGATTCTCTAACTGGGATCGGTTGCTTGTTGCAAGGTAACAGACGAAGTTGCAGCTCGGCCCAGCGGCCGCAGGCTGCTTCTGTTACCCCTAGAGGAGGAATTTTGGGAACCGTGGGTCCCCTTCCTTATCTCCAATCATCTAGCCGGAACCTGCTTCCCAGCGCCTTGTCACAGGTGGAATTCAGAGCGTGCGCGGCGTGTTTGCGGAGCATGCCGCATAACTCCATAATGGAACGCAACGCCTCAGGACCTCGAGCATCGACGGCAGGCTGCGCCCATTGGCCGAACAGATCTCCTATTACCTCCGCACGGCTGACCCAGTAACGGCACGAGGCGAGCACAGGTGCGCCAAAGCAGCCCGCGCTCTGTTGCCTGCTGAACTTATCAGGCTCGAGGCCGCGTGTTGAGGCACGCCCGCTATAGCCGGTCGTTGAAGATCCTCACGGATTGGCTATTCCATCGCACCCAGACGTGACGGCCGATGTACTCGGGCGGCGCTTCGTAAAAAACTTGGCTACTTTAACATAACTGTCCCGATGGACCGTGCGCTGGGCCTCGTGGTAACAGGGAAAGAGCGAAGCAGGTAACGGCTGCAGATGCGGACGCTCCAACTCAAAACAGGCCGCCACCTGTTTGCAGGTAGCCCCTTGGATGCGTTTGTCGGCCACCTGAGTTTCCCATTGCTGTAAATGCAGGTTCTGCTCGCTCAGAAATTTGAACCGGCGTGCCTTGATCGCATTGTTACGCACATAGCCAACGCCTCGTTCCACCTTCCCTTTATACTGCGGCGTCCTCGGTCGACACGGAACCACATGCATTCCGTAATGACGGCAAAAATCGGCCAGCTTAGGGTTTAGTTCCGGATCATACCAATCCGCCTTGAGCACCGCCGCATTCATGTTATCCAGGTTGAGCATCAACGGCACGCCGCCAAAAAACCGAATCGCATTTTCCAAAACACGCAGGAGCGTCTCGCGATCCTGCCGCAGGATCGCCTCGATGTAACCCTTGCACGAATAACTCAACACCGCCCGCAATACCCGACTCCGGCGAACCTCTCCTGCTGGCCCATCGACAATCGGCGCTCCCAGCCCGAACTCCAGCTGTACCTCCTCGCCCGGTTGAAATTCCATGCGCCATACCCGCTCAGGCTGATTTTCGTGGAACCTGCCGACTCAACGCTTCACAGTATCGTAGGAGCCTGCAACGCCGTGCTCCTGGACCAGATCCTGGTAAATCCGCTGGTTGCTGAGCCCCAACTCAACCTTCGGAGCAATCGCTTCTCAAAACGGCTCGCACTGACTTAGACGGCCAGTCGATTTGCCGGCGGGTGGAGTGGCGCACCTTCGCCCAAGGGCTCCCTCCGAGCCGGTGCACTTTGAGGTGTACCGGCTGACCGTGCGCCGGTTGATTCCAAGCTCCCGCGCTATGCGCCGCTCGGACCAGCCTTTCTGATGTAAAGTGCGAATTGTTTCTTGATGACTCACTTTAGGACGTTGGTCATGTCCCATTCGAGTCACCTTCCGGAGACTTGATGGAACCGTTTTTGTGTCCAAAAAGTGGTGCACTTTGAAGCCCCTCAATCCGCCCAGAGATGGTGCACTTTGACCGAAAGTATACGGATGCATCTATGGTCGGGTTCTGACGCCAGCATGGTTGAAATTTTGTGAACGCCGAGAGGATCTATTCTGGAGTGATCAACCGAAAGGGAGCTGATTCTGCCGCCTTCTCATCAACGCATTTAGGCCGTTGCGTTAAACGCTTTCTGAAACTTGGCGGCGACTGCGGTAAGTTTGTCAAAGATTGGTGTCTCAGCAAAAAAATGGACAGAGCACGGCTTGGTTGTCCGCTTTGACTCGTTCACGAGTGGTACAGTTTAAACCATTCAATGGCACACAACCAATTACACGCAGCGCAGGCCTCCCGTGCCCTCGGGTAGTTCCACCGTCCGTACAATTCTCCCTTGGCCAAGCCCTTTTAGAGCGCTCTAGTAAAATAAGTCCAGTGAGCTTGATTTGGCATTTCAAGCGACAACTTCTCCGGTGGCCTTAATGCAAGCTGTCAGTGGCAGAACTGTGATTTTTTCACTGAGCGAATAACCCCGGATTCCAGGATAAACGATCCAAAGTTCGTCGAGGTCAAGGTCAGCGAGGACAGTCTGCATCGACCGGGTCAGTTTAGGAGCGTCGGCGCGCTTGAACTCAACTCCGACCTTTCGCCCGCGCAGAAACATGAGCAGGTCAAGTTCGCAACTGCTATGAACCGCGTAGAAATATGCCTCATCCGGTTGGTGAGTCCGCAGGATCTCCTCCATGGCGAAGCCTTCCCATGAGGCTCCTAGTTTCGGGTGCATCAACAGATCCATGTGCGTACGGATCCCAGCAAGTGCGTGGAACATACCGGAATCCCTGAAATAGATTTTCGGTGTTTTCACCAAGCGCTTACCGATGTTGGTGTGCCAGGGAAGCAGTCGACGCACCATGAACGTCTGTTCTAATGCATCCAAATACGAACGGGCAGTATTCGCTGCGACCCCCATGGAAGAGGCGATCTCATTTCCGTTCCACGTCTGCCCATGATAATGGGCGAGCATCGCCCAGAAGCGACCCAGTGCTGCTGGAGACATCCCAAACCCCATCAACGCCAAGTCTCGCTCCAGAAAAGTGCGGATGAAGTTTCGACGCCAGTCAAAGCTGTCGACGTCGCTACTTGCTAGAAAGGAGCGTGGAAATCCCCCTCGTTGCCAGAGTGTGTCGGTTGATTGAGTTCCTGTTTCTGAAAGGTTCAGCCCCTGCATTTCGATAATTTCAACCCGTCCTGCTAGAGATTCCGCGCTTTGCCGGGAGAGTTCAGGTGAGGCGCTCCCAAGGAGCAGGAATTTCGCAGGATTCCGGGGGCGGTCAGCAAGGAGGCGCAGGACCGGAAAAAGTTGGGGCGCTCGTTGTGCCTCGTCGATGACGACCAACCCTTGGAGGCCTTCCAAAAGGGTCTTGGAATTTTCCATGAGTCCTGCAACCAACGGATCCTCGAGGTCAAAGTAATTGAGGTGATCGGGAGGCAGGATTTGGCGCGCTAGAGTTGTTTTCCCGCATTGCCGTGGTCCCAGTAGTGCGACGATGGGGTTGCGTCCGATGGCACGCTGGAGAGCTTGCAGATAGCTTGGACGAGGGATCATTCATGAAATCATGCAATGGCATTGCTCAATTTCAATAAAATTAGCAATTGCGTACCTCGGATAATCACAGCTGGGCAAAGGACCTAGGCTAACAACGTTGCAAACTAGAACGCGGCATACGGGTAAGTGCCTGTGAACGAGCTTGTAGCCTGCTTCGAGTGGCCATTACATGGAGGCGGGGCCTTAAATGCAGGCGTCTGAAACAAAATTGCACTTCCAGCTATTCCACCAGTTCGTAACTCGTGCTACGGCCACCTGAGGCGCTTTGAACCATTAGCCCTCGATTCACCAAATCCTGGATGTCACGCAGTGCCGTATCTGCGGAGCAC
>CAIWVL010000034.1 GCA_903916085.1 uncultured Spartobacteria bacterium
ATAGATGTCATCACTACCGCGCAAACGGTTGGACGACATAATCGTCGAATTCACTACTACCGTCGGTATTTTATCTAACTTGCTCGTTTTGAGCAATTCATTCGCATGTTGACTCTGTTCGGGAGTTGCTGACTTCTGGGTCAGCATCGCCACTTCAAAAATGGTCTCTGCATTTTTGCGTAGTTTATCAGAGTATTCCCGCTGGATTTTATAAAACTCCTCGTACCCCTTCTGTTCCATCTTAGACAGATCATCCTGATACTTGATGAATGTGGCGGATTGAGGGTCGCCTGCAATAAGCGGTCCCTCCTTGGGCTCGGCGCAGCTCGCAAACACGCCGCGTAGGGCGTAGTAGTCGGCGGTGGTTACCGGGTCAAACTTGTGGTCGTGACAACGGGCGCAGGCCAAAGTCAGCCCCATAAACCCGCGACCGATGACATCAATACGGTCGTTAATGATGTCGTCCTTGGAAGCGAAGCGCTGTCCGACAGTGAGCAGACCGAGGGCTGCGAGGTTTTCCTTCGGGTTGTTCTGGATTTTATCCGCCGCTAGCTGTTGCAGGATGAATTGATCGTAAGGCAGATCGCTGTTGAAAGCCTTGATTACCCATTCACGGTAGGTCCAAGCGTAAGGGAAGCGGTACTCGCTGATGCGGTCTGCTTGGTTGGTGAGGTCTCCGGTGGTGTCGGAATACCGAGCGGTATCCAGCCAATGACGGCCCCAGCGCTCACCGTAGGCAGGGTCGGCTAGTAGCCGGTCGATCACTTTGGGATACGCTACCTCGGGGTTTGGATCCCGCACGAAATCCTCAATCTCTCGAGGGGTTGGTGGGAGCCCGATGAGGTCGTAAAACGCGCGGCGCAGGAGGGTTTCCTTCTCGGCCTGAGGCGCCGGCATCATTTGTTTCTCTTCGAGCTTTGCCAGCACAAACTTATCTACGGCGTTGATGCACCAAGCTGCATTCTTGACGGTCGGGGGTGTTTGCTTGACGACGGGTTGGAAGGCCCAGTGCGATTTTTTGTCGTTCTTGGCCGTCTTGGAAGGTTCACGCGGATCGGGGGCACCCATGGCCACCCATTGCTTGAGGTCGGCGATCTGCTCGTCGCTCAGCTTCTTTTTGGGCGGCATCTGGAGGTCGTCTTCCCAAGTCACGGCCTTGATGAGCGCGCTTCCTTTCACATCGCCTGGCTTCAGGGCAGCACCGGTTTCTCCACCCTTGAGCACTTCCTCTCGCGTGTCCATGCTGAGGCTACCCTTGGTTTTTCCTTTTTCCGCAGAGTGACACTCCAAGCAGTGATTTGCGAAAATAGGGCGGATTTTGTTCTCAAAGAACTGATTCTGCTCCGGGGTAATCTGCGCGGTGACTGCGGCGGAACCGCCGGGCGCGGAGCTCAAAAGAGGCAAGGCTACCAGCGCAGTGAGCGCGGGAACGGAAAACGACGAGATCTGTCGCATAAGCAAAAAGGCAGGAAAGGAAGGTGTGCAGCAGAAAACTTGGAAGAGCGGGAGGGATGATGGGCCAGCGCGCTTTGGGCGAGCTAGCGGTTTCCCTCCCCTGCGCGGACTCGGACTTTAGGCGATGATGTCTTTGACCACGTTGCCGAAATTGTCCGTGAGTCGGAAATCACGTCCGTTGTAATTGTAGGTCAACTTGGTGTGATCGAAGCCGAGGAGCGCCAGGATGGTGGCGTGCAAATCGTGAATGTGCATCTTGTTCTCCACAGCTCGGCCACCGAATTCGTCGGTACCACCGTAGGTTTGGCCGCCCTTGATGCCGCCGCCTGCCATCCAAGAAACCATCGCGTTTCCGTTGTGGTCGCGTCCGGGAGCGCCTGCCCCGCCGCCGCCCGAAGTGACGGTACGACCGAATTCGCCGCCCCAGATGACCAAGGTCGAATCCAATAGGCCGCGTTCCTTTAAGTCTTGGAGAAGTGCCGCCGCCGGGCCGTCTACGGCGGCAGCTGCGTTTTTGGCGTTGAGAGCGATGTTCTCGTGGTTGTCCCAGCCGCCAGTGGCGACCTGCACAAAACGCACGCCGCGTTCCACGAGGCGACGGGCCACGAGCATTTTGGCACCGTTGCTTTTCAGATCGCGGATGGGGTTGAAGCCAGAGGGGCCCATGTAACGTTCGCGAATGGCCTCGGATTCCTTGGAAATGTCGAAGGCATCGGTAGCCTCCGTCTGCATCTTGAAGGCGATTTCAAAGGCCTCGATGCGAGCCTCCAATTGGGCATCTTTTTGGAGCATCGCGGCGTGCTCTCTGTTGGACTGTTTGGCGAATTCAATCTGTCGCTGCTGCCGTTCCAGGGTGCTGAATTCGCTGCGAATGTTCGCCAGAATCGTGGAAAGATTCGCGGCTGGGTCGTAGTTCACATTACAACCCTGATAGATGCCGGGTAGGAATGCGCACTGCCTGTAGTTGGGGCTACCGCCAAGGGTGATAAAACCTGGCATGTTCTGGTTTACGCTGCCCAAACCATAGGTTACCCACGAACCGAGGCTAGGTTTTGGGAGCTGCGGGGAGCCAGTCATCAGCATGCGGCCTGCGATCTCGTGGTCCGGGATCTCTGTGAACAAAGATTTGATCACCGACATGCTGTCCACGTGCTTCGCAAGTTCAGGAAAAATTTCGCTGACCTCGATGCCCGACTTCCCGCTTTTCGCAAATTTGAAGGGCGACGCGAAGGCGAGCCCCTCATAACCGGGAATCTTCTGGCCATTGGCTTTTTCCAGCTCGGGTTTGTAATCCCACGTATCCACGGTCGATGGGGCGCCGGCTGCGTAAATCTGAATCACGGCCTTCGCCTTGACTGGAAAATGCGGTGCCTTTGGGGCGAGGGGCCCGCCGCCTGTGGTTGCGGCGTTCAAATCAAATGGGTTCAGGCCAAAGAGCGCTGCCAGGCTCAATCCACCGAACCCCACACCATTGCGCACGAGGAAGTCGCGGCGGGACAGGAACCCGGCGACGTCAGGGTGCAGGAGCGAGGAGCTGTCGGGTCCAAAGGAGCAAGGGTTGGGGGATCTGGAGTTCATGCGACGGAAAGGCAAAAGGTCTTTCAAACTTTCAGCAGGATTCGTGCCGATTGCGGATCGCTGCCCCTGCGCGGTGCGTTCGTGTGCGAAAAGGCAGGGGTGGAAGGTGCCTTTGCTCTTGCGTTTGCACGGCAATGCTATTGTTACTGGATGTGCAACTTGGTGGATGAGCCCTTCTTGGGGTGTGCCTCGAACGCAGAGGGATCTGCGCCGGGTTGCGTGTGGTTAAAACACTTTTTTCCAATGTTTTCGATGAGTATGAACCCGCTTATTCTGTGCATTGATGATGATCCCGTTGTGCTTGCCAATCACGCCCGTGTTTTGCGCAAGCACTTTACTATGCACACCGCCCTGAGTGGTTCTGAGGGCCTCGCCGCCATCGAACAAGGCGGACAATACTCCGTGATCCTTGCCGACATGCGTATGCCGGGGATGGATGGCATTGAGTTCTTGATGCGCGCCTCCGAACTCTCGCCGGACTCGGTAACCGCCATGCTTACTGGAAATGCGGATCAGGAAACCGCCGTTCGCGCTGTGAATGAAGGCCGAGTGTACAGATTTCTGAATAAGCCCAGTTCCTCGTCCCTCGTCATTGAGACACTCTTCGCGTGTTTCGAGCGGCATAAGGAATTATCCACACGACGGGCGGCTGCCGAGGGCGCGGTGGATGGTGGGGTGCGACTTTTGACTGAAGTGCTCCAGGCAGCAGATCCCAACTCTGTGACTCGCTCCAAGGTGCTCAGAGAGTATTTGTTATCGTTTTATCGAAGTATCGACTCTGCTGGCGGGATGCCACGCGATCTGGAGCTTGCGGTCATGTTTCGGCAAGTGGGGGAGGTCGTTATTCCTGCTACGTTAGTGCATAAGGCAAAGCGGGGTAGGGAATTGACTCCTGCAGAGGAACGCCTAGTTGACTCGGCACCCGAGGTGGGAGGGAAGATTCTTCGCTACATTCCTGGGATGGAGTCGGTGGCTGCGATTGTTCGCTATCAGGGTAAAGGGTATGACGGAAGTGGGCTGCCGAAAGACGATGTGAAGGGCGAGGGGCTCCCTTTTGGCGCGAGGTTACTGCGTTTGATGCTCGATTTTTTGCGCCTAGAGGCCAATGGCGTCAGTCACGGCTCCGCCCTCGCCCAGTTGCGTCGCGCCAGCCACCTGTACGATCCGGAACTGCTCAAGGTGTGCTGCACGCGCTGGTTGCCTCCCGCCGATCGCAAGTTCGAGCGGGTGAAGGTCACTGTGCCTCTGGAGGAATTGTGCATCTACGACGTTCTTTCGCGTCCGCTTTACACCGTCACCAACACGTTTGTCGCTCCTGAGGGCACTGTCATCACCAAACCTCTGCTCCGCAAAATCCGGGATTGGGAGCATCTGCAACTCATGAAGAAGGAGGTGGACATCAGCATTGTGCGTCCTACGGATCCAGACGGGGGCGCCTCCTTAACTTAACGCGGCCGCAAAAACACCTCCGTGGCCGCCTTATCCGAGTGAATTCCCATGCCCTCTGCTCCCCTACATCCGCAAGAATTGGAACGCCTCAACGCCCTGCTTGAGTACGACATACTCGACACGGCTCCCGAGGCTACTTTCGACTGCATCACGCGAATGGCAAGCGAGCTGCTCAATGTCCCAATTGCCCTCGTCTCTTTGGTCGATCGCGATCGTCAATGGTTCAAATCGTGCGTCGGACTCGATGTTCGCCAAACAGACCGCGACCTCGCCTTTTGTGGGTATGCAATCCTTCAGGATGAGCCCTTGATTGTGCCCGACGCCACGTTGGACCCGCGTTTTAGTGACAATCCCCTCGTGGTCGGCCCTCCATACATTCGCTTTTATGTAGGCATTCCATTGAAGGGTGGGCGGGGATTTAATTTGGGCACGTTGTGCGTGATAGCGCCACATCCCAAGCAGCTTTCGGAAAAAGAATTAAACGTTCTGCTTGAGTTTTCAGCTCTGATTACAAACGAGTTGGCTCTGAAGCTTGCACTGAAGCGACTCCGGGATAACCACGTGCAAATTTTACACTCCGAGAAAATGGCCAGTATTGGTCAGTTGGCCGCAGGTATCGCGCACGAAATCAATACTCCCATTCATTTCCTCGGCGGCACTGCGGAATTTCTTCAGCAGGGGTTTACGGGCTTGCGCACGGTTTTGGACGGTTACCGGCGTTTGCATTCCTCGGCGACGAGTCAGGAGGGTCTACATCATGAGTGTGCTGAGGTAGTGGAGTTGTCGCAAATTCATGATGTAGAATATCTTCTTGAAGAAGTGCCCTTCGCTCTCGAGCAAACCCGAGACGGTATCATGCGCGTCTCGGAACTGGTTTCGGCCATGAAGGTGTTTTCCCATCCATCCGGTGGCGAAAAAAAGCCCGAGGATTTGAACGCCGCGATCCGAGCCACCTCTGTTGTGGCCCGAAACGAGTGGAAGCACTGTTCCGCCCTAGAATTGGAGTTGGCCCAAGATCTGCCTCTCGTGCACTGCAGGTTGGGGGAGATGAATCAGGTGGTCATCAACATGCTCACCAACTCCGCCCATGCCGTGGCGGATCTGGTGAGCAGCGGTAGGCTGGAGTGGGGCATGATTCGCATACGAACCTATCAAAAAAATGATGAGGTGATCATCGACATTGAAGACAATGGAGCGGGGATTCCAGCAGCGGTCATTTCCAAGATTTACGACCCCTTCTTTACCACAAAACCCGTCGGCAAAGGCACCGGTCAGGGCTTGGCGATCGTCTATGACATTGTAGTGCGCAAACATGGAGGCCGGCTCTCCGTGGACTCCTCGCCGGGGAAGGGAGCGTGTTTTTCAGTTATTCTCCCGATTCAGGCCCACGCTCAGACCGCTAATCATGCGATTCCGGCCGTGTAGTGTCGTGTGGGGTGTGCTTATGACTCCTGTGTGAGGCTGTGTAAGGCTGCGTACATGTCACCGCTTTAGGCGGTGCCAGCGGCATTGGCAAATGGATGAACTTTGCCGTGTTTGATGCTGTTGCATTATGTAGAATTAAGTGATGGCGAGTGTGTTAAAAATGCCCATGCCGAGGGGTACTGTCTGTCGTACCGGATAGAGCGAACCGACTTCGTTCCGTCCAGCTTGTGTGCTAGCCATCACGCTGGTCATGACTATCTCTACTACGAACTCGCCCGAGTCCCGTGAATCCCGGGGGCAGGGGCACGATTTGCGGCCGACAAGGATCCATCATGGCGTCTCCTGGGTGATGGCGGTCATTGCTCTCTTTGGGACGCTTAAACTGGACTTGTTGCCAGCCCTGCTTGCAGGACTGTTGATGTTCGAGCTTACGCAACTGATTGCCAGGCACTTGCGGGTCGCAAAAACGCGTGTGCAAACCCGTTTGTTCGCCGTCGGTTTGTTGGTGTTGGCGATCGTGGCCCTCATTGTGCTCGCAGTTGGCGGAGGTGTTTCTGCGGTGCACATCATTAAACGCAGTGTGCCGGAACTGTTGCTGCGACTCGCTGACATCATCGACAGTCTGCGTCTTTCTTTACCTGATTCCGCGCTCCAAACCTTGCCCGAGGGATCCAATGAATTGCGTGCTATTTTCACGCAGTGGCTACGATCGCATGCCAGCGATCTGGGGCATGTGGGGCTGAAGGCGGCGCGGTATCTGGCGGAAATCGTTGTGGGCGTCGCAGTGGGCGCGATGGTCGCGTTGTACGACGCCCAAGGAACGACCAACCTTGGGCCGCTCGGTCGTGCTATGGAGGAACGCGCTTATCGCCTCGGCCGAGCGTTTCGCGGTGTTGTTTTCGGGCAAGTTTGGATTGCGGCCATTAATTCGTTTTTCACCGCGCTTTATCTCATTGTCGCCCTCCCCCTCTGTGGCGTGCATCTCCCTTTGGCAAGTGCGCTTATTGGCGTGACGTTTGGTGCCGGGCTTCTGCCCGTGATTGGTAACCTCATTTCAAACACCCTTATTCTGATTGTGAGCTTTAGTTTGTCGTCTTCGGTTGCCCTAGCCTCACTCACATTTCTTGTGGTCATTCACAAACTAGAATATTTCCTCAACGCCCGAATCATCGGCTCCCAAGTGCAGGCGCGCTCCTGGGAACTTCTGATTGCCATGCTCGTCATGGAGTCCGCTTTTGGGGTCCCCGGCCTGATTGCAGCGCCGGTCTACTACGCTTACCTTAAGCGCGAGTTGACCAGTGAAAAGTTGATCTAAATTCGAATGCACGCCCTACGGCTGTTACCACAGGCAAATCGACTTTTTGGCGGGGCTTGATACACCTGCCAACTCCCAAGGAGTCCTCTGTGCTCCTTGGGAATCCGCTGTCAAATCTACTCCTTTTTCTTCTTTTTCTCTTCCCGGGCGGAGAACTCTTCGAGTGTCAGTGAGCCATTCCCGTCTTTGTCGAGTTTTTTGAAGGCTTCAGCAGCTTTTTCGGCGTCATGTTTGCCTCGGAATTCCTCCAGACTGAGAACGCCATCTCCGTTTTTGTCTAGTTTCTTGAAGCGTTCCTCGAGCGAGAGTTTGGGTTTGTCGGGCTTCTCAGGCTTTGTTTCTGCGGAAGACGCCGGAGTGGGCGGCGTCGAGGGAGTTGCTGTTGCTGCGACAGGCGCTGCTGTTGTAGGTTCTGATTTTGCCTCGGGCGTCTTGTCTTCAGCGATCGCGGCTATCGTTGTCAGGGCGCAGGCGGCGGCCAGAGTCGGAATAAGTTTCATGGGAGCTTGTTTGTCGTGGTTCGTTTTATTGTTCGGGTTGTTCGGGTTGTTTGTTTTACAGCCCAGAAAATGTCACATTCGACGGCCCGCCCTTACGCAGGCTGGCCTTGGTGGGGCGGGGCTTATCCTGAGGTTGGGATAAAGTTGGCACGGCACATCCTCCGCTCCCTCTGGTGCATTCATCTCGGAGTTCACAGAAGGAACAAGAGGCTAATTTTTTGGACAGGAGAGAGCAGGGGGCAGGAAGTTTTTAAGATTTTGTTTTCAGGGATGCCGTTTTGTTCCGGTTTTCCTTCATGCACCGGGTACTATCGGCGCTTTTTACGCACGGTGGCAGAGAACTCCTGAAGACTGAGTGCCCCGTCTCCGTTGGCGTCTAAACGCCTGAATTGCGCTGCCGAAGATGTGGCAACCGATCGGCCCGCTTTGAACTCTTCTGCGGAGAGCTTCCCGTCATGATTGGTATCGAGTTGAGCAAAGCGCGACTCAACCTGCTTGGGAACCCGAGCAAACTCTGCCTCAGTGAGAACTCCATCTTTGTTTTTGTCCAGGTGGATAAATTGAGCTTCGGAACGGGCAACTGATTGTTTGCCGCTCTCAAACTCTGTGAGGGTCAGGATGCCGTCTTTGTTTGTATCTAGTTGTTGGAAAGAGAGTTGTTTGTTTTTCCTTACCGTCGGCCGTTTGGCTTGCGCGTGTGTCCCCACGAGCACAGCTGCGGCGCTCGCAGCGAGAAGCACTCCCCAAAACCGACTCGAATTTCCCAGTGTGAATTTTGTTTTCATTGCGATTGGGCTTATAGACTGATGCGTTCGCTGCGTGGTGGGGCGGGATGTGCCGGGGAGAAAATAACACGAAAGACCCACCCAAACCTCACCCCCGCCCCTTGGGGGGGTAGGAGGCCGGGACGAAGTCTGGTGTGTCTAATTAGAAAAACACCGGAGCGGGTCGCGAGTTGCGCGCTCTTTTCCCTGGGGCCACAAATTGTTTTGCACCTGAATCTATCAGGCCGGCCCGTCCCAGTTCCCAATGTCTGGGCAGAACCGTGCAAGGCTCACAGGCACAGAGCGTTGCATGTGCCTTTTCTTAACTTTCGCCCGCCTTGGAATCTTCAGCCCATTTTGCCTATTCGGCTAATTCTAATGGAACTCCACTAGGCGCGCTCAAGAGCTTGGTGTCCGGTAGACGCGGGCGTAGCGTTTCACGCATCCATTCTTGGGCATCTGGATCTCCGTGGACGAAAATCACTTGGCGCGGTGCGGCACGCTCCAAATAGCTCACGAAGCTGTCCCGATCGCCGTGCGCGCTGAAGCCAAAAGTTTCCACGCGGCAACGGAGCGTCTCGGAGGCGGCCTCGGCAGACACCTGGACAGAGTCCCCGAGTTTTGCACTGCGCAGGCGACCAGCCGGAGATTCAGGGTCAGCGTAGCCGACAAAGAAGATTCCGTGGGCCGGGTTCGGGATAAACTGGGAGGCGATAACGTTGGAGAGCGTGTGTTCCGTCATCATGCCGCTGGAGAGGGCGTAGATGCGGCCTGGTTTGATGGGAAGTTGGTTCACTTCGCGACCGCTGATGGTGAACGGTCCGACGGATTCGAGCAGGTCAAGTCCGAGATGCTGGCGATGAGAGGCGCTGGCGAGGCGGTCGTGGATTTCAGTCAGCTTCGTGCTGAGGCCGCCTATGTACACTGGGCACTCTGGGAGGAGGCCCTTCTTGCGCATGGTCAGAATCATGGTGAGCACTTCCTGGGACTTACCCAGGGCGAACACTGGCACGAGCACACTGCCACCTTTGGCAAACACCTCGCGAATGGAGGTGGCGAAACGCAGTTCTTCCTGCTCGCGGGTAAATCCTGCGGGCTGTGGAACGGCACCGCGAGTGCACTCGATGATGACGGTATCCAGGTTGTCCTCGGGGAGTTTAGCTCCGAGCATCAGGGACTGGTTGTCAAAATTGATATCCCCTGTGTAAAGGATTCTCCGGCCTTGGGTTTCGATGAGCACTGCGGCGGAACCCAAGATGTGGCCTGCGTCCTCGAACTGAATCGAGACGTCTGCGACTTCATCGAACCCGAGGCGGTCGCCGGAGAGATTAAAGCGTTGGTGGAGGGGCAGGGGTTGGAAGCGACGGACGCAGTTGGTGGCTTCGCGGTGGGAGAAAGTGGGGGCATCGCCTTCGCCATTTTCGTGGCGTTTCGCCATGACGTTGACTGAGTTGTGGAGCATGACGTCCGCCAGTTGGAGGGTGGGGTCGGTCATGAAGGCGGGGGTCCGCGGGTGCTGGCGCATCAGCACGGGGAGAGAGCCTAAGTGGTCTTGGTGGGCGTGGGTGAGGATGATTGCGTCCAAGGGATGCCCATTGAGGTGATCCAGCGTGGGAAGACTTTCGCGACCTTCCATCTTGGGATGTGCGCCACAGTCGAGCACAATACGACGTTCGCCAGCCTCTAACAGGTAGCAGTTGGCGCCGATTTCAATTTGGCGTGTGAGATTTGTAAAACGGAGAGTGGACATGAGAAGCGGCTGCGCCTGAGCAGGGAACGGACTGGGGGGCTTGAGAGAGATTGGAGAAGAGGGGAAAGCGGGGGATCATGGAGGAGCGGAGAAGAAAGGGCAACACAGGGTAATTCTGTGAGATGCCTGAAGGGAAGCCAGGCACCGGAGGTGCCTTAAGACCCCGCATCCAAGCCAAGCGCTCGGAGGTGCCGTCAGGGGAGTGCGACAAACAGGGTCAAGCTACCGTTGCTGCCTTCCGGCCCTGGCGGGGTTTGCCCGCCCTAAATCCGCATCCCCTGACGGCCCTTCCAGTATGGTGTAGCGCTTGGGAAACTCAACTATCAGAACATAAAATTTTGAGGCACATCCCGCTTGCAAGCTGACGTGTAAGAACGAAGATGGAATAAGGCTTTTCGAAACTCTGCCTAGGAGTGGTCTCCAGTAGTCTGAATTCCAAAGCGCTCCGGGCGCTTTAATTTCAGATTTGTTACTGGGAATCAGGTCATCCTGGACGGGTTACCCTGATTTGCCTCCTCCCCCCCTCTTTCCTTCTTGTTCGCCTCCCGCCACGTGATCCTCCGATCTCAAGCCCAGAACCCATAGCGTATGATCCGGTCTCTGTTGTTCCTCACCATCGTGCTTTCCCTTGCTTCTGCGACGCTGGCCTACCTGACGAAGGAAAAGGCGTCGGAAAAGGTGGCTGAACTCACAAGCAAAGATCAGACCTTGGGCGTTCTGCGAACCGAGAATTCCAAGCTCAGGAAGGACAAGGAAGCAGTTGCAGGGAAGGTTGAGGAGCTTAGTCGAGATACTCAGCAGCAGCAGGTCGCGCTCGATAAGCTCAAAAAGGAATCCTCAATCAAGGAGGAGGAGGTCTCCAAAGTTCAGTCTGATCTTCAAATGGCCCAAACGAAGGTCACGGAGCTTCAAAATGAGATCGCCAAGAAGCCAGAGACGCCTCTTGTGCCGAACGTGGATCCTGCGGCGGAACAGGTTGCCGCAAACTTGAGGATTGAACTGGAGAAGATGCGCCAGGCACTGAGCGAGGAGCAGGCAAAGGCTGAGCGGGAGAAAGCAGAATTGAAGGCGAAGGTGGCCCAGATGGTTCCGAAGCCTGCTGTGCCAGAGTCCGCAAAAGGCGCTGGAGCCAAGGAGCCGCCCAAGGGGCAAGTGGTGGCGTATAACGAAGGTTGGAACTTTGTGGTTGTGAATCTTGGTGATAAGCAAGGGGTTACGCCCGAAAGCAAACTGGAAGTGCAACGCGGAGGGAAGGTACTTGCGAAGCTTGAGATCACGGAAGTGAAGCCCAAGTTTTTTACGGCAGGCTTGACCTACGGTGAAGGTGCCCGGGCGAAGGTGCGCGTGCAACCTGGTGACGCTGTGGTTTTTGCGGCGAAAGCACAGGAAGATGTTGAAGGTGATTCGGGTGGATTGAATGCCAGCGAGCTGTTCCCTTCGCGCAAGTTGGTTCGATAACTTGCCTTCGCTCGGTCGGACCGAGCTTTATTTTTCTAAGAGGATCTCATGAGTATTTTTCGAATAATTTTGGGTGCGCTCGTGGTGTTTGGCGGCTGTGTGGGCTGCGCCTCCACGCCAAAGGAGGAGTCGGATAGCATTAGCACGATTCCCTGGAACCGTCCGGCTACGTGGGAAGGGCGGGGGCCTTTGGGGGGAATGATGATGATGGACGGGCATTAGTCTTGTGTTTTGAGTGTGTGTGATCGGAGCGCTCGCACTCTTTATGGTTTTGGTGAAAGTGACGATTGGGTTGCAGCGACTGCTTGCAAACTGCCCTGTTGCTCTTCAGGCTTTCCCCCAAGATGAAGTACCGCACTTACCTTATGTTCGGGGCACCCGGTGCCGGTAAAGGGACTCAGGGTAAGGTTCTTGGTACGATTCCAAGGTTTTTCCACTGTGCCTGTGGCGATGTTTTTCGCTCCCTCGACACCCGGACTCCATTGGGACAGGCTTTTTTAGATTATTCCAGCCGGGGCGAACTGGTCCCTGACGAGATGACCGTAAAGCTTTGGATGGCGGTCATTGGAGACATGGTGGGTATGCACAAATTTAAGCCGGACATCGATTCGCTTGTCCTCGATGGGATCCCGCGCAATGTGCGTCAGGCTGAGATCATGCAGGACATTTTGGAGGTGAAGAGAGTATTCCATCTCAGTTGCCCAGACCGCGAGGCTCTCGTTTCGCGTCTAAAAAAACGGGCGCTCAAGGAAAATCGGTTTGATGATGCGAATGAGGAAACCATTCGGAGGCGGTTGGTGACTTATGAGGAAGAATCCAAGCCCGTTCTGGAGTTCTACGGGTCAAGTAAAGTGATCACCATCGATGCCACGCAGAGTCCGATCAAGGTGACGCACGACATTTTAAGTCAGATTATCTCCGCCTAGAGCGGGCTAAACCTGGGAGGTTTTTCATTTGAAGCCGCTGCGGATTGTTTTTGCTGGGAGTGGTGACATTGGAGTGCCGACGCTTGAGTGGTTGGTGCGTTCGGGACATTTGGTGGCAGGGGTTGTGACACAGCCGGATAAGCCCGTGGGACGGCATCAGGAGCTCCAGTTGTCGGCAGTGAAGCAGATTGCGTTGCGCGAGTCGCTGCCTGTGCAGCAACCGCTCAAGATGCGTGATCCTGCCGCAGTGGAGGCCTTGCGTGCCTTGGAGCCGGACGTGCTTGTAGTCATGGCGTATGGTCAGATTCTGCCTAGGAGTGTGCTTGATTTGCCCAAGGTCGCATGTCTGAATCTGCACGCGTCTCTGTTGCCAAGGCACCGGGGTGCCGCGCCGATTCAGGCCGCTATTGAGGCGGGTGATGCAGAGTCTGGTGTCACAGTGATGTACATGGCCGAGGGTCTCGACACGGGGGACATACTGCTTGAGAAGCGTTTAGGTTTGGGGCGCCGAGAAACAGGAGGGCAGCTCCATGATCGTTTAGGGCTTATTGCGCCTGAGGCACTCGCCGAGGCCTTGGAGCTTCTCTCTTCGGGTAATGCGCCGCGCGTGCCGCAGGAGCCCGAGCTGGTCACTTATGCGCGCAAACTTTCGCGCGAGGATGGTCTTATTGAGTGGAGTTCGCCGAGCGCAGTGGACCGCCGGGTGCGAGCGATGAATCCCTGGCCCGGAGCGTACACAACATTACCGGGAGGCACGAAGCCGGGACAGGGCCGGAAGTTGAAGGTGTTTTCGGTCATCCAGAGTCGGACGTCCTCCGGATCCGCCTTGCCGGGAACGGTTTTGCGTGCCGAACCACGTGGATTGCTTGTGGCTGCCGGCGCGAAATCCGTGTGGCTCACTGAGGTCCAAGTGGAAGGAAAACGTCGGCTGCGCGTCGCCGAGTTTCTGCGTGGCACGCCTGTCGTCCCGGGGATTGTGCTGGGAGCGGCGGCGCTTCCTTGACCGTGGGAACGCGGGGGGCATCATGGACGGGTATGTCGACATCTGCCGTTACCCCTGTTGTGCCCGAAAAAGGATGGCACGTCCTTCATTTGTTTTACCGGATCGAACACGGCCAGTGGTCTCTCTTGAGCCCAGAGGAAAAGATTGCTGCGAAAACGCAATTGAGCGAATTAATTCAAGAAATTCGGGCGACGGAAAACACTCAGTTGTTGGTGTTTAGTGTCATTTCGCCCAAGGCTGACATCGCCTTCATGCTGCTCACCCCGGATTTGCATACTGCGAATGCGTTCGAAAAGCGGCTGACCCTGGGTTTGGGACCAGACGTGTTCACACCGGTGTACAGCTTCTTTTCGCTCACGGAGGAGAGTGAATATTTTTCTACGGAACAGGATTACGCTGCGACGTTGGAAAAGGAGCAGAATTTGCAGGCGGGCAGCGCCGAGTTTGAGAAGTCCATGGTGGAGTTCAGGGCGCGGATGTTGAAGTACGGCAAGGACAAGCTGTACCCCAATTTGCCGAACTGGGAGGTGTTCTGTTTCTATCCGATGAGTAAGCGTCGGCAGGTTGAGCAGAACTGGTATGCGCTTAGTTTTGAAGAACGCAAGGCGTTGATGGCCGGACACGGTCGCGTGGGACGGCAGTATCACGGCAAGATTTTGCAGCTCATAACGGGTAGCACTGGTCTGGACGATGCCGAATGGGGCGTCACCCTGTTTGCGCATGACACGTTCTATATCAAGGACATCGTCTATAAGATGCACATCGAACTGGCTAAAGGAATTGCGTGATACACCCGCACTACTCGGTGTTTGGATATTGACTTGCGGTATCGCATTAGCAGTTTGTAAAACCGTG
>CAIWVL010000035.1 GCA_903916085.1 uncultured Spartobacteria bacterium
AGTGACTGGAGTTCAGACGTGTGCTCTTCCGATCTGATTATTCCCCCAACCATCGCCCCCGGTAGACTGCCCACCCCCCCGAGCACAGCCGCCACAAACGCCTTCATCCCAGGTAGCACCCCCATGAATGGATCAATCGCCTGATACAAAGATACATAGAAGATCGCTCCAGCGGCAGCTAATGCAGAGCCGAGTCCAAAGGTGAACGAGATAACGACGTTAGTGTTTACGCCCATCAACCGCGCTGCCGTCGGGTTGAGCGAAAGGGCCCGCATTGCAAGCCCTAAGCGTGTCCGCATCACAATCAGATGGAGCCCTCCAAGCAACGCAGTAGTGGCGACTAGGACAATCAGCTGAATGTTGCTCGCACGCAGTCCTCCCAAACCACGGATGGGTTGGCTTGTGATTAACGATGGAAAGCCACGCGGGGCGGCACCGAAGACGAGTTGGCCGGCGTACTCAAGGAGTAAGGAAACGCCGATCGCTGTGATGAGGACTGTCAACCTAGGACGGTCTCTCAAGGGCTTGTACGCAAGCCTTTCAATGAGAATGCCTAGCGCCGCACAGAAGAGCATTGATCCCAACAGCACAACCAGGGCAAACACCCATTCAGGCCAGTTGGTCGCCATGGGTTTAAGCCAACGCGCCAGGTACATGCCTGAAAACGCGCCGACCATAAACACATCACCGTGGGCAAAGTTAATAAACCGCAGCACCCCGTACACCATCGTGTAGCCTAGGGCGATCAGGGCATACACCGCCCCCAAAGAGAGGCCGTTGATTAATTGCTGCAGAAACTCATTCACCTAACGCTTTGAACACGAACGCGAGCAAAAGCGCAAGCTAGGGAGCGACAGTTTCGACGTAACTGAACTTCCCCTCCTTCACTTCAAGCATGACAGCCGACTTATCGGCATTACGCTGGGCATTGATGGTGATCTGTCCAGTCACACCGGAGAATCCGTGGGTGTTCGCTATCGCATTACGAAGCGCATCCCCTTTGGTTGTCCCTGCCCGCTTCATGGCGTCGGCAAGAATCATCGCGGAGTCGTACCCCAGAGCGGACATAGCATCAGCTTCGGAATTATATTTTTCACGGTACTTCTTCAAAAATGCCTGAATTGCTGGCGAAGGATCGCTGGCTGAAAAGTGATTTGAGAAAAAAGAACCTTCCACCGCTTTACCTCCAACTTCCACCAGCGAGGGGGAGTCCCATCCATCTCCACCGAGCAAGGGCGCTGAAATCTGCAACTCCCTTGCTTGCAACGCAATCAGCCCGGCCTCGGTATAGTAGCCCGACGCAAGAATCGCATCCGGCTGTGCGCCCTTGATAGCAGTCAACTGCGCCTTAAAATCTTTATCTCCTGAAGAATAGCTTTGTTCACTGACGATCTCACCGCCGTTTGCCCCCAAATGATTCTTGAAGAATTGTGACAACCCAACACTATAGTCCTGTTTCACATCTGTAAGAATCGCCACTCGCTTCCACCCCTTAGACAGCGCAAACTTCGACAGCACAGTGCCTTGAAATGGATCGATGAAGCACACTCGGAAGATGTTATCCCCGACCTCCGTCACTTTAGGATTAGTGGACGCCGGCGAAATCATTGGAATCCCTGCCTGCTGACAAATCGGCGCAGCCTCCAAAGACCTAGAGGAAGCCACCTCTCCAAGTAACGCCACGATGTGCTCGCGAGCAATCAGCTTACGGACAACCGTGGCGGCTTCCCCCGCACGACTCTGGTCATCTTCCGTGATCAATCGGAGCTTTTGTCCCAAAACTCCACCGGAAGCATTAATCTCGTCGATCGCCATCTGGGTGCCCTTGTGCGAGGCCTGTCCAAAACTAGCGGTTGCGCCTGACATTGAGGCAAACTCCCCTATGGGAATGTCACCGCCCGCCACAGGTTCACCTGCTTTCTTACAAGCAGACATGGCTAACAGCGGCAGTGCGAGGCAAAGAAAACGGGTGACTCTCATGATTGCATGAAGACAACCACAAAGCTCATTCGAACGCAACGCTACCGGGCAGTAAGAAATCTCACACAGCGGGAAAAGGCAGGTTTCACGCGGAAGCGCGGGGTACGCGGAGGGGGGACAGATATTTAAGGTTTTGAAGGGACTGGTGGCTTAGGTCTGCCCATTTTCTACCCTCCCTTTTATTTCCCTTCCCCCCTCCGCGTTCTCCGCGCCTCCGCGTGAAATCTTCCCCCTAAAAACAAGGACGCCCCGCACGGGGTTAGCCATGCGGGGCGGGGATACTGGCGACGTCCTACTTTCGCGCAACCTATAGAAGCACTATCATCGGGGCTGCAGCGTTTCACTTCCGTGTTCGGAATGGGAACGGGTGGGGCCACTGCGCTATTATCACCAGAGGACTAGGCTAACCTTACAACGTTGGATTCAACCAACTAGTAACTTAGCCCAGGGTCTCTAGAGACCTTTACTTTTTCCAAAACTCTTTTGGAACTACATACAGAACAGGGAGACTTAAAGAGCCACTAGAGTGTCTTAAACTTTGAATTCAGTTTGGAAGAACTGAGATTCTATAAATATTTTTCGGGTTAAGAACCAGGTGCGCCGGGGCAGCTGTATCCTGCTTATAGATACGCCGCGCCTCGGCTACCGGTTTTTCCCTTTTTATAGGATGAAGTTAGAAAGGACTAAGCCGAACGGG
>CAIWVL010000036.1 GCA_903916085.1 uncultured Spartobacteria bacterium
CGATGTCTGTGCTCGGGTCGTCAATCGAGTCCGGCAAGGATAGGCGCGAAGGGAGCGCAAACCCGATGCAGGCGAACAGTCACACGGCAAAGGCTGGAAGAGACAGCAAACGCGGAAGGAGTGTGAGGATCTCAGGGGCGAAGCTTGGCGAGGGATGCCGAGGGGAGCGGAGGGAGAGATTTTTGGTTATGGTCGAGTCTGTAAGGGCGTCGTTCTAGCTAAACGATTGTCCCGTCCAGGCGTGACCAATTGTCGCAGGTGTTGCAATATGTCAAATTTTACGGATTTTGCGGGGCTTTCGCTGAAAGTTCCCTATCCTCCGAGCGTCAATCATTACTGGAAGCGCGGGCGGAATAGCCGCCTGTTCGTGTCTCCTGAAGGAGTGGCATTTCGGGCGTGTCTGGCTCGCACGGTAGAGCGTGGCATCTTCACCCCTGACGACCGCATTGCCATGGTTGTATCGCTGCACGCTGCCGATCGTAGGCGGCGCGACGTGGACAACGTAGCCAAGGCGTTACTCGATGCGCTCACACACGCTGGCGTGTGGGCGGACGATGAACAGGTGGACGTTCTCACGCTGCGACGTGGAAGCGTGGACCCTGACAAGGCAGGCTATGCGCTCGTACAAGCGTGCGTTATCCAGCCTAGGCAGTCTATATGCCTGTGCAATCTCAGCGAATCTTTTGTGGATCATGTGTTTAGAGCCGGGTGCTTGCACAATGGGACGCAGAAGGGACGCAGACAGGCTGCACTGGCTGGACTGGACGGAAAAAATATTTCAGGCCCGACCCCCTCCCCCGGCTTCCGAAACAAGGGGGGTTTAGTCGGCGACTGGGTGGGGAGAGTACCACCCCATCCCCGTGCTCATTCCAATTTTCAATCTCAGAGATAACCCTATGACATACTCAATCGGTCAAGAATTCTACTACGTCCCACGAGAGCGCTACATGGGCAATCCGCGCAACATGAAGATCACGAAGATCGGACGCAAGTGGATCACTCTATCGGCTATGACGCACTGGACCATCCGCGCCGACAAAACCAATCTGGTCGTCGACGGTGCTGGTTATCAGCCTCCTGGAGTCCTGTACGCCTCGAAGGAATCCTACGAAGCGATGAAGGTATTGAGTGAAGAATGGACGACATTCGCCAGAGCCGTGTACCGCACATCTCACCGACAACCCACGGACGTAACGATCGAGGACATCAAGCAAGCCCGAGCCTTACTTCGCTTGTAAAGTCAAGCGCACTCGACAAAATTTATTGTTGCCACCCCACCCCCCCCGTCAATTTCCGAAGGGGGCTTTACCCGAGGACAGTTCCAATGGCTCCGAGAAAAAAGAAATACATTCCCCCTCCGTTCGAGGTTGGTCAGGTCTGGTTGCCCTACAAGAGCAGCCACCCTGTCAGGATCATCGAGCGAATGGTCCGGCTTCCACGAGGCCCAGTGGTTGCCATCATCATCGAACGGCACTGCCGGGTGTGCTGGACGCAGAAGGATCTGTGCAGCTACAGGTGTTTCAAGAATCCGGACGGCTCTATCCATGAAGGCTGGACCGGCCCGAGCGAGATCCGCAAGCTTTGGTATCACGAGTACGCAAAGCAATGAGCGCCGTCGATACTGCCTACTCCATGTGGGGAGTCGCCCAACCAGGAATCCCCAAAGACGGTCCCGTCAAGTGGCTGAGAGATGATTGCCACCGCGCGGCGATCCTCACGATCGAGGGCATCCGCGCAGTCTTGAAGTCACTAAAGGAAAGCGCCGAGATCCATCCGGACTATTGCCGACACTGGATTGGCTATTACGAAGAAGTTTTGGAACGGAGGAGCTGAGATGAAATACACCAGACAAATCTTCGTAGTCTGCGAAGACCATGA
>CAIWVL010000037.1 GCA_903916085.1 uncultured Spartobacteria bacterium
GATTACGTTTTCAGTCTTATTCCCTCCTATGAAGCCACCAGCTCCCTCAGATTTCTGTACCACGCGCCGTGATTTCCTCAGCCGCTGCGGTCTTGGGATGGGAGCCCTCGGGCTTGTGCCCCTCCTAAACGCAACGGGAGCTTTTGCTGCTGACTCGCCGTTGCACGCCCGCGAACCGCATTTTCCTGCAACGGCCAAGCGGGTTATCCACATTTTTCCTGTGGGAGGTCCCTCGCAGGTGGACACGTTTGACCCGAAACCCATGCTGGAAAAATACCACGGCCGCCCCGTGGAGGAGGTTCTCAAAGATTACCAGAAGCAGGCTGGGGAGGTCGCCTCGGGCATGGGGAGATTGAGCGGAAAGCTGCAGCGTTCGGGATTCAAATTTTCCAAACACGGCCAAAGTGGGGCTGAAATGAGTGAGCTATTTCCGTTTCTGGCCAAACAGGCGGACGAACTGTGCTTGATCCGTTCCATGCACACTAAAAGCAGCGTCCATGAGCCCGCTCAACTGATGATGACCTGCGGGGAGTTGGTGAATGTCCGGCCCAGTATCCCCGCCTGGACGGTTTACGGTCTCGGAACCATGAACGAGAATCTCCCAGCGTTTATTTCGCTCTCAGAGAACGGGACGCGGTCCTCTGGGGATAAGCATTGGGGCAACGGTTTTCTACCTGCCTGGACGCGTGGCACAAGCATCGCCACTAAAAATGCGGACGTAAACAAGCTCATCGAGCACCTGCGCAGCGGCAGTACATCCATCCGCGAACAGCGGCGGCAATTGGATCTCCTTTCCCAGATCAACGGCGAACACCTCGGGCAGCACGCCGGTGACGCCTTTCTGGAGGGAAGGATCTTGTCGTTTGAAACCGCCTTCCGGATGCAGGTAGAGGCCACGGATGCTTTCGATCTCACCCGCGAACCGGCGCATATCCGCGCACTTTACGGAGACACCGGACAGGGAAACCAGATGCTCCTTGCCCGCCGATTGGTCGAGCGCGGGGTGCGTTTTGTGCAGGTCTGGCTCGAAGGTTGGGATACCCACGACAAAAACGACGAAACTCACAAAGAACTCTGCCTAGGGGCCGACCAGCCCATTGCCGCACTGCTCGAGGATCTCAAGCAGCGTGACATGCTCAAGGACACGCTGGTGATTTGGGCCGGTGAATTTGGCAGGACGCCCACTTCCGATAATAACGACGTAGCCAAGAAAAAGGGCATCGGGCGTGACCATAATGCGGGCGGTTTTACAGTCTGGATGGCCGGAGGCGGCGCAAAGCCAGGACTGACTTACGGCTCCACCGACGACTTCGGGGCCCTGGCGACGGAGGGGGCAATGGAGGTGCACGACCTCCACGCGACGATGCTGCACATGCTGGGATTTGATCACGAAAAACTCACCTACCGGTATGCAGGCCGCGACTTCAGGCCGACTGACGTCTACGGCCATGTAAACCACTCGCTGCTGGTCTGAGCCCAGGACCTCCAGAGCCGCTGACGCGCAAAGTGAAATGTCCCGCACATGAAGACCCTCCTTCCCCTTCTTTCTGCACTCGTATCGGTCGGCGCAGTTGCCGCGGAACTCACTCCGGAACAAACGGAGTTTTTTGAAACCAAGATCCGCCCCGTTTTGGTGGAGTCCTGCTACAAATGTCACAGCGCCGAAGCGGGCAAAGATAAAGGCGGTCTACTTCTGGACACTCGGGACGCCCTGCTTAAAGGTGGCGATACCGGACCGGCCATTGTACCTGGGGACCCGGCGAAAAGCTTGCTCCTGAAAGCGGTTCATCGGCAGGATCCCGAGAC
>CAIWVL010000038.1 GCA_903916085.1 uncultured Spartobacteria bacterium
GATGGGCGCCATCTTCCGATACGCAGCAAAAGAAGGTTTCCTGACAAAAACAATTAATACAGTGAAAACCAAAAGAGCGCAAAGCCATCGGACGATTACAGTTTGGAAATCAGAGATTTACGAGCCGGAAAGCAATTTCAGGTACGAGCAGGTAAGCCTTTTTTAGGCTATACTTGAGAATCGCCCGGCATCGGGCTCGGCAAGGATGTGGTGTCCCTACCGCGTCAGAGCCGGAGCGCGCAAACCCCCCAGGCCCCTAACGTCTGGGGGGTTTGTTTTTCTTTAATGTCACCACTTTGTTTCAACGCACGCTAAAGTTTGAAATGAAGAGGAGAACAGATGAGCACAGCGCCAAAGTTAATCAAGCTGAAAGTCAACGAAACTTCAGGAGTCGACCACCCCGCTCACGAAGTCGAAGGCTGGATGTTGATGAAGTCTCGCGACGGTGTTAAGTCTGTTTTTGAATCGTTGCGTGCAGCTGGTGTTGTTCGCCCAGAAGGAGAAGACATGGAAGTCACTGAGGAATTGCAAAAGAGCCGCGCTCAAATTGCTGCTCTACTCGCAGTAACCAAGCAGCTCCGCGCCGCAAACGTGGAACTTAAGAAGCAAGCTTCGCAGGAGGTTGCTCCGGTAACTGTTTCTGACGATCCCTACGCTGGCATGCCTGAAGAGGTGGCAACGCTGATGAAGTCGCGAGACGAAATGCACAGCAAGGAAATCACTAAGGCTCGCGAATATGCTGCTTCAGTAGAAAAAGAACTCGAAAAGGCTCGATCCGAGCGCGAAACCGAGACTGAAATTGCAAAGGCTCGCTCTCGCGAGTCGATTGGCTACGACAGCAGCGTTTTCGGTGCCGCAATGCGAAAGGCCCGCGCTATTGACGCTGAGCTTGCCGAAACAATCGATCAAATTCTTGATGCCGCCAATGAGCAGTTGCGCACTGCCGGCATCTTTAAGGCTGCTGGCATGAGCAACGCTCCCGCCGGTTCAGCTCTGGGAACTCTGGATGGCTTGGCTAACGAGCGTTTGGCGAAGGGTTTGGCGAAGTCCAAGTCTCAAGCTATCGCTGACGTTCTTGCTGAACGCCCTGAGCTATACACACAAGCAGAAATGGAGGGCCAGAACTAATGGCTTCTGAAATCAATACCTATGCGGTCCGGATTACCGGTGTCGCTGCAGTAGACCTGTCGGCCAAGCAGTTTCTGTTTGTAAAGCCTGCCGGAACCACCAACACGCTTGGAGTCGATGTGACGCCTTGCACCGGAATCACCGATCTGCCGATTGGCGTACTTCAAGACACGCCAGCCGCCGGAGACCTCGGTGGAGTTTGCGTTTCGGGTATTAGCAAGGTTCGAGTAAATGCTTCCACCGGTATCACTGTTGGTAACGTTCTCGGCATCGACAACACGGGCGCTGTCAAGGCAATCGCTTACGGCACTGACACAACTCAGTACGTGGTCGGCAAGGCTCTTGAAACTGCCGCGGCTGGTTCTATCGCTCAGATTTACGTATCACTCCTCGGCCCGGCTAAGTAAGGAGAACTAACATGCCACAGCCAACTAACCAACAAGTACACATCAATGCCATCCTGACCAACATCAGTGTTGCCTACATGCAGTCGGAAGATTCTTTTGTCTGC
>CAIWVL010000039.1 GCA_903916085.1 uncultured Spartobacteria bacterium
ATGGCCTCGCCGACGCTCTTCATCTGAGTCGTGAGCGTCGCGTCGGCCAATGGGAATTTTTCAAAGGTGAAACGCGGAATTTTAACAACCACGTAGTCAATGGATGGCTCGAAGCTCGCAGGCGTCTCACGTGTGATGTCGTTTTTGACTTCATCCAGCGTGTACCCCACGGCGAGTTTGGCCGCGATCTTAGCGATCGGAAAACCCGTCGCCTTCGACGCCAACGCAGAGGAGCGCGACACGCGTGGGTTCATCTCGATCACAATCACCCGACCGTTGTCTGGGTGCACACAAAACTGAATGTTGGAGCCGCCCGTCTCGACGCCGATCTCGCGGATCACAGCAAAGGAGGCATCCCGCATGAACTGGTACTCTTTATCCGTCAGCGTCTGAATGGGTGCGACGGTGATGGAGTCGCCCGTATGGACGCCCATCGGGTCTAGGTTCTCGATGGAACACACGATCACGCAGTTGTCTGCACGGTCGCGCATTACTTCCATCTCGAACTCCTTCCAACCCAGAAGACTTTCCTCAATAAGCACTTCGCTGACAGGAGAAAGATCCAGGCCTCGGGCCACAATTTCCTCAAACTCCTCGCGATTGTAAGCAATCCCGCCGCCCATCCCGCCAAGGGTAAACGCAGGCCGAATCACGAGCGGAAAGCTCCCAATTTCGAGAGCCGCCTTCCGTGCCTCCTCCATGGTATGCGCCGTACCGGAACGGGCAACCTCGAGACCGATCTTCTCCATCGCCTCTTTGAACGCCTGCCGATCTTCGCCCTTGTGAATCGCCTCGGCATTTGCGCCGATCATCTTCACGCCGTGCTTATCTAGCACCCCAGACTTCACTAGAGACATGGCACAGTTAAGCGCTGTCTGGCCGCCTAAGGTGGGCAAAAGTGCGTCAGGTTTTTCGCGTTCAATAATGCGCTCGACCACTTCCGGCGTAATGGGTTCGACGTACGTACGGTGCGCAAACTCCGGATCCGTCATGATGGTGGCCGGATTGGAATTCACCAGCACCACCTCGTACCCCTCCTCCTTGAGGGCTTTACAAGCTTGGACGCCGGAGTAGTCGAACTCGCAGCCCTGCCCGATAATGATCGGACCAGAACCAATGAGGAGAATCTTGTGGATGGAGTTGTCGCGAGGCATGGGCAAAAGTGTGGGGAGACTTAACAGACACCTCCGACTTGAGCAACGGCGGCAAAGTGAAAAAAGGAAGACAACAGCGAAGGTGCCTGAAACGGTTCTGAGTGAACAGGCGGGGTCGTGGGCAGGAATTTGAAAAAATGCCACTGCGGCAATTCCCACACATCCCGGCGGATACATCATAACCCGCCGCCGTGAAATCCCGGGATCTCCATCAAAACCGCCAACTGGAGACTGCGGTGTCGGAGAGAATGGGTGATCGTAAACCCGTGATCCAAAAAAGTGTTGAGGCTTTGAGGGTTGACGTAGATGACCCGAACCGGATTTCCAGAAGTTCGAGCATGTTGGACGAGGCGCGAGACGACTGATTGCAAGGGCGGGCCTAAAAAGGGATTGTAGAGAAAGGCGGTCAGGGCCCCCGGCGGAAGCTCAAAGCGGGTAGCGTCAGCCTGATACACTTCAGGAAACGGTTCGTCCTTCGAGCGTTTTAGATTGCCGAGGTTGATTCGACACAGGGAGACCAGGTCGTGATCCAATTCCACACCGACGACCCGCCGGAAGCCGTGCTGAGCGGCGAGGATGAGAGCGCGACCTTTGCCGCAGCCAAAGTCCATAAACGTCGAGGCCTTGGCAGCCAAGGGGAGCCGAGTAAAAAGGTCGCGCACGATTTTGGGGTCTGCGCCTTGATAGAGAATGGGATTAAAGTGAGAGGGATTTGAAGAAGGATTGCGGGGCAGAGTGGTTTCCACGCCGTTGTGCAGGTCAAAGAGCAATTCTCGGCCAAGTTGAGCCGCAGAGTGCGTAAACCCATGCGATTGCAGATGCGTACGGGCGATTGAGGCGTATTTAAGAAGCGTACTAAAGAAGGGAGGATGTCTCAAATTCATTGCATTTACGTTAAAACAAAGCGGCGGAAATGTGGTAATTTTATGACACGACGCATTTCCATTGCCGGGAGTTAGAATGACGATGAAGATTTTGGCGTTTCATAGCCTGCTGGGCGAAGCAAATCGGCATAAAAAGTAAAACTTACTCTTCGTGAAAGCGCTCTTCAACTGGACCTCCAATCGCATTTTTTCGTACGTCCACGGAAATCACCTAGTCTATAATACGTGTTGGGAAGACCCGAGATTAGATCGGGAAGTGATGCAATTAGATGAGAAGGATGATCTAGTTTTAATCACTTCAGCTGGTTGTAATGCATTGGACTACGCGTTGGACCATCCTAACAGCGTCCATGCTGTCGACATGAATTTTCGACAGAACGCGCTTCTCGAACTCAAAATAGCTGGCATACGCCGTTTGGAGTTTCCTGAATTTTTCAGCCTATTCGGAGACGGCGGCGATGCGCGATTTGGGGAGTGGTATGTGGAACGCCTGCGCAGCGAGCTTTCAAAATCGTCCCAAAATTATTGGGACAAACGTATTCATTTCTTTGAACGGCCCACCCCTGAATCCTCCTTTTATCATCGGGGAACCACGGGGGCCTTCGGCAAACTCCTCGTAGCTTACTGCAAAATGCAAGGAATTTACGAAGAAGCGCTTCGGTTGTTTACTGCGGAATCCATGGAAGAACAGCGAGAGATTTACTTTGGTGCCGTCAAGGAACGCTTTTGGGGCGCAGGCATCAAGCGAGCCCTGCGTACAGATTTGGCGTTGAGTATGATCGGCGTGCCCAAGGCACAACGGGATCATTTAGAGGAAACCTGCGCCCAAACCGTGGCTGACTTTATGGAGGAGAGCATGGAAGCGGTGTTCACTCGACTACCCACTGCAGATAATTATTTCTGGAGACTTTACTTATTTGGGCGCTACTCCAAAGAGTGTTGCCCTGAGTATTTGAAGGAACAAAACTTTGAACGCCTCCGCGCCGGACTCGTGAATCGTGTGCACTTGCACACAAGCGATCTGACCACATTTTTAAAAACACATCCGGACGGCTTCTCAAAGTTTGTACTCTTAGATCATATGGATTGGCTGAGCACTCAAGACAGCCGGTGGCTCAAGGCAGAATGGCAGGCTATTTTTGAAAAAGCCCGCCCCGGCGCCATGGCCTTGTGGCGAAGCGGCGGGGCTCGCGTGGACTTTGTGGACCCACTGCTCATCTCCCTAGACGGGCGCTCCCAGCGGGTCGGCGATTTGTTACGGTACGACACAGATCGTGCGGCAGCCTGTCACAAGCGGGACAGGGTGCATACTTACGGAAGCTTTCACATCGCGCACTTTAACCATTGAGGGCGGCCCCGACAGAGGAGTCCGGCGGCGAACCGGAAGTGGCGTTTGGTGCGGAGGCAGCCCAATGGATGAGAGCGAGCGGCGATGACGGCGCCGCGTATTGGAGCTTTTTTCTAGAGAACTCAGTCCGGACGCTGGCACCCAATTTGAGGGTCAAAGCGGGCGTAGTGCGGTGCAGGGAACGCATCTGGCCATTGACCGTAGAAGGCGAGCTGGGGGAGAACTCTTACCCCTGCTCGCTATTCACCCAGTACGTGCGCTATCCGCTGGCTGAGCTGAGTCTACTCAAATCCAAGTGGGCGCAAGCCGGGGCATGGAGTGCACTACAATTCCTGGGCGTAGGACTACGGTTTGGACAAGTGGATCAAACAGTGCAGTGGAGCAGTAGCCTACTGTCCACCAATCTCCATGGCAGCGACCTAGTAAAAGACGCCCCAACCGTTACAACCGCACTGACGAAGCAATTTCCAAACCATGCTATTCTACTTAAAAACATTCACGCGTTCGAGGATCCGGAGCTGCCTTCACGCTTGGAGGCCTGCGGTTATGACCTGATTACAAGCCGTCAGATTTATTTTTTTGATGGAAAGAATCCTGAGTTCTTATCCAGAAGCGACGTTAAGCGTGATTTAAAGGCGCTTCGAGCGCTGAAAAGTTATTCCGTTGTAGAGTCGGATTCTTTTTTTCCGGAGGACATCCCACGGATCACGGCTCTTTACCGGATGTTATATTTGGAAAAACACTCGTACCTGAACCCGCAATACACAGAAAAGTTTGTTGCTCGGGCATTGAACGAACGTCTTTTAGAATTTCGTGGCCTGAGACACGAATCCGGCCGATTGGACGCGGTATTTGCCTGTTTTCAAAAAGGCAGGGTGACGACGACTCCATTTATTGGATACGACACAACATTGACGATCGACACCGGTTTTTACCGCCTACTAGTCGCCATGCTGCTAAAGCGGGTAGCAGAACAAAGACTACTGTTGAACTACAGCTCCGGCGCAGGCGAGTTTAAGCGCAGACGCGGGGCGCAGGCCGGGCTGGAATGGAACGCTGTGTACGTTCGCCATCTGCCGCCGGACCGGCGGATTCCCTACCAGGTACTGGGTGCGCTCATGAACCGCTGGGGGAAGCGCTTTTTAGTAGAAAACGGAGTCTAAATGAGACTCGCCGCGAGCGCCCCCATTACAGGGAGGAAATCTCCACGAACGCATTCAGGCTCGGGTCAGTGACTGTCATCGGGAGCCTTTGGTCGGTGAGGAGCTGGATGGTGCCGTCCTGCTCCTCCACAAGAGCGGAAAGGCTCTCCACCCAGTCCCCTGAATTGTAATACTCCAACGGACCGATGCTACGCATGGCAGGTGTATGGATGTGACCGCAAACAACGCCCTGTACATTCTCCTCCAACCGAGCGAGACGGACAACGGCGTCTTCAAAGGCGCCGATGTAGTTGACCGCCGTCTTCACGGAACGTTTCGCCGCAGCGCTTAAAGACCAAAAATGAAGTCCCATTTTTTTGCGGATCCAGTTGATGGGCGCATTCAGGCGAAGGAGAGTATTGTAGCCGACATCACCCAAGTGAGCGAGCCACTTGATGTTTTGGACGACGGTATCTAGCTCGTGGCCGTGGATCACCAAAAGGCGACGCCCATCGGCAGTCGTATGGATGGCCCGGGGTTGGACGGTGACGGCACCGTATTCGCCATGGAAACCGGACACAAATTCGTCGTGGTTGCCTGGGATATAAATCACCCGTGTGCCCTTACGACCTGCGCGCAACAGCTTTTGAATGACGTCGTTATGAGACTGAGGCCAGTAAATACCGCGCTTTAACGCCCAAACATCCAGCAAGTCACCCACAACATACAGCGTCTCAAACTCGTGGGTTTTGAGAAAGTGTAGAAGAGCATCGGCCTGGCTCCCACGGGTGCCCAAATGCACGTCGGAGATCCACCCAGTTCGGTAGTGGCGTATCACAAGTGTATGATGTGTGCTGAAGTCCTCGTGCAGGCAAAAACAAAGCGAGTCAAAGGGTCCGAATTGACCTGTTCGTCACATAAGAGCGCCTCAAAAAAGGCACCCTCACGTGGAGATGCGGAGGGCGCGGAGCTTTTGTAAAAAACTCATCTTGAAGGTTATTCCGTAATTTCTCAGCGCACTCTGCGCCTCCGCGTGAGTCCTCTTTTTTGATTTTATTTTGGCGTTCATAAGCAGGCTAAGGCGCGTTGGATGCCCGCCTCGATTATCCACGCCGTCGGGGTCACGCATAACAATTGGCAGGCACCACCACACGCAGGCTGCGTGGACGCACCAGCACCTCTATGAGCCGACCCGTGTGATGGGTTTCGCCGTCGGTGTGGATCAAGCCTTCGGCGACGCGCTCAATTTCAAAACGCCGATCACTCAACCGCAGCACTCTCGGACTTCGATCAATGTTTCCCACAAAAAGTCTGGCAACCAAAGGTAGGATCGAAAAAAAGCCCACCGGACCAATGGCAACGAGATCAAGCACGCCATCATCCACGGAAGCGCCCGGTGCAATGTAAGCCCGGTTCCCGTACTGATCCGAGTTGGCGACAGCAACGATCGACATCGGAAACCGTTCTTCCCGTCGCCCACCGCGAATGATGCACGTTTCGCTCCTGTACTGTTGAAAAGCCTTGTACCCCGTGACGATGTACGCCGACAGACCGCGTCTGGTGAGTTGGTTAAATCGACGACTGATCTCGGCGTCAAAACCGAGTCCCATGGCATTGATAAAGGCGTGTCCATTAGCAGTGCCCGTATCTATTTGAGCAATTCGACTCGAAGAATTAGCCAACAAATCAAGCGCCTTACGCGGCGTTGTCGGAATGCCGAGATGCAACGCAAGCCCATTCCCGGAGCCGCACGGGATGAGACCCAATGCAGCGGGCGATCCGACCAAGGCTTGAGCCACCTCGTTCATGGTGCCATCCCCGCCGACGGCCACGATGCGCACACAGCCATCGTCTACCGCACGGTGCGCTAACTGGGTTGCGTGCCCCGGTGCCTCGGTAGAAACGAAATCTGCCTCAAGTCGGTTCTTTGCGATAAAAGCGTCAATGGCACGTGCTAGCCACGGGCCGCGCCGATTTTTTCCCGAACAAGGGTTAAAAATAAAACGTGTTTTCAAGGGAAAACCGGTGCGGATGGGGGCGCAATAAATTCGCGCAACACATGATCTGCAATAAGCGCGGCGGCTTCAGGTTGGGAAATACGCTCCAAGGCGTTTCTCCATGTGTGCCAGACGGCACCCCCAGCACCAAAGGCTTTGCGACAAGCCGTCACCACCGCCTCGGGCGTTTCAGCCAATGCACCAATGCCGTGGCGACGCAGCAGTTCGTAGTTCCCCTCTTCCTGACCTGGAACAATTTGATTTACGATCATCGGACACCGCGCCGCGATAGCCTCCTGGGTGGTGGCACCTCCTGCCTTGCTGATCACCACATGGTGTGTCAGAAGCAAATGCGGAATTTGATCGGTCCACCCCAAAATACGCGCAGGGCGTTGACGCCCCTGGGCCAGTTTTTCGAGACGTTGGCGCAACGCATGGTCTCGACCGACGGTGCAAGTGATTTCCCAATCCGTCTCCTTAAGGAGCAACTGTGCAGTGAGCTCTGCCCCCCGCGTTCCTGAGTTAATGATGTAGAGCACCCTAGGGGCATTCGCAGTGCTTGCAGGCCGCAAGGCCGGTGGGGCAAGTTCCGGGTGCTCAGGAATGTAAGCCGGTGTAGGAAACCCATAAGCGCGGACGCTTTCAGGGCGAATCCCGGCGTCGTGCAGAACTTCCGCTGAGTCGACATTAGGCACAAACCAGGCCTTGCAATGAGCGCGCCACCACAGGGAATTGATGCTGATGGAGTCTGTGACAATGTTATAGAAGGGAACCGCGGGAATGCGCCCCTGCTGCACCAGTCGCTCGACCATAAAGGCGTAGACCGGATAAGTGGCGCAAATCGCTGAAGGTTTTTCCCTCAAGATAAGCTCGGCGAGCGTACGGCATTCGCGCGGCATTAGCGAAAGTGCGCCGGGGAAAATGTTGGAGCGGTCCAACCAAGCGTAGAAGGCGCTCCAGACATTGGGCGCGTGATTAATGAGCTTGATGTAACCCCGGCTGAGAAACGCATTCAGACGCGGCGTGGTGAGAGCAAACACATCGAAAGTGCGTGCGCTGGCACGGACGGCCCCAAGATTGAATGCGGCATTGAGATGGTGTGCGGCGGCGTTATGACCTTCACCAAACCCGGCCGTCAGAATCATGATTCGAGGCTTCATGCGGACACCACGTCTAAGTGGTTGTGCTGACGGACAATTTCCAGAAGCTTGCCCTCGAAGTCTGCGATGACCGTCTCCCAGGATTGTGCGTTGAGTGCGCTCCGGGCGGCCGTAGAAAGTTTGCGGCGGAGATCAGCGTCGCGTGCAAGCAGGACGGCGGCAGACACGAGGGAGTCCGGCGAATCCATCGAGACGGACAGCCCGTTCTCCCGATGCCTCACAAACTTGCGTGCTGCCGCATAATCGAACCCAGCCACGGCGAGTCCGCAGGCCATCGCCTCAGTGAGGACATTGCCAAACGTTTCGCTCCGGCTGGCGTGGATGTAAATGTCGGCTGAAGCGTAGTAGCGACCGATTTCTTCCCGGGAAAAAAACCCGGCGAAGATGCACTCTGGATTCTCACGTACAAGTCGGTCTTTCAGCGGACCGTCCCCTGCCAGGACGAATTTGAGGCGTGGATTGGCGGCGCGCATGGCGGCGTAGGTGCGGAATAAGAGCGGATAGTTCTTCTCCGGCGCCATCCGGCCGACGTGGAGGACCACTGGATCCTCCGGGCCCGCCCCCCATTGCGCGCGAAGTTCGGCGCATCGGCGACCGGGATGAAAATGGCGCAGATCGACTCCCCGAGACAGTACGGCCAGGCGCTCAAAGCCGAGTTCGGCGAGTTCGGCACAGAGTTCGGGAGTCGGCGCGAAGGTGCGTAACGTCCGGTTGTGCACCCGGCGCAGCCAAGCGAGCACGAGGCGACGCAGTAGAGCGAAGCCGTAGTCGCCAGTGTACGAGTGGAAGTTGGTATGAAAGCTCGAGGTGACAGGCAGCCCTAGGCAGCGGGCTGCCGTAATTGCCGAGGCCCCTAGGGGCCCCTCGGTCACGACATGGACCAAATCAGGGCGATCTTTGCGCCAGAAATCGCGAAGTTTAGTCGCAGCAGGAAGTCCGAGCCGCAGAATCGGATAACCCGGGATCGGCATCCCGGGTAGGGCGATTTCCCGGAAATTCGAGCCCGAATGAGGAGGCGCAAGATCGGGTCTGGCAGGACGATACACCGTAACATCATGCTTACGCAGAGACAGCTCTGAGGCGATCACGCCGAAGGTCATGGAAACGCCATTGACCTCGGGGGGAAATGTTTCGGTGACGATGGCGAGTTTCAATTCAGTGAGAGAAGATGCAACGCGTGGAGCTGATGAGATCAGGGCTAAATCATTAAGGAGCAACTACGTCAGTCCAGAGGCATTTTGGTGACGATCAGGAAGCATCCTCAGCTTTCACCAACATTCTGTCCATGAGAGGGCTGAAATTGCCGCGCAAGCCTTCATTTAAGCACAAATAAACGCATACCCCTGAGCGCAGGCAGCTTAAATCAATAGTGCAAGAACACCCGCAAATCACCGAACGCACCCCAGCGCAGGTGTGGCACGCTCAGGGAAAAGTGCTCCTCATTTGCCTAAAATAGCCAAGCCCAAGAACGGGCAAGAGGCCTGCGGCCCTCAGTGGCGCTACTCCTTTTTGAGCGACGCTTCGAGTACCGAGGCAACCTGATTACCAAGAAAGACATAGCCCTCCCCCCGTGAAATGCACGTCGTGCGCGCCGAGACGGTAACCGTACCACGACAATTTCTGAATAGACGAGTCGCCGAAGGCAGTGGCCCGCCGAGTTCATACCCGCTCCAACCTAATCCATTCCTAAGGTTGTGTTCCGCTGGGCATTTGAAATCTTTGACACCTCAAGCACCGCCTTATGCCCCCCTTCCTCCGCACTTTTCCAGTTCAGGCCGCCCTCTGGGCCGTTATGCTATCCTTGCCTGCCCCCCTGTTCGCCGGAGACTCCTGGCGCAACTTCCTCGGTCCCAAACAGAACAACATCGTCGAGGATGCTCCAGGTATGCTCGTCAAGTGGGAAGAAGCTCGCAACATCAAGTGGCGCACTGACATCCCTGGAGAAGGATGGTCCTCGCCAGTGGTCGCCGACGGTCTTGTCTGGCTAACAACCGCGACCGAAGATGGCCTCTCCCTGCGCGCGATCGCTGTCGATTTTACCTCTGGAAATCTGGTGCACGACGTGGAGGTATTTCACCTTGAGGCGACTCCAGCCAAACACCGCCGTAATTCGCATGCCTCACCGACCGGAGTCCTCAGCGGGGGCCGTTTCTTCGTGCACTTCGGTACCAACGGGACTGCCGCTTTAGATGCCAAAACGGGCGAAGTTCTTTGGCGCCAGACTACTTTGAAGGTCGATCACCAGAACGGCGCGGGCGGTTCGCTCACCGAACATGGCGATTTCTTACTCGTCCCCTGCGACGGCATGGACGTGCAGTACGAAGTCGCTTTGCATAAGGCCACGGGTGAGATTGCTTGGAAATCAGAGCGCTCAGCCAAGCCCTTCTTGGACACGCTAGCTCCTGATCGTCGCAAGGCTTATGGAACTCCGTTTTTGATCAAGACTGGTAGCGAAACCACGAGCATCACCACCGCTTCCACGCGTCTGTACGGGATTGATCCTGAGACCGGCCGAGAACGCTGGTTTTTAAACTACGGACTCGGCTTTTCCAACGCCCCTTTGCCTGCGACCGATGGAAAGACGCTAGTGATAAGCACCGGTTTCATGAAGCCGGAGATTTGGGCCATTAACCTTGAGGCCGCAAAGGGAGACATCTCGGAAACGCATGTCCTTTGGAAGCACAAAGCCGCCGCGCCCGATCAAGCCACACCAGTGATCACCAACGGACTGGTGTTCACGGTGTCCTCCGGCGGGATTGCCTCGTGCCTGGATTTGACCACCGGCGATGTCCGCTGGCGGGAACGAATCGGGAGCGACTTTGCTGCTACACCGCTGATTGCCAACGGACTGATCTACTTCTGGGACTGCACGGGTGTAGTGACAGTGCTCAAAGCGCAGTCGAGCTTTGAGTTGGTGGCTAAGAGCAACCTGCCCGAGGGCTTCATGGCGTCCCCTGCAGTCATCGGCAATGCCCTTATTCTCAGAACCAAATCGGCATTGTACCGAGTGGAATAAGCAGTCGGCGCTCCGAGCGCCTCGACACGGCTTGGGTTCCTGATGAACCCATCATTGAAATGCGCCGTTTTATGCCTGTGGAAGAAACTTCTCTTTACCGCCGAGACCGGCCAACAGCCACCCACCCGTGCCAAGCCAGGGCAGTTGTTCTGGAGCGTCTACCGCTTTGAGGCACCGCGCGACTCCTCCTTGCGGCGCGCCTTGGCAGCGAGACCGGCAGCCATTTGTGGCGAAATAAACGGATGCCGCACCTTTGGTGCCTCGCGCCGACGCCCTCCAGGGCTTGAGGGGCGACCTCCGGGCCCTGAAGGACGTCCTGCCGAACGTGGCCGTGCGGAGTCAGGCTTTGAAGACCCAGCGGAGGCCTTGGGCGTCTTGGCGGCTTTGACTGCGGGAACCGGCGGCAGATGCTTGGCCGTGCCTAGATAAATCCGGTGAACGGCCCGCTTAGCCGTCTCGTGCGCCTTGGCCTCATAACTCTGCACATGAAAACCAGAGCGACTGAGGCGCTGAACGAACTCAGGCTCTTCGCCTGCGGACCAATACGCGACAAGGCCATGAGGCTTAATAGCTTGATGCACCGCACTAAATCCCGCGCGATCGTAGAGTCGATAATTCTTGGCCTGGACCCACGAGGAGGGCGTGTGATCTACATCCAGAAGAATGGCATCGTAACGCTCACCTTCAAGGTTGCGCATCACCTTAAACACATCCTTCACAAGAACTTCTACGCGAGGGTCGTTCAACAAATTCCCGTTCACTCCCTGTAAAAACTCCCGGTTCCACTGCACCATTTCAGGCAGCAACTCGGAAACATGCACCACCGCGCCCGGACCAACGAGTTCGAGCACTCGCTTCAAGGTGAATCCGAGGCCCAGACCGCCAATGAGAATCCGAGGCTTGGCCATGCCCTGCAATTCGCGGCAACCCAAGTCCGCTAGGAGCAGTTCAGAAACCGTGGCGATGGTGCTCATGAGCTGCCGACCGTTGTGTTTAATGTAATGCTCCCCATCGTGCTCGTGCAGAGTAATCATCGAGCCATCGGGAGAACGCACCTGCGCCAGAGTTTGAAACGGTATCATCGGAAAGCTCCCAACGTACAGCGCGACACGCGAAAGGCGAGCCACAAGCCACCTCAGAGAATCAGTGCGCCTCGGAGCTTGCTTGCTCGCCTCCAAGGGCTTCATCTCGGAGACATGAATTGGGAAGCCGCGTATCAGCAAAAAGACACGCCGTGGGACAAGGGCGGCCCCTCACCGGGACTGTTGGATTTTTTGGAGGCATCGCCCATGAGCGGACGCGTTTTGGTGCCGGGTTGCGGGCTCGGGCACGACGTCAGAGCGATCGCGGAACTCCCGGATACGAGGGTTCTTGGAATCGACATCGCCCCCACAGCAATCCAGCGAGCCCGCAGGCACAAACCCAAGCGCGACGAGGCTTTTTTGGAAGCCGACCTCTTTGATCTTCCGGGCGCGCTGACTGGAACTTGTGAATGGGTGTGGGAACACACTTGTTTCTGCGCCATACCACGCGCCCGACGCGTCGACTACGTCCGCGCCGTGCGTCAAGCGCTTCGGGAGGGAGGCCATCTGGCGGCCGTATTTTTTCTGGATCCCGGCCTGCCCGATCCAGATGCAGGCCCGCCATTTGGAGTCACAAAAGCTGAGTTAAACACTCTTTTTTTGGAATCGGGCGCTTTTAAGTTCATTCACGAATGGGAACCCAAACGGGGGTATCCGGGGCGGGAAGGTCGCGAGCTGATGCGTGTCATGCAGGCGAGATAGGCGGCGGCCCGCTGACCTTATTTTGCAGTGATCTTCGTCCGGCGATAACGCTGAATCCGGCGTGCGCTCAGCACAAAGCCGACGTAGATGCTGTCCCCGCCGTCACTCACAGCGAGGCCGTGCGGCCACTCAAAATCACCCGTGGCACCATGCGGTTTTGTATGAAAAGACTCCAACAACTCGCCCTGCTTGCTAAAGCGCCGCACGATCCCGCGGGGGCCACTCAAGTTGGAGAGCACGTACACGGATCCAGCGTGATAACGCACCGTGAGCGGACCGCCCACTTTCCGCCAGGTTGCCAGCAACTCGCCTTCGGGCGTAAAGACCTGTACCCAGTGATTTTCGCGGTCGCCCACATACACGCGGTCGTCCTCGTCAACGGCGAGACTGTGGGGGGAGTGCAACTGCATCGGCCCCGAGCCGCGTAACCCCCAATCGCCCAGGGATTGCCCCGAGGCATCAAACTTCACCCCACGTTTGTTGAGAGCGCCATCGGCAACGATAAAAGAGCCGTCACTCAAAACAGCGACGTCGGTGGGCAGGGTAAACCCGGCCTCTCCGGGCGTCAGCTCGAGCATCTTCTCACCGTTGGCGTCGAACTTAAACACGCTCTTCGCCCCCCCATCCACAATCCACACATGACCTGCCGCATCGACGGTGATTTGATGTGGCAGGGTAAAAATGTTATTCCCCCAAGCACGAATGATCTTTCCGCTCTTGGGTTCGATCACCAGTACGACCGGGCGCCGAATGAGCTCCCGACGAAACCCTTTCTGAGGCTCCGAATGGTTGTCGCCATGGGTGAGCGCCAGGATGTTTCCGTCCCTTGCCACGGCTACGCCTGAAATCTGCGAGGGTTCGGGGTAAAACTCGCCCCCTAAAGTCGGCCAACCTTTTTCCGGTAGATGAGTTTCTTCGGGAGCGGCCTCCAGACGGGACGCACTCAGAGCGCCCGCAAAAAGGGTGCACCAACTAAAAAATCGGCGACGGCTGATTCTGCTATTCATGGGTAAGGGGTGGGCGGACCGGGCAAGGCATCAAGCACAGGCGTAAAGATGGCGCTAGCGACCGGGAAGACAATGTGGAGCTTTGGTGTAAGAACAGCAATGCGGCTCCCGCAGCAAAGAACAGTAGCACGGAGTGAAAACATCCTCTCCGTGTAAAACTGAGTCCCACCGCTCTCCCATTGCCGTCTTTAGGTTAATCCCTCACACTGTCCGGACTCCACACGCAACAGCCCTGCCGCACCATGACACCGACACTTCCCGACGCCATCCCGAGCTGGGTGCCGGTTTGCGCAGGGGTGTGGCTACTCGCAAGCACTTGGCGCGGATGGCAACGCGGACTCGTCCGACAGGCAGCCTCTCTGCTCGGACTCGCTGCGGCCGCCGTTGTGGGCTTTTGGGCAGGACCCATTCTCGCCCCCATTGTGCCCGCCTTCGGATTTCCAAATTTTTTACGCCCCATTCTAGGTGGCTGCGCCGCGGGACTCGTCGTCTGGACGGGAGTGAATTTGGTGTCTTCCATCGTGTTTCGAAGAACAGAAGATCAGAGCTTCGGTTTCATTCGACTCATTTACGGAATGTCGGGGGCGGTGCTGGGACTGCTTTCTGGAGTTGCTCTCCTGGGGCTCGCTGCTTGGGGAGTGCGATTTTTTGGAAGTTTCGCAGAGGGGTTAACCAAAGGAGAGACAACCGCCCTACACGCCCGAGGAAAGCCGGCGACAACAACAGAGCCACCTGCGCTTGTGGCGATTAAGAAGGTGATTGAGGATTCTTCGGTTGGGGTGTTGCTGGGACGACTGGATCCACTGCCACCGAACCTTTACCCAAGGATGCAGAAGCTGGGGCAAGTGTTCACAAATCCCGCTGCAAAAGAGCGATTTTTGACGGATCCAGAGATGGAGTCGCTAGGGAAGAACCTCAAGCTACAGGCGCTTAAAACGGATCCCGAGCTTCAGCAAGCCCTCCACTCAGGCGACGTCTGGGCGGTGCTCCGCAACCCCAAGGTACAGTCGGCCGCAGCCGATGCCCAACTACTCACAGCCCTACGCACTATTGACTTGGACAAGCTTTTAGATCGCGCCGTTTACCCCGTCTCGGGCGGACCCGCAGGCGGCCTCGGGGGACTGCCCGACAAGGCCTCGCCACAATCTGGACCGTTGCGTCGCCTGAAACCCTAGCAAAATCGCTCAACTTCTTTCACAGTCAGCTTTCACGTTCATGGCTACACGCTACATCCCCACCATCGGCCTCGAAGTTCATGTGCAACTTAAGACGCGCAGCAAAATGTTCTGCGCCTGCCCCGTGGAGTACGGCGCCGAACCAAACTCGCACACGTGCCCAGTCTGCCTGGGATACCCGGGCGCATTGCCTGTGATGAACGAAGCCGCTCTGCGCATGACGGCGCTCACCGGACTCATGCTAGACTGTAAAGTCGCAGAGATCTGTAAATTCGACCGGAAGAACTACTTCTACCCGGACATGCCCAAGAACTTCCAGATCTCACAGTACGACCAGCCCATTTGTGATGGCGGTGGCGTGCCGCTGCATGATCTCGCTTACCCCAAGGACGCACAGAAGAGCATTGTCAACCCGGGCAAGGTGGTAAAACTAGTACGGATTCACTTAGAGGAAGACGTTGCAAAAAGCTCCCACTTCGAGACTTCCACGGGAATCGATTTCAATCGGGCGGGCACTCCCCTCATGGAAATTGTGAGCGAGCCGGACATCGATTCCCCAGAAGAGGCGTTCGCCTATCTCACAGCCCTCCAACAAATCCTGGTGTACGGCGGGGTCAGCGATGCCGACATGGAAAAGGGTCAGATGCGCTGTGACTGCAATGTATCTGTGCGACCAGAAGGCACTTCTGAGTTGGGAACCAAGATTGAGATTAAAAACATGAACACGATTTCGGGCGTGCGCCGCGCGCTCGCCTTTGAAATCGAGCGTCAGATTGAAGTGGTGTCCGCAGGCGGCACCCTCGCCCAAGAAACCCGCCGCTGGGACGACGCCTCGGGACGCACCAACCTGATGCGCATCAAGGAATCCGCCCACGACTACCGCTATTTCCCAGAGCCTGATTTGCTCCCCGTAGATACGCGCGTCTTTATGGACGAGGTGCGCAAACTCCGCCCCGAGTTGCCTGCGGAAAAGCGCGAACGTTTTGTGACGAGTTTCGGAGTCACCGACTACGATGCCTCCGTGCTCGCGGCAGACCGGGCACTCGCAGACTATTTCGAGGAAGCCGCCAAGACCGTGGCAAAGCCGAAACTACTCGCTAACTGGGTGTTGAACGATGTTCTGAGCGCCTTAAGTGAAGCGGGTGAAACGATCGCCGAGTGCAAAGTAAGCGCGGCGCAATTGGGCGAACTGTTGGCTGTTATCGAGGCGGGCACCATCAACGCACGGCAGGGCAAGGAAGTGTTTGTGGAGATGTTTGCGACCGGCAAGAGTGCGGCGGCCATCGTGGAGGAAAAAGGGCTCAAACAAGAGAGCGACTTGGGAGCCATCGAGGCTCTTTGCCAGAAATGCATCGACGCCAACCCCAAAGCAGTCGAGGAATACCGCGCCGGAAAAACTGCTTCCATCAACTTCCTCAAGGGCCAGGTCATGAAGCTTTCCCAAGGCAAAGCGAACCCCGCGATTGTGGGCGACCTGCTGGCGCGTCTTCTTGGGTAAGCCCTCCACCTGCTCGGACCCGCGACAAGCACGCGCGACGAGCCGCCTGCATCGTCTTTTAGTTTAGCCGTCCACATTTGGGATCCGACCATGACTGCCTACGAAAATCTCTGCACGTTGGTGGGCGAAATCGCCCTGATTCAATCGACCGCCTCGGTTTTGGACTGGGACCAAGAAACCCACATGCCGAGCAAGAGCCTCGAGCACCGGGCTCAACAACTCTCTTATCTGAGCGCCAAAGCGCATGATCTCGCGACAAGCGACCCGTTTCGCTCGCTCCTCGCTCAAGCCGAAACGGCACCCGCCAACCAGTCTCCCAGCGAAGCCGCCAATCTCCGGGAATGGCGCTACGAACTGGACCGTGCAGTTCGCATTCCCACGACTCTTGTGGCCGAAGAAAGCGCCGTTACCTCCCGAGCCAAGCACGCCTGGGTAGAAGCTCGGAAACGCTCTGAGTTCGCCCTGTTTGCACCGCACCTGAAGCACGTGTTAGACATTGCGCGTAAAAAGGCCGCGCTGTGGGGATTTGAAGAGGAACCCTATGACGCACTCCTCATGGGGTACGAACGCGGAGCTCGCACCCGGGATGTGGCGACGCTTTTCGCGAACTTGAAGCCAACGCTCAGGGCAATCGCTAAGGCCGCCGTGGAACGCAGTCAGGCAATCCCCAAAGACTTGCTGCGGGGCGATTACCCCATCGCGAAACAGCAGCAACTCAACCGCGAAATCGCCACCAGCCTCGGTTTTGATTTCGACGCTGGCCGCATCGACACCACGGCACACCCGTTCTGCACTACACTCGGCCCCAACGACATCCGACTGACCACGCGCTACGACGCAACCGACTTCACCTCCTCCCTCTTCGGCGTCCTCCACGAAGCCGGTCACGGCCTCTATGAACAGGGCCTTCCCGCCGCCGACTTCGGTAGGCCTTCAGGAACCGCCGTGTCTTTGGGCATCCACGAATCCCAGTCGCGACTCTGGGAAAACCACGTGGGCCGTTCCGAGGCATTCTGGAAAAAGTGGCTCCCGCGTGCGACCGAACTTTTCCCCAGCCTAGGCGCCATTTCGCTCTCGGATTTTCTGGCGACCATTCACCGGGCGGAGTTTTCCTGTATCCGAGTGGAAGCCGACGAAGCGACGTACGATCTGCACATCCTGTTGCGGTTCGATCTGGAGCGACGCCTTCTCAACGGCACCCTAGAAGTCGAAGGCGTCCCGGCAGCGTGGAATGCGCAATTTGAGGAGTCATTTGGAATGACCCCGCCCGATGATGCGCACGGTTGTTTGCAGGACATCCACTGGAGTATGGGCGGTCTCGGATACTTTGCGACTTACACGCTTGGCAACCTCAACTCGGCGCAGCTTTTCCAACAGGCGGTTCGCACCCCAGCGATCGCGGAGGCGACGGGCGAGGCAAACTACGCGCCCCTACTGGCGTGGCTGCGCACCCACGTGCACGCTCTCGGAAGCACGCTGCGCCCCAGCGACCTGATGCGGGCAGCAACTGGCCGCCCCACAGAACCCGCGCCGTATCTCGAACATCTGCGGAGCAGGTTTGGAGTGCGCTAGAAGTTTAGAGTCGGTCTCGCTTGAGGTGAACTTTGCGCCTCTCGGCAGCAACCTCGGTATGGCGTTTGTGAGCGTTGCAGCTATTGTTACGGGCTCTCTTTACCCATGATTCTCCGCGGCGCCGCTAGACCTGACTTTCTCCGAGAAGAAACGCTGCACGACATCCTCTCGTCCACGGCGGCGGTGCACCGAGACAAGGCGGCACTCCAGTTCGCTGACACTCGCATTTCGTATGGCGAGCTCCATGCCCAAGCTGCCGCAATGGGCGACGCGCTCGCTGCCATTGAGGTTGGCCCAGGCTCAGTGGTGGGACTACTGCTACCTCGCGGCGCGCATCTTCTGTGCGCCCAAGCCGGTATCGTCGCAAGCGGTGCCGCTTGGCTACCCTTCGATGCCGACGTTCCCTTGGAACGAGCTGCCGTGTGTCTGCTCTCAGCGAAAGCCTGCGGCATCGTGACGGTACGCGCTTGGGTGGATAAACTTGCCGTCCTGCCTGTACAAGTTTGGTGTATCGAGGACCTGCTCGCCCCAAGCGCTCCCCGCGTGCCTGCGCGCCGTCCCACGCCAGAGGATCCCGCCTACGTCATTTACACCTCCGGCTCCACAGGCACGCCCAAGGGGATCGCCATCAGTCAGGCGAACATCTGCCATTTTTTGCGAAGTGAAAACGCAGTTCTCGGCATTCATTCTGAAGACGTTGTTTACCAGGGCTTTTCAGCGGCTTTCGACATGTCTTTCGAAGAGATCTGGATCTCTTATATGGTGGGGGCCTCGCTTTGGGTGGCTCCGCAGGACGTCATTTCAGACCCAGACGCTATTGCTGATGCACTTGAACGCCAACGTATTACAGTGCTACACGCCGTCCCGACACTCGTGGCGCTCATTGAACATTTCCCCGACCATCTGCGCCTCCTCAACATCGGCGGCGAGGCCTGCTCGGACGCGCTCGCCCAACGCCTCACAGGCCGAGGCCGACGCGTCTTTAATACCTACGGCCCCACCGAAACCACTGTCACAGCCAGCGTTGCTGAGTTACTTCCAGGCGAAGCAGTTACCATCGGTAAACCCCTGCCGAATTACGGGATGCTTATTCTCGATCCCCAAGGCCGCCCCCTGCCCGAAGGGGAAGTCGGCGAGATTGGCGTGTTTGGGCCGGGGGTCAGTTTGGGCTACCTTCATTTACCTAAACTGACGGCGGCACGTTTCATTGAAAACCCGACAGCCCAGCACGTGAGCGAATCCCGTCTGTACCTGACGGGCGACTTGGGCAAGATCACTCCCGACGGAAACATCCACTGCCTCGGCCGAGTGGATCACCAAGTTAAAATTCGGGGTTTTCGCATCGAACTAGACGAAGTTGCGGCCGCTCTTTCACGTCAGCCAGGCGTGGGCACAGCAGCGGCCATTGTGCGGGAACTTTATGGGGTAGAGGAAATTGTCGCATTTGCTGTCGCTCATCACGAAGCAGTTGCGCCCAAGCCAGATGCCCTCCGACGCGCACTCATGCAGGAATTGCCCTCCTACATGGTTCCAGCGCGCATTGAACTTTTGCCAGAAATGCCCCGGCTTGTCTCAGGCAAAATTGATCTGGCGGCACTCCGGAAAACTCCGCTCGTTGAGCGTTCGCCGACGATCGACCTAGAGACGCCATCTTTCACACCGGAAACGCCCGCCGCGATCGCGCTCTGGAGCGCACTCTCTAAACTTTTTCCCGGAAGACACTTCCGCCCAGAGCAAGACTTTTTCTGCGACCTTGGGGGACACTCTCTCCTTGCGGCCCGGCTCGTCTCGTTGCTTCGCAAAGACGCCCCTTACGCGGGGACTGGGGTGCAGCATGTTTACAAAAACCGTACTCTAGAACGCATTGCCGAGGCGCTCGCGAGCCTCGCCCCCACGGCGGCCAGCGCCGTGACTCCACACGTTCCAGCTTCTAAAATACGCCGCTTCTGGTGCGGAGCGGCGCAGTTGGTGTGTCTCCCCTTTCTCATCCTGCTGGATCTGCTGCTATGGTTGGCCCCGTTTTTCACCTACCATTCACTCACGGGTACGAGCGCCGACAGTATTCCCGCCGCGATGGGCGTGTCGGTGGTGGTGTTTTTAATCACTCTCGCCACCTCTTTCCCACTTACCGTTTTCCTTCGTAAACTGCTGGCGGGGAACATTCAGCCTGGAAATTACCCGCTTTGGGGATGGACTTATTTTCGGTGGTGGCTGGGCAGCCATCTCGCAAAAGCCTGCCCTGTGCACCTCATCTCAGGAACGCCCTGGAAGGCACTGCACCTGCGTTTATTGGGGGCGAAAATCGGGCATAACACGATGCTGAACTCACTCACGGTAGCGGTGCCCGAGTTGCTCGAAATCGGCGCAGGTGCGTGCATTGGAACTTTTGTAAACATCGAGAACGCCCGGGTTGAAGCCGGCCGCTTCCTTGTGGGACGCGTTCGCATTGGAGCTGGGGCGGCAGTGGATTCGTATGCGGTGCTAGAAAACGATACGGAGGTCGGTAGAGGGGCACGGCTGTGCGGACAATCCAGCCTGTCGCAGGGGCGTAGCGTGCCTGCGGGCGAAACGTGGTCCGGCGCGCCAGCCGCACAGACAACTAGCGAGAACGAGGCGTGGCCCGAGGCCCCCAAACGCGGGCTGCTTGAGCACATCGCCGGGCTTTTATACTACGCGTTCGGGGGAGCCTCCGTGGCGATCCTGTTTTTTATTCCCACCTTCCCAGCCTTCGTGCTGATGGACTGGATTGATGCCCGCACCGTGGATTTGTTTGAAAGCAGTCTGCCGTGGTGGCGGGCTTTCCCTTTCTTTTTCGGAATGGCGCTTCCGGCGGCCATGCTTTTTGTGACACTCACGGCCCTTCTCGCGGGAGGCATGCGCGCGATTTTTCCGCGTCAAAAACCCGGCCGCTTTCCGCTTCACGGCTCTGTTTACCGCCACAAATGGCTCCTCTCAACCATTTTAGACACAAGCCTTCAAGTTCTCCACGGACTGTACGCCTCAGTCTTTGCAGCGCACTGGTTACGCCTACTGGGAGCGAAGGTCGGGCGTGAGGCAGAGGTCTCCACGGCCGAAGGCGTCATCCCAAGCCTGCTCGAACTCGGTGACGGCTCCTTCATCGCCGATGGCGCGCTCCTAGGCGACGAAGAACAACGCCTCGGGTGGATGCAACTGCGCGGCACCACCATCGGTAATCGTAGCTTCGTCGGCAACGGCGCTTATGTTCCAGATGGTGCCAATTTTCCGGACGACATGCTTTTGGGCGTCCAATCCAGCGCTCCGCCCAATGCGTTGCTCGCTCCGGGCCAGACTTGGATGGGCTCGCCCCCGATGCTCCTTCCCGCGCGTGAAACCATTGAAACGCCCGACGTTTCCCTGACCTTCAACCCCGCGCCCTGGCGGCGTCTCATGCGAGGAAGTATTGAGGCGATCCGGATCGTGCTACCCATGGCGTTCCTGATCTCCGCAGGGTACGTCATTGTTTACAAGGTCATGGATTTTGCAGACGAAGGCGACTGGCTGGGGAGCTTTGGAGCTGCGATGTTGTGCGGCATTTTGTACGCCTGCGCTTCTTTCGGGCTGGTATGGGCGCTCAAATGGATCCTGATCGGTCGCTACAAACCACGGCTGGCACCCATGTGGACGTCCTTTGTGTGGCTGAGCGAAGCGCTCACTGTAGTGTACGAGTCGCTCGCAGTGCCTGCCTTGCTCGATCACCTGCGCGGCACTCCTTTTCTACCTTGGGCACTTCGACTCATGGGTGCCAAGATCGGCCGTGGCACCTGGCTCAACTCCACCGATCTCACCGAGTTTGATTGCGTAAAAATCGGTGCCTACGCTGAGCTCAATGCCCATTGCGGCCCCCAAACCCACCTGTTCGAAGATCGGGTCATGCGCGTGGGCGAAGTCCAAATTGGCGAAGGCGCGACTCTGGGAGTTCGAGCGATCGTGCTGTACGATGCTTCCGTGGGAGACTTCTGTAGACTCGGCCCACTCACGCTCGTCGCAAAGGGTGAGCACTTGCCACCGCGTAGCCGCTGGGAAGGCAGTCCAGCCACTCCAGAGTAAGCAGCCTTCCCACTCGGGCTGTGACCCATGAACTCGCTCCCCCTCTTTTGCCACGAATGGCCGACGCCCCTCGCCTTTCCGACGGCAGACCCGCTTTTCGTACTCATCCACATTTCACACACTCCACGCTCAGCAAAAGGACGACTAAAAGTACGCGAAGTCCTAAGGGAAGTATTGCGCAGTTGGGCAAGTGGGCCGGTGCTTGTGCACGAGACAGCGACCGGCCCCCAGATCGCAGAACCGATTCGAGGTGAGGCCGTTTTCGTTTCTATTAGCTACGCAAACGACTCGGCGTGGCTCGGCATTTCCCTCAAGCGCCCCCTTGGAATCGACGCTGTGCGCATTGAGTCTTTTCCTGAGATGGAGGACTTAGCGCGCCTCTATTTGGGGGAGGAAGTGTGGCAAGCCATCGTCGGTTCACAGAAGCCAACATTGACCTTTGCCCGCCACTGGGCAGCGCTCGAAGCCCGCTGCAAACGCGCAGACATTCCTCTTTCCGAAACAGCCAAGCCGCCGACGACTCCCCTTTTTGAAAGGGTGTGCCAAGACACGGCAGTCGTTGTGGCCTGGGGGTAGTTTCATTCCGCTGCAAGAGGTAACATTGTCGTAGATTACTCTACACCAAAGCCTTGCGCCTGAAGATGGACTTACTTGGGCCCGCGCCCACGAAAACTCCCACGCCCCCGGCATGGGCGAACGCAACAGCAAACTAAACCCAAAATGGGTTCCCGTTTCTTGCCTCACTGTTCACTCAAACGCCATTGGCCGCGAGTCGAACGAGCGTGCGTACCCCGAACCCCGTAGCACCTCCAGCCAGACCATGCGCGTCCTTTGACTGATGAGCCGTGTAAGCAATGTCCAAATGTGCCCAAGGGGTTTCACCCACAAACGCTTTCAGAAAAGCTGCCGCCGTACAGGCGCCCCCAAGCCGACCTCCGCTATTTTTGAGCGCTGCAACCTGGCTGCGGATCTGCTCCGAGTGCTCGGGGAAAATGGGCATTGGCCAAAGGCGTTCACCCGATTCGAGAGCGGCGACTTCCACTTGGGAGCGGAAAGAGTCGTCGTTGCTCCAGAGACCGGCGGCGGAATCTCCGAGAGCCACGCCACACGCGCCTGTGAGAGTTGCCAAGTCAATGAGCTGCGCCGCTTTATATTCCTGACAGGCCCAAGCTAAAGCATCGCCCAACACCATGCGCCCCTCTGCATCGGTGTTTACAATTTCCACCGTCGTCCCGGAACGCATCGTAACGATGTCGCCGGGCCTGTAGGCCGTGCCACTCGGCATGTTCTCAGCCGCCGCCAAAATGCCCACCACGTTGCGCTTCAGTCCCAGCTCAGCAATGGCCTGCATCGCGCCGAGGACAGCCATGCCGCCGCACTTGTCAAAAATCATCTCCTCCATCCCAGCCGCCGGTTTGATGGAAATACCCCCCGTATCAAACGTAATGGCTTTGCCCACCAACACGAGAGGTGCTTCGCCCTTCCGACCACCCGCGTGCTCCAGAGCCATCAGACGCGGCCCTCTCGCACTACCTCCACCGACCGCTAAAATACCCCCAAACTTACCTGCCTTCAAAGCGCGCTCATCTAACACCCGAAAGCGCAGATCTGACTTCTTGGCCAAAGCCGCTGCCGCTGCCGCTAAAGTCTCGGGATACAGCAAGTTACCAGGCGTATTCGCAATCTCGCGTGCCGCATTCACAGCTTCGCCCAGCGACTGACCACGCGCTGCAGCCTTCTTAGCCCCAGCAACATCCGCCTTCGCCTGTACCACGACCAACTCCGCCAGGGGAGCCGTCTTTTTGGGGAGAAACGCTTCGTAACGGTATCCCCCCAAAACTACGCCCTCCACAGCCGCACTTACGAACTGCGGTAATTCCTCAAGTTGCAAGAGGACATAGGTTTGGGAACGCTTACGCAAGGCGAGCGCCGCCGAGCCCAACGCACGGCGCACGGCGGCTGCATCCAACTTTGAACGTTCGCCCAGACCGACATACAACGTGGCGGCGGAGCGATCCGCGAGCAACGTACCGACCGCCCCCGAAAATTCACCTTTGGTGGGGGGCGGGACCAGCTCCGAGCGCTGATCCTTGAAAACGAGACGGACCGTGATGAAAGCGCCCGCAGGCGCATCGGCAACGACGCGGACTTTCATAAGGGTTGCAGGTTAGCGGCCGAGGTTGACCGTCTGACAGGTGTAGATGTCGGGGTTGGAGAGCAGTTCCTCCACCAGGGCTGGTCCGGGAACAGAGTCCAGGTTGAGCACGGTGAGCACACGGCCCCCCACCTCGTTGCGCGAGAGCGACATGCTGGCAATATTCACCCCATGCTTGCCAAACAGCGTCCCGACCTCACCCACGATGCCGGGCCGATCCCGGTTTTCGAAAATAAATAGCACCCCTTCCGGACGCGCCTCCACGTGCCGACCGTTGATCTTCACGATCCGCGGCGTACTCCCAAAAAAGGTACCGGCCACGGAGGCCCACCCGCCTTCACCCGTCGCTGTGAGCTCAATGAGCTCGGCAAAATCGGGGGACACAGATTCGCTGGATTCGCTCACCTTCAAGCCGAGGTGCTGGGCGAAACCCGGGGCATTCACGATGTTTACTTCTTCGCCACCTGCCTGCCGGAGGAAGCCAAGCAAGACAGCACGCGACACGGGCTTCGTGTTGAGCTCGTTGATCTTGCCTTGGAAGTTTACGTTTAGTGCGTTGCTCCGCTTTGTGACCACCTGCGAGAGGAAAAGTCCCAGCTTCTCGCTCAACGTGACGTACGGCGACAACTGCGCGAGCGTCTTCGCGTCCACGCTGGGCATGTTCACTGCATTCCGAATCTCGCCCTGCAACAAGGCCGCACGGATCTGCTGTGCCACTTCAATACCCACGCTTTCCTGAGCTTCCGCCGTGGAAGCACCCAAGTGTGGGGTGAACACGATGTTGGAAAGTTCACCCAGCGGAAAACCAGCGGGGGGAGGCTCGACTTCAAACACATCCAAAGCAGCAGCGGCGACATGGCGCGTCTTTAACGCCTCGTAGAGAGCGACTTCATCGATTAGACCGCCCCGGGCGCAGTTGACAATACGCACACCCTTTTTGGCCTTCGCCAAACGCTCTGCGTTGAGCATGTGCCGGGTTTCCGGCGTGAGGGGCATGTGCATCGTGATGAAGTCGGCCTGCGGGATAATTTCATCAAGGCGCTCGACCAGTTCGACGTGCAGAGACTTCGCCCGTGCCGCAGACAGGTACGGGTCGTATGCTAACACACGCATCCCGAATGCGTTCGCGCGGGAAGCCACTTCGGTGCCAATACGGCCCATGCCGAGAATCGCCAGCGATTTACCATTCAACTCGACGCCCTCGAAGCTCTTGCGATCCCATTTACCGGACTTCACCGAGGCGTCCGCCTGGGCGATGTTGCGGGAAATCGCCATCATTAAGGAGAAGGCGTGTTCGGCGGTGGAAATGGTGTTTCCGCCGGGCGTGTTCATCACGATCACCCCGCGTTTGGTGGCGGCATCGACGTCCACGTTGTCCACACCGACGCCAGCGCGACCGACCACCTTGAGCTGAGTAGCGGCTTCCAGGACGCGCGCATTCACCTTGGTCTGGCTCCGCACCACGAGGCCTTGATAGTCGCCAATGATTTTAAGCAACGCCTCTTCACTGAGGCCGGTCATCACATCAACCTGAAGCAGTTTGCCTTCCGACAATTCTGCCACACCACGCTCGGAAATCGGGTCTGCTACAAGGACTTTTGGAGTGCTCATTTCAAAAAAGAAGAAAACGGGTCAGGATTGTGGGTTGCCCCTCTAGAAGCGCAACGGGAAAAGCGGTTTTTTTGGGCCCCACCTCTTCCCGAGGCCGGTCGCCGCCGCCGTCCCTGAATCAAAGGCCACCACCGCCTCCAGGGCCACCAAAATCAGGGGAGCGTGTTTTGCTTTGCACTCGGCTCCCCTCGCCCTCTACTCTCTCGCGCTTTGCCGTGTCATTGCCCGCCCAGTGCGTGCCGAGTCACGGCATTTCTTTGCCCCCCAGCAGTCCCCAACTCCGCACCACCCCACCCATTTCTGTCATGGCTAACACCATTCTTGTAGGCGCCCAATGGGGCGATGAAGGCAAAGGAAAGATCATCGATTTCCTGACCGACCACGCCCAGATCGTCGTTCGTTCGCAGGGCGGCAACAACGCCGGCCACACGGTCATCGTCGGGGGCACCAAGTACGTTCTGCACCTCATTCCATCCGGAATCCTCCGCCCTGGAACGCTTTGCGTGATCGGCAATGGCGTCGTCCTGGATCCAGTCGCAGTGGCGGGTGAAATCGAAGGGCTGCGCGCCAAGGGCGTCTCCGTAAGCGCCGAGAATTTGATGATCAGCGACGCAGCCCATTTGGTTTTGCCGTATCATCGGCAGTTGGATGAAGCCCGCGAACTCGCTAAAGGCTCTGGCAAAATAGGCACCACAAAGCGCGGGATCGGTCCGGCTTATGGCGATAAAATCGCCCGCACAGGACTGCGGATGGCCGACCTGATGAACCCCAAGGTCTTCGCGGAAAAATTGGCACTCCGGGTCGCCGAGAACAATGCGGTACTCGCGGGCTACGGACTCCCAGCCTTGGATAGTGCCGCAATGTTGGCCGAGTTGCAGGCGGCGGCTGAGGCGCTCCGGCCTTTTGTGGCGAATACGGTGGTGTTCCTGCACAAGGCGGTGACGGCCAAGAAAGAGATTTTGTTTGAAGGCGCGCAGGGCACTTTCCTGGACATTGACCACGGCACTTATCCGTACGTGACATCTTCGAACACGACGGCAGGCGGCGCGTGCACGGGGTCAGGTGTGCCCCCGCACCGGATCGACAGCGTGCTCGGGGTAATCAAGGCGTACACAACGCGCGTCGGCGAAGGCCCCTTCCCCACGGAAGACGAACCCCTCAGCGACATGCTCCACGGCATGGGCCGCGAATACGGGTCCACCACAGGGCGTGCCCGGCGTTGCGGTTGGTTTGACGCTGTGGCCGTACGCTACGCCGGCATGATCAACGGGATCGACGACCTCGCAGTGACCAATCTCGACGGGTTAGACGGACTCGCCTCCATCAAAGTTTGCACGCACTACCGCCTTGAAGGGCAGCTTTTGGAAACGCCCCCCATGGACTACGCTCAGTTGGCCGCGTGCCAGCCCGTCTACACGGAACTCCCTGGTTGGCAGACGCCTACAGACGCCATTCGGCGCTGGGAAGATTTACCGGTGAACGCCCGAGACTACCTCACAAAGATCGCCGAGTGGTCCGGAGCGCGCCTCAAAATTGCGAGCGTAGGACCGAATCGCGAGCAGACGATTCTTCTGTAAAGTTGGAATGCAAAAGTTGGACTGCGTGGTAGGGTTCTTGGGCGCCGCATGACCCCAGAGAGCCCTCAACTTCTTAATCCACCCCCGGATTTAGGAATTAACCTGCCGCCGCCAAGACACATTGCCATCATCATGGATGGCAATGGACGTTGGGCGGCTCAGCGTGGCCTGCCACGAGTGACAGGCCACGAAAATGGAGCACAGGCCCTGCGTGCAGTCACTGAGACCTGCTGCGCTCTCGGTGTGCAATGCCTTACAGTGTATGCGTTTTCCACCGAAAATTGGAAACGTCCTGCAGAAGAAGTGAGCGCCCTGTTTGGACTCCTGGAACTGTTCCTCGCCTCAGAACTCCCCACCCTGCTCGCCAACAACATCCGTTTACGAGCCATCGGGCGTCTCCACGAATTACCTCCCTCAGCGCTCAGCGCCTTGGAGTCGACCATTGCACACACGGCGACCAACACGGGAATGAGCCTCGTTCTGGCTATCAATTACAGCGGCCGCGCCGAGCTCGAAGATGCTGTACGCTCCGTGTGCAAAGAAGTGGCCCAAGGCACGTTGCGCCCCGAGGATTTCACGCAGGAAGATCTCCAGCGTAACCTTTACACGCGGGATTGGCCAGACCCTGATCTGCTCATCCGCACCTCAGGCGAAATGCGGTTGTCTAACTTTTTGTTGTGGCAGCTCAGTTACACCGAACTGTACGTGACACCCAAGTGTTGGCCGGATTTCGGCAAAGAAGACCTCGTGGAAGCGATCCGTGACTTCCACCGGCGCAAGCGCCGCTTTGGCGGAATTTAACCATGGCCCGTATTCAGACTATCCTTGTAGCAGACCCTGATCCCGACTTCCTCGCCTGGACCAGTCATCAGCTCTCCTCGGCAACCACCAAGGTCACCACCACCTCTGATTCCGAGGAGGCGTACCGGTTGTTTCTGCGCGAAAAGCCAGACGTCCTCATGGCCGAGACGCACCTTTCGCCCTTTGGCGGGATGGAACTGCTCGCACGGATCCGGCAGCGCGCCCCCAACGCCATTGTGGTCCTCACCAGCGCCTTCGGCACAACCCAGGCCGTGATCGAGTCCATGCGCTTGGGTGCCTTTGATTTCGTTCGCAAAGAAACCTTGCCGTTTACGTTGAAGGCCGTCATCGACGTCGCGCTCAAGGCCCAGGCCGAAATGCGGGCTGCGACCTCAGCAAAACCCCAGCTTACCGTCGAGGAGCATCAGGATTCGCTTGTCGGAAAGTCCGAGGCCATGGCTCAGGTCTTCAAAATGGTCGGGCGCGTTTCGATGTCCGATGCACCCGTCATGATCACTGGTGAGAGCGGTTCCGGCAAGGAACTGGTCGCACGCGCTGTCCACACCTACTCACAGCGCAACATGAAAAGCTTTGTGGCCATCAACTGCGCGGCCATCCCAGAGCAACTCCTCGAGAGTGAACTGTTCGGCCATGAAAAGGGAGCATTCACGGGCGCTGTCACACAGCGTGCCGGTCGCTTCGAACAGAGCAACGGTGGGACCCTCTTTTTGGACGAAATCGGCGACATGCCCCTGCAATTGCAGAGCAAAATCCTCCGTGTTTTGCAGGACGGCGAGTTCAGCAGGGTCGGCGGTTCCACAACGCTCAAAGGGGACGTCCGCATTATCGCAGCGACCAACAAGAACCTCGAGCAGGAGGTGGCCGAAAAGAAGTTCCGCGAAGATCTCTTCTACCGACTCAACGTCGTGCGCATACAGCTCCCGCCGCTACGCCAGCGCCTCGAAGACGTGAGGTTGTTAGCGGAGTATTTTCTGCAAAAGGTGGCGGCTAGACAGCGTCTACCAAGGCTCAAGATTTCCGAGGACGCCATTAAAGTACTGGAAGGCCACACCTGGCCGGGGAATGTTCGGGAACTGGAAAACACCATCCAACGCGCCTGCGTGTTTGCGACCTCTGACGTGCTGTTGCCCAAGGACATCCCTCTGGGACTTGGAGCCATCTCGAAGGACGAGGCGGTCTCAAACCCAAGTCTCGCCAATGTCGTAACCCGCGAAATGGCGATTGAAGCCCTCTTCAAAGCGGCGGAGGCCGACCCAACCATGCAACTTCTGCCTTGGCTAGAGCGTGAGTTCACTCTGCACTCGGTACGGGCTACCGGCGGTAATCAAGTTAGAGCCGCAAAACTCCTAGGCATCACGAGGGCTACCCTGCGCAAACGCATGGAGATTTTCGGGATCACTAAAGAACTGAACATCAACGGGTAGCCCCGGCAGAGTGTGAGGAGGGGACCAAAGGGGAGGGCACGGGACTCAATGAAAACCGCGTATCTTTCCCATTCGCGCCCATCCTCAGGAGCCCAAGGTCGGGGAAGAGAGATTTGAGCCACCGGCCTTAGTCTACCCCTCCCGATCCCGCCCCTTATACGCCCAACTTCGAGTGCCGAATATCCTCGCCTTTGTACAAGTAAAACACCTCTTCAGCGATGTTCGTGGCGTGGTCGACGGCGCGCTCTAAAGCCTTGGCGATTGTCAAGATGTGTAATTCACGCGCTGTCGTGCTTGGGTCCGCTACGATGGCCAATTCCACGTCGTGGGCAGCGTCCTTGTACTCGGCGTCTACGATCTTGTCCCGGCCGATGACTTCGAGCGCGAGGTCCGTGTCGCGCTCGACAAACGCACGCAGGCTCTGACGCAACATCGCCTGAACTTCACTCGCCATGAGCGGAATGTTCGCAAGCGACTTCAAGGCGGGGCCTCGGGTGAGGTCACGGGAGCGACGCGCGATCGTGGTCGCCTGATCCGCGATGCGCTCTAGTTCGCTGGCCACTTTGGAGGCCGTGATCAAAAACCGGCAATCCCGCGCCATGGGGCCATGCGTGGAGATGTACGTAATCACACGTTCATCAATGCTCTTCTCCAACTCATCGATTTCCTCGTCCTGAGTTTCGACCAAGTCCGCAAGATGCTCGTCTCGTTCGATCAGGGCACGCGTGCTCTGGCCGAGATTACGCTCGGTCAAGCCGCTCATCATCAAGAGCTGCTCCCGGATTTCGACTAAATTCTGTTCCCAATAAACGCTCATATTTTAAATTTGAAGTGCCGCGCTAACGATAAGCCGAGGATATGCCAAAATCGATCTCAACCAAAACGGCCTGTGATGTAATCTTCGGTCTGCTGTTGCTTGGGCTTCGTAAAGATTTTCTGAGTGGCATCCATCTCAATCAAGCGACCGAGATAAAAAAATGCAGTCTGATCCGAACACCGACCCGCCTGCTGCATGCTGTGCGTGACGATTACGATGGTGAAGTCTTTTTTCAACTCTTGAATCAACTCTTCCACTTTGCTCGTCGCAATCGGGTCTAGTGCCGAACATGGTTCGTCCATTAAAATCACGGCTGGTTCCACCGCAATCGCGCGTGCAATGCACAAGCGCTGCTGCTGACCGCCCGACAACCCGAGGGCACTACTGTGCAAACGGTCCTTCACCTCGTCCCAGAGAGCCGCTCCCCGGAGACTTTTCTCAACCACAGCATCCAGTCGTGCTCGATCCCGAACACCTTGCAATTCCAGTCCGTAAGAAATGTTCTGGTAAATGCTTTTAGGAAACGGATTCGACTTCTGAAACACCATCCCGACTTGGCGCCTTAACGAAATCACATCCACCGAAGGATCATAAATATTGACCCCCTGAATCCGGATTTCGCCGCTGCCAATCCGCGTGCCATCAATCAGATCATTCATTCGATTAAAGCAACGCAAAAGCGTTGATTTACCACAGCCCGATGGCCCAATAAAAGCGGTCACCTGTTTGGCTGCAATCTGTAGATTTACACTATGCAGAGCTTGAGATTTGCCGTAGTAAAAATCCACATGATCGACCTCAATCATCGGTGCGGCTGAAGACATAGTGTTTGCGGGCGCCGAGGGCGCTGAAGTTACTGAGTTCACAGGACTAGATGAAGATTGAACAAGAGTGGAATTCATAATTACCAGCGGTAACGGGCGCGCATCCGATTCCGCAAAATCACTGAAGAAAGCGCGATCAATAATACGAGAGAGAGGAACACGAACGCCGTGCCAAACTGGACGCGTTCCGTGTAGGAATTTTGAGGAATTTTGGAAGAAACAACGTAAATGTGGTAGGGCAACGCCATAACTCCATGAAACCCATCGCCATC
>CAIWVL010000040.1 GCA_903916085.1 uncultured Spartobacteria bacterium
CTGGGAGATCTGCTCGGTGGAATCGACTCCGGATTTGCCGAGGTCCTTGCCTGCGTGAAAAAGCGCAGCAATGTCCTAGGTAAACACCTCGTGCTTTATGCTGGAGACCACCCCGTGGAGGGGATTGCCGAGGAACTGGACGCTGAAGGCTGCCTGCGCCTGCGCCTCGCAGACGGCACGCTCCAAACGTTCGCCGCCGGCGAAGTCACGTTGCGTCCAGGTGGGCGGTAACGAGTGAAGCATGTGTTCTAAACTTTTAGAGCGCCTAAAAAAAGGCAACATCACGCTGAGATGCGGAGAACGCGGAGCTTTTATAAAAACTTATTTCGAAGGTTATTCCGTAATTTCTCCGCGCTCTCTGCGCCTCCGCGTGACCCTTCTTTTTTGAGTTAATTTAGGCGCTCTTAAGGCTGTTTGCTTACGCGAACAGCTTGGAGACTGGCTTCGCCTTCACCAGTTCGCGGGGCTGGTTGAGATGGTTATGCACGATTGTTTCGGCATCAATCCCACAAGCATGGTACATCGTAGCCAGAAGCTCCGTCGGGTGAACGGGATCTTCTAAGGGGCTGCTGCCCGTCTTGTCGCTTTGCCCGTGCACATACCCGCGCTTGATGCCTGCGCCTGCGATGATTGCTGAGTAGCAGTAAGGCCAATGATCGCGACCATCCGCACTATTGGTATTGCCCGAGGTACTAACACCCTTAATCGGTGAACGACCGAACTCTCCGATGGCCACAACCAGCGTTTCCTCCAGAAGACCACGAGAATCCATGTCCTCAATGAACGCGGAAAGCCCCTGATCCAGCATCGGGGCGGATTTATTTTTCATACGGTCACTCAAGCCGACATGCTGGTCCCACGAGTCGTTATCAGAGTTTGCAACTTTAGGCCAAATGACCTCCACCACCCGTGTGCCCGCCTCGACGAGGCGACGCGCAAGCAAACAGCTCTGCCCAAAAGTGTTGCGGCCGTAATTATCCCGCACCTTTTCTGATTCAAGCGACAAATCGAACGCCTTGCGCGCCCGCCCCGACACGATCAAGTTAAGCGCGCGCTGGTAGTAGTCGTCCAAGTTGTAACGCTCGACGGCTTTTTCCACATCGGGCATGGCCGCCTCGATCACCGAGCGTAGATCTGCGCGGCGCTGGAGACGGAGTGCGAAAACTTCGGGGGGAAGCTTCAGGTCATCTACGGTGAGACGCTCCATTTTGCCCATGTCGAGGTCATCTCCTGGCGGATACAACGTATAGGGGTCAAACGCTTTCCCAAGAAACCCAGCTGTACCGCCCTTACCCACGACGTTACTTTCCTGAAGCGGTCGCGGCAGCATTACAAAAGGCAACATCGGCTCAGTCGACGGCTTAAGGCGAACGATGTTGGAGCCGAAGTTCGGGTAATCTTTGGGATCTGGTGGCTCTAATTGGCCCGAGGGGCTGACCTTGTCGGTCGTGTACCCGGTCATGATCTGGTAGATAGCTGCCGTATGGTTAAACAACCCGTTGGGAGTGTAACTCATCGAGCGGATCTGGGTGAACTTATCGTTCAACTTGGCCAGCCTCGGTAGCATCTCCGTGTAATGAATCCCCGGGATCTTCGTCGGAATGGAACCGAAGACGGACCGGATGTTGTCCGGTACGTTTTCCTTGGGATCCCACAAGTCGATGTGACTGGGACCGCCCTGCAAGTAGATGAGCACTACGCTCTTGGCCTTCCCCCACCCGGGTCCGCCCTTACCCCCGGCCTCAGCCGCACGCGCCTGGAGATTCAGGATTGTCCCTAGCGACATTCCAAGAATGCCACTGCCGCCCAAGCGCAATAAATCGCGCCTGTTCATTTTCAACTCTGCATTGCAAAGGTCGCTACAGTTACCGCCGGGGAGATGGATCATAGTACTTTAGGGGGAGAGAATTAAGTTTAAGCGATAGAACAATAGTCTATCTTCAGCACTGGAGGCATTCGGAATGACTCAACGCGTTATCTATCGGTTGAAGAGGAAGGCTGGGTTATTGATAAGGGCCCAAGTCAGATCCTGCACAACCGTTAGCCGCTTATTGGCGACCTGTTTTTTGCTGGCCTCGGCATCGATGCGCAACTGGACAAGCAATGGGTCTAACTGGATCGGTTCTGTGGCCTTAGCGAGAGCGGTTTGAAGGGCGGTGTGCACCGGATCCGGCGCTGTGGCAACCTTAGCCTCAGCAACTTCCTTCTTTAGGCGCCAGTACTCAGGCTCAGAGAAACGCACTTGGGCCTCCAGGGCGGCCTTATCCGTAGCATCACGCTGCGCAGCTGGTTTAGCAGCGGCAACGAGGACGCGGGTCGGCAGGCCTTCCTGCAACGGGCTGGCGGCTGTCGTCACGTAGATGCGGAAGCGGCCAAGTTGCTGGGTGTCACTCGATTTGTGAATGAGCTTGAGCGTCATTTTACGCGGCCCCTCTTCTTTAATGGGTTCAGCAAGCTGGAAAACCGCCACCTGCCGACGAGCCGTGCCGCCGGCAATCGCCCAGCCGTTTTGAGCATCGTCCTCGGTACCGTCGATCGCGGCTGCCACGGGATACTTGTCCTGGGCGAAAGATGACCACGCAGCGGAGAATTTCTCCGTCTTAAGCTCCGCAGGCTTGGCAGGAAGAGCGTGCGCAAAAGTCACTTCATTCAGAACGAAATTCCCGTCTTTGTTTCTGCCCGGCCCAAATTGCGGCAACGTCGGATCTGGCAAAGCTTCGAGAACGATACCGGTCACACCCTTGAGATCAGCGGTGAAATTTAGCGTATAATCCGTCCGGGTGTTTGGTCCAGAGGAAGTGATGGTGCCGTCCTTTTCGATGGCGAGCTTGAGCTGGCCGCCCGCCGTGGCGGTATCGGCGAAAAGAGTTGTCCACGCAACGGGGGCGAGCGCTGGCTGCCGAGTCGCGATCCAACCTTCGATGCGCTGCCCCAGTTCGTCGTCCCACGCCTTCAAAGCGCGCGTGGCGCGGGCTTCGCGTTCCTTGCGGAGCGCCTCGCGTTCATCGCGGTAGAATTTGGTAGCAGCCTCGTAGTTGTCCAAGGACGCCTTGGCAGTGGCCATGGACACCAGACGGTCCTTCTCTTTCTGGGCAATGATGGGGGCCTGCTCTTTTTCCTTAGCCTGCCACGCGCTCAGAACTTGAGTATTATCCGTCTCCACGATGGACATTAGCTTACGGGTGGCCTCGATTTCCCTCTCGGTTGCTTCCCTCGAAAGCACACGCAAGAAAAGTGCGTTTGCCAGGCGGCTATCGTCCGACTCGCGAGAGACAAGTTTGGCGAGTTCGTTTTTGGGATCCTGAATGGCGTTCGAAACGGTGCTCCCGCTCAAAAGGGCCATTACCGAGCCGAGCTTCAAGTCGCTGCTGCGCTCGCATTCGCAGGCGCTTTCACGCGGAGGTTTTCCCAGCGTCGCTAGGAACCCACCTGCTCCTTCGCTACTGGAATCCACCATCAGAGCAGCGCGTTTTCCAACCGCCACACCGGGCAAGTTCGGCGTCGAACCGGTCACCGCGAACACTGAATCAAACAGCGTCTCGGCAGACAAACGCCGAGCCAGAGCGTGCGAATAGTTCACTGAATCATCTGCATTCCATTGATTTGTGGCAATGGAAAGCTGGTAAGTGCGGGATTTGCAGATCGCGCGAAACACGGAGCGCGTGTCGAATCCTGCCTGCACAAATTCGCGGGTGAGATGGTCCAAAAGCTCGGGATTCGTAGGCGGATTACCGGCACGAATGTCATCCAACGGCTCAATAATTCCGCGTCCAAGTAAATAGCCCCAGATCCGGTTAACGTAACTGGAAGCGAAATACCGGTTGTCGGAGGCGGTCATCCAACGCGCTAACTGGTCGCGGCGGGAGGACTTTTCGACCTTTTCAACCGTCGCAGGGAATGGGAACTGGGGTTCGGTGACCTTCCCGGTGCGATCATGTTTGATCTCGCCCGAGGGATTTTCCTTCACAATTTCGTACAATGGCTTGGCGCCTTCTACGGCTGTACCGCCTAGACGCTGGCCTTTGCTTGCGGGATCTTCCACTAGACTGACCTGGGCGAAATACGCACCCGTTTGGTAGTACTGATCCTGAGTCCAGCGCTCAAAGGGATGGTCGTGGCACTTGTTACAATTGAAGCGCGTGGCGAGGAACAGATGGGTGGTATTTTCCATCGCATCGGCAGGTTGCCTGAGGATTTTCCAGTAACTGGCGGCGGGATTTTCCTTATTAGACCCGGAAGCCGTCAGGATTTCGCGTACGAACTGATCGTAGGGCGTGTTCTTCTCCACCTGGGTTCGGATCCAGGCGCGGAATCCCTCAGCACCTTCCTTACCAAGGAACTTGGCGTTTACCTGAAGCAGATCACTCCATTTGTTGGTCCAGTGTTCGATGAAATCGACGCTCCCAATGAGGGCATCCACCACTTCGTCGCGTTTGATGCGGGAATCCCGGGTGTCGGCTAGGAAAGCCTGTAGCGCCTCAGACGTGGGAGGGAGGCCGGTGAGATCAAGGGTCACGCGGCGCAGGAATTCGCCGTCTGTACACAGGCCGGAAGGTTCGATCTGCATCCGCTTCCACTTGGCGGCGACCAAGGAATCCACGGGCGTCCACGAAACCGGCTCTTTCCACTCAAATCCGGAGCGATCCCCCATGACGGTGACTGTGGTGGCGGAATAGTTGCCTTCGTACCGGGCCAACATGGGGGCCTCGCCACGGCGCAAGGTCGTCACCAGTCCGGTGGAATCCACGCTCGCGACGTCAGTATTACCACTTTCCACGAAGGCTTCGTTGGTCACATCGCGGGAAGAACCGTCCGTAAAGTGGGCTAGAACGCGCACCTGCTGACGGCTTCCAATACGCTGGAGCACAGGGTTTTTGGGCGACAATTCAATCCCTGAAACCCGGGCGGCAGCGAGGTTAAGTTGGGCACCGCCTGCGATCCATTCCCTGAGGATTTGGTAGTATTTGTCCTCACGATGGGCACGGCGACCGCCTTCATGCGGTACCTCGGCCACCGTTTTGAGCAACATGAGACTGTCGTCGGGCGAGGCCACTGTGACGCGGCGCGAGGCCATGTCATCGGTAAGCGAACGCAAGTCGTACTCGGGATCATACCCTCGGAGAGAAAGCTTGAAGCCCGCCTTGCCGTCCTTGGCGCCATGACAAGTTCCCTGATTACACCCGAGCTTCGTCATGACGGGATTCACGTCCCGAATGAAGTCCGACTCCAAACGTCCCCCTGCCCCGCTGATGACCACGGGAACAGTCACGGTCTTGCCACCAAAACTCACGCGTAGCTCGGTCGTCCCATCGGCGCGCGGATGCAACTGACCGCGAGCCGTGAGTTCAGCTAGCGGGGCCGCCACCTCGAGCTTCGCAGAACGGGTGATGTCGGCAGAGGTGCCACCGGCGTACTTCGCGGACACCAAGAGCTGCACGTAATCATTGGGCCGCCGGATTTCGATCTTGGCAGGCTGGACTTCGATGTCCACGAGGGGCGTGCCCTCAGGGAGAACTTCTGAACCGGACTCGGCCTGCACAAGAGGTCGGGGAGGATTAAACTTTGCGGTGGAGGCGGCGATGGTTGAGGCGTTTGAAGGCGCGGCATCAAACTCGGCCAAGACCTTACCATCGTTAGCTCCAAATACGCGCACCTTGCCGTCACTTCCAGCTGTCGCAACAGCCTGTCCATCAGGACGAAACGCCACCGTATAAATTGCTGAAGCGTCTACTTTGGTCGAAAAGACCCGCGCACCGACCTTGGACTCGTAGTCTTTGAGCTTTTGTTTTTCTTGTTCCGACTGCTGACCGACGGGCTTGGAGCGAAGCGCCTGAATGTCCTTGGGAGCATCGAGACCGCCTTCAACCGCGAACACAGCCACCTCGCCATGTCCATCTAGGGCGCTACCGGCAACAAAACGGTCGCCGTTTTTGGAAAAACGGGCGGCATAAACGCGCCCCTGCATTTCAGGGAATTTCCTCAGTAAGTTGGCATTATCCCCAATCTTACGGGCGGTTGTTCGGAAAATGCGGAACATTTGTGGTACGCCATCTGCACCGCCGACCACGATCGACTCGGAGCCGGGATGGCGATCCACAGCGTTCAACCCGCCCCGAAGCGCCCCTGGGGTAATGGAGGTGATGTTGTCCACAAACCGTTCGCCAGCGAGCTCACTGAGCTTCGCAGTCATGTCGCGGCCGACGGAAACGATGTGATCTCCCTTCTCGGAAAAGGCAGTATCCAGCACCCAATCATTGTGGGAGCCCATCTGAAAGACCTGCTTGCCCGTGGTGGCTTCCAAAGCGCGAACGGTGTTATCGGCACAACCAAAGGCCACGAGCGTGCTGTCGGGCGACCAACTCAAACCGTACAGGGTGTCCCAGCCCACCGGTGCCGAGACTTTGAGTTTCCCTGTCGCGACTTCCCAAATTTGAACCTCCCCCAACCGCGCAGGATCTCCACCAACGGCAGCTAACCATTTGCCATCGGGAGAAAACCGCACGGATTGAATCCGTTCCGAAAGTCCGATAAGGCGAGCCTTGAGCCCTTGGCCATCGGCGGATTGCAGCAGGATTTCATGAAATCCAGTGACGGCCAGGAGGGTGCCGTCCGGGGAATAGTCGATGGAGCTGACGACCGGAGGGTGCGCGTACTGGGGAGGATGTTCATTGTCGAAATGTTTTTTGGCGTCGGCCGGTGTATCATCTCGGGCACCTTCGGTGATCCAGCGGCGGATGAGGGCGAGTTCGTGCTCGGGGAGAGGCGGCCGGTTTTTGGGCATCTCAGCCGAGCCGTTGTGGGGCGTGATTTGTTCGAGGAGCGCGCCCTTTTCGCCGTTCCCAGGGATGATCGCGACGCCGTCTTTTTCACCGCCGGCGACTAATTTTTGAAAATCGGTCATCACGTAGCCGCCCTTGGGTTTGGCTGGCTGATGGCAACCCTGGCAATTTGCCTGAAGGATGGGCCGGATGTCTTGGTAATAGCTCACGGGCCCGGTAGGTGCCTTGGCAGCGACAAAGGCATTGCTTTCAGGCAAAAAAACCAGAGACAAGACAGTAAACAGGCCGGCACAAAAGAGGGGTGCGCGAGAGGACATATTTTGGGAGGAGAAGCTGCTGTAAGCACGACCAGTAGCTGGGGAAAACATTAGGGAAAAACAGGAATCAAGGGGAGGCAATGGGACTCAAGGGAAGAGCAAGAAGCAGCACGAGCATAGAGCATCGCCTCCCATCGCCTCCCATCGCGCCACTTTTCGCTTGAGCGCCGTCAGCTTTTCATGGCTAACCCACAGTACCTGCGGCAAGGTCACACCCCGGCTTCCCTGCAATGGACCAATTCACGAAATTACTCGAGTTTCTAAAAACCTACGGCGCCCCTGTTGTGCTCCTCTGGGCCATCGTGGAGACGGATCTCGTCTTCTTGGTCATAGGTGCCTTGGCTCACGCAGGCTACGTCAACCTTCTCTCCTGCTTTCCCGCCGCCATCATCGGCGCAATGCTTCACGACACAGCCGTGTTCTGGCTTGCACGCCACCGGGCAGAATGGGTGCGCGCTCGCGGGGTCTACCAAGAGTTCTCGCCCTCTATCGAGCGGTTCGCGAGCAAAACAGGAGCCTGGCAACTCTCGATCTGTCGCCCCTTGTACGGCACACGTTATCCCACCATCATTTTTTGGGGCCTACAGCACATCTCCTACCCTCGCTTTTACACGGCCATCAGCGCCGGACTCCTGCCTTGGGCGGCCATCTTAGCCAGCATCGGCTATGCGCTTTCCAATCGCATTGAGGACTTTGATGATTGGCTGTTGGAAGCTAAACACTGGATTCTCGGAGCGATCTTCGTCGCCATCGTGATCTATTTCATCAAAAAACGACTGTTCAAAAAGAGCGCCGCACCCGTAGTTCCACCGACGCAGGACGGTGCTCGGGGCGCGAACTCCTCGGCCGAAAACCTCTACTGATCCCGCCCGCTGCCGATGCTCACGCAGCTCAAAGTCGCTCAGTTCCGGTGCTTTGAAGCGTTCGAAACCCAGTTCCACCCGGGAATCAACCTCATCGTCGGCCCCAACGCTCGCGGAAAAACCTCACTCCTCGAGGCCGCCTGCCTCCTGCTTCGCCTCCAATCTCCTCGCACTACGCGCTTGGGCGAGATTGTCCGTCACACCCAACGCGGTCTCCTGGTAGACGGCTACTTCAAGAACGCGCACCTCCAGTTTTACTACAGTCCTCAGCGCAAAAAACTTGCCCTCGA
>CAIWVL010000041.1 GCA_903916085.1 uncultured Spartobacteria bacterium
GGCGGACACTGCAACCCTTGGTAGGGAAGGCTCCGCCGCTCAGGCAGACGATTCCGCTACGCTCCATCATTCTGCCTGAGCGGCAGAATCTAGTTGCGCAGCTTTTACAGACAAAAATTTACACTGCCCTGGATTTTTGGAGATCACCAGTTCATCGCCGGTCCGGAATCGTTGTACTTTGCGCTCTTCGTATGCTGTTTGGTGCATGAAGTCAAGCACTTCCTGCACGTCGAGCAGGCAATATACGTCGTAGTAATGTCGCAGAAAATTGCCAGGAAACGCCTGCGCCTCACCCAGGCGACGGTACTTGGTCGAGATAGTTTGAAGCTTTTCAACAAAGGTATGCGTGGGGGCGTAGCAGGGAACATCGACAGCGCGATTGTCAAAAGTTTGAACATCTCTCTCCATCGCGAAATCCAAAGCCCAAGAGGAGATGCTAACAGGGCGGTTAGGGGCGGTATCGTCGAAACCCAACTCCAACAAGATGCCGTCTTTGACTCCCGCTAGGTTGACTATGTGCGGCGTATAGGACAGACGAATGCCAGCGCTGCGCATCTTATCATCATCGAACAAGGTGTCTCGCTTCACGCTTTCTATTCCCGGAATGCTGATACGCTGAGCGATGCCGTCGTAATAGTCGCGACGTGAGGCAATGTGGGTAGTTTTATCCTGATTTCGTCCCGTTTTGACATCCATGCCAGCCGGTGGCTCAATGCGTATGTCAATGTCTTCAGAGAATCTCTGTATGATACCGAACCCTTTGGATAGGGAAGTGCCGCCCTTTAACTCAAAATTAAACCCCTACGCCTTTAGTCCCCACAGGCTGTGCATGATCCAGTAATCTTTTTCAACTAGTACCGGATCCATGCCGAGGCCGTTGGCTACAACGGCTAATAATTGGACAAAATCAGGCCGCTGGTGTAAAAACTCAACCATCTTTCCACTCCCTAATGCGTTTACGAGTTGCCACATTTCCGTAGTTGCCTACAGCCAACTCAAGTCGTGCTGGATGAAAAGATGGCAGCTTAATGCGGGCCTCAGCGATTACAGCGTCTCGATCCTCGGCTAAATCACCAAGATTGTTCAGCAGGTCGACGTAAAGAAACTCAGGGGTCAGTTTTTTGGGGAAGCGCGGTTTCACGCGGAAATCAAAGCGCCGGTTGCCCAGTCGGAAAATACCGTGGCGTTTGTGATTGTAGACCAGAGTCCTGTTGTAAAGCTGGGTGGTACCTAGCCCCACGGTGTTATACATAGAGGGGGAGAACACCAGAAAGTGCTTGTCTCGAAGGAAACTCTCAATGACCGCCTCGTCGGTGGGAGGTAAAGGTCCAAAATCGGATTGTATAGGGGCGTGGTAGAGTCCTGGTGCCAGTTTCTGAAGCTTTCCTGCGGATACTAACTCACGCAGGTGGCGATCGACTGCTCTGCTCACGCGAGCCAGATCCTCCCGCCGATAGACACTACCGGCCTGGAGCCCTTCCGCTAAGTGGGCAGCGGCACTTCGCAAGGGGGCCGCTGAGAGTGAGGAGTCTACAAGCACGGAAAATTTACCATTGAAATTTCATGCACGGTAACCTCCCCAGCTGCGGGTGTCATTCTTTTTTGCACTCGATGAAGCAAGCCTTGGATGTAAGCGCAGCGCGGACGGAGCCCTAGCTTAAGGAATCGGGCGGCAGCTTATTTGGACCATGTGATCGGCTAGACGCTGGATCTAGATCCCGTCCATCTGAATGATTGAGAGTCTGGACAGCGAGGCAGACAGGGTTGGA
>CAIWVL010000042.1 GCA_903916085.1 uncultured Spartobacteria bacterium
ATGGGGATGTCCAACATGTGGTATTTTCAGCAAGAAGAAACGCCTCAGGCATGGCCACAAACCCCTTGGGCGCTTCCGCTTGTCGCCGGTGATTTTCCGAATACCCCCAAAAGCAGGTCGCTCGTAGATGGCAAACCCTTCTTCAAGGGCGAATGGTTCTGGGAGTCCGGCTTCTCAAAACATCCGCTCAATGATTTGGAGCTGATTCGTGACTGGAATTTGCGCGCCGTATTTGGCGCGTTCTCAGAGTTGAAAAACGGCGCCAAGAAGGACGAAAACGTGGGCGCTGCCCTCAAATGGGTGTCGCATGTGGGCGGGTCAAGGGAAAGTCGTCTGTTGCAAGGTGATGTGGTGCTGACGCAGGACGACATCATCGCAAAGCGGGAGTTTGCGGATGGCTTTGTTCCAACGACTTGGGACATTGATCTCCATTATCCCCGCGAACAGTACGCAAAGAAGTTCGAGGACAACCCGTTCATTTCCCGCGCTGAGTTCGGCAGTCACGTCGACCGTAAGAACGGTTATCCGGTGCCGTATCGGTGCTTTTACTCAAAGAACATCCCCAACCTATTCATGGCTGGGCGGAACATCAGTGTGACGCACCAAGCGCTTGGGACGGTTCGCGTGATGCGCACCTGCGGCATGATGGGCGAAGTGGTCGGCAAGGCTGCCTACCTCGCGGTGCTGCATGGCACCAGTCCGCGCGGCGTGTACGAGAAACACCTGCCCGAACTCGTCACACTAGCGGAGCAGCCGGGTGCCACGCGCCGCGATTCGCTCACGGGCGAGGCTCGTCTCGATCTTAGCCTGCCCGATCCCGCAAAACTTCCGGTTGGCAACATGAACAAAGATTTGCCCCAGTTCGCCAATCGCTTGAGTCCCGGCGATGGCGGTCCGCTGGAGGTGCTCAGCGGGATTCTGGTAGACGACACGAAGGCGGTGTTCACTGGTGAATGGACGAAGACAACCCTGTCGCCCTGTGTCGGCGGCGGCGCGCGGTACGCATCGGGTGCCGGGCGGGAAGCGCGGTTCGAGTTTTCGGTACCCAAGGCAGGGAAGTACGAGGTGCGTTTGGTGTGGGCGGCTCACGAGAACCGGGCGTCTAAAGCGCCGTGTACGTTGGAGCGGCCTGGACAGGCGAATGTGAGCTTCACGCTCAACCAGAGGCAGACGGCGCAAAAAGGACTGAACATCCTGGGCGTGTTCGAGTTTGGTGCAGGCACCTCCAACGCTATCGTGCTCCGCACTGACGGTGCCGATGGGAATGTGGTGGCCGACTGCGTGCAAGTGGTGGCCGTGCAGTAGCTAGTACCCTAAATCAGTGATTTTTTCGGGTGGTTCCCTGGGCAACAATCCTACTTGATCTGTTGATGCCTGTTTAATGGCGTGCCTACCGGTGGTTGAGCGTAAGCGACACCACCGGGAGGCACGCCATTGAACAGACGCACCCCAGCAGGTGCGCAAGAACGGTAAATCGAAGCAAGGAGAGCTCGGAACTTGCTCCGAAACAATGAGCCGCCCCGTTGGGGGGATTGAGCGAAAAATGGTGCGCGGTGCAGGGTTTGAACCTGCGACTTCTTGCGTGTGAAGCAAGCGCTCTACCGCTGAGCTAACCGCGCATTTCGGTAACCAAGAGGGATGGAAATTAGCAGGGATTTTCAGGCTGGCTAGAAAAAAGGCGCAAATCACGCGTCCTCAAAAACGCATGCCGCCTCTTTGCAGATTGGACTAGCCGCGCAACGCCTGACAGGCAACATCTCTTGCATGACGCTGCGTCCTGCAACGGTGATCATCGAAAACCTCAGCCCTCTTGACGAAGGCGGCCGCTATCCCCTCAAACGGATTGTCGGCGAATCCCTCCATCTTGAAGCCGACATTTACAAGGAAGGCCACGACCTTGTGAGCGCCCGGCTGCAATGGCGCAAAGTCGGCGAAAGCCACTGGCACCACTGCCCCATGGTGCCCATTCCCAACGGCAATGACCGTTGGCGCGGCACATGCGCTTTTTTTGAAAACGCCCGGTTTGAATTCACCATCTGCGCTTGGAGCGATGGGTTCCGCTCTTGGCAACACGAGTTCCACGCCAAATTCAAAGCGGCGCAACCGGACCTGAAAACCGAGACGCTCGAGGGTGCCCTCCTTCTTGAACACGCCGCAATCCGCGCTGAGCAAGCCGGCCACTCGACAGATGCCAGCCGTCTGCGTAAACTCGCGGCTGAGATGCGTCTGGGCGCCCCCGCAGAAGTGAACAATCTAGCGCATCTTCCTGAACTGGAAGCGCTCATGGGAACCTACCCAGAGCTGGCGGAGGCTACCGAATTCTACATTGATCCGCCAGCGACCAATACTCTGGTCATAGCTGAATCTTCACCCAACTGGATTCCCCGCTACCCACGCGTCACGGTCGATCGCCGGGAGGCCCTCTACGCCGCGTGGTACGAGTTCTTCCCGCGCTCCGCAGAAGGCCGGTGCGACAAGGGCTCCACTTTCCGAGACTGCCTTGAGCGTGTCGAAGACGCTCAGGCGATGGGCTTTAATGTCATTTATTTTCCGCCAATCCATCCCATCGGCATGACGGCACGCAAGGGGCGTAACAACGCCGTCACCTGCGAACCCGGCGAGCCGGGCGTTCCCTACGCGATTGGCAACCGGCATCAAGGCTGTCCGAACGGCGGCGGCCACTGTGATGTCGCGCCTGAGCTGGGTACGCTCGAAGACTTCGACTGGCTTGTGGGCGAGATCCGCTCCCGGGGCATGGAGTTGGCGCTGGATTTTGCAATCAACTGCTCTCCCGACCATCCGTATGTAGATGCACACCCTGGTTGGTTCTTCAAACGCCCAGACGGCACCATCAAGTACGCGGAGAATCCGCCCAAAAAGTATCAGGACGTCTATCCCCTCAACTTCCATAACCCCGACTGGAAAGCACTTTGGGAGGAGCTCACCAACGTAGTCCTATTCTGGGCGCGACGTGGCGTGCGCATTTTTCGAGTGGACAATCCACACACCAAACCTCTGGCGTTGTGGGAGTTTATGATCGGAAAAGTGCAGCACGAATTTCCTGATACCGTCTTTTTATCCGAAGCGTTTACTCGCCCAAAGATGATGCTCGCGTTGGCCAAAGCCGGCTTTACGCAAAGCTACACCTACTTTTCCTGGCGTAATTCGAAGCAGGAGTTGATCGAGTATTTCAACACGCTCACCTCTCCCGAAATGGCCGACTTCTTCCGGCCAAACCTCTGGCCCAACACGCCAGACATCCTCCCGATCATGCTCCAACAAGGCGGGCGGGCGGCGTTCCTCATGCGGGCAGCTCTCACGACGCTCCTTTCCCCTGTGTACGGTATCTACTCAGGATTTGAGCTGTGCGAAAACGCGGCGCTCCCCAATAAGGAGGAGTACCTCGATAGCGAAAAGTACCAGTGGAAGGCTCGTGACTGGAACGCGCCCGGCAACATCAAAGGATTCATCACGAAGCTCAACCGCATCCGAAAAGAAAATCGGGCTCTCCACGATTTTCGGAATCTGCGTTTTCACCCCGTGGAAAACGAACAGATGCTCTTCTTTTCCAAGCTTACTGAAGCGCGAGACAACCTGCTGCTAGTGGTCATCTCATTGGATCCTTACGGCTCACAGGGCGGCTTTGTGCACGTACCCCTAGACCTCCTCGGTATTGGTGCGAGTGACGTGTACCAAGTTCACGATCTCCTCACAGACGCACGCTATCTGTGGTCAGGCCCGCGCAACTTCGTTGAACTACATCCTGACGAACGCATTGCGCACGTCTTCCGCGTACGCCGCAAAGTGTTTCACGAGACCGATTACGAGATGTACATTTAGCAGCTCCACGGGCGCGGCGAAGCCATGCTTCCCGCGCCCATTTAGCTCCTAAAGAGCGACTTACGCTCGAATTGCGACGAGTAAGTCGCCCGCTTCCACGGCAGAACCGACTTCTACCAAGATCTGGTCCACGACTCCATCCGCATGCGCGTAGAGAGTTGTCTGCATCTTCATCGCTTCCAACGTCACTAGCTTTTCTCCGGAACGCACTTTGCTCCCCAGCGTAACGTGCTGCGCAGTGACCATTCCAGGAATGGGAGCTCCGATCTGTAACGGATTGGCTGAGTCTGCTTTAGGCCGCGCCTTGGTTTTGGGCGCCACTCCTTTGTTCACAATCACAGCCTCCCGGGGCATCCCGTTTAGCTCAAAAGAAACAACACAACGTCCGTCTGAATCTGGAGCAGTGACATTGATGAGCTTAATGAAGAGCAACTTACCTTCCTCAATCGGAACGGAAATCTCTTCTCCCAACTTCAAGCCGTAGAAAAAGGCGGGCGTGGGCAAAACACTTGCATCGGAGTAATCACGCTGGAACTTTGCGAAGTCCGCAAACACCTGCGGATACATGAGATGCGAGTAAAGGTCGTCCTTGCTCTGTGGTCTACCGGTCTGTTTAGCAACCACTGCCGCTGTCTCCTCAAGGTTCACGGGCTGAGGCAGAACGCGCTCGGGCTTATCGCTTCCCAAGACAGCCCGAACAACTTCCACAGGCCAGCCGTCCAGAGGTTCACCAAGGCCGCCGGCCAACATGTCCCGCACAGATTCAGGATAAGCAGTTCCGGACGGAAGATTTACAACATCCGCTGGACGAATCCCGCGTGTGAACAGGAACAAAGCCATGTCGCCGACCACTTTCGAGGAGGGAGTGACCTTGACGATGTCGCCAAAGAGCGCGTTCACCTCGGCATACGTCCGTGCGATTTCCGGCCAGCGATGTCCAAGGCCCATGGAGGCCGCCTGCTCTTTGAGGTTGGTAAACTGGCCACCGGGCATTTCGTGGAGATAAACCTCGGCGGAACCCGCCTTAGGTGCGGTATCGAAGGGAGTGTAGAATTCGCGCACCTTTTCCCAGTAATCCGAAAACTCGTTAAGTGTGTCTAGGTTAAGACTTGTGTCACGAGGCGTATGCTGGAGCGCGGCGACAATCGAATTAAGATTCGGCTGGGAAGTAGAGCCGCTCATGGAGGCGAGCGCCAAATCCACGACATCGACCCCAGAATCACTTGCGCGCAAAATGGAGGCCGCGTTGATGCCTGAAGTATCGTGCGTGTGGAAATGAATGGGCAGCCCAATTTCCTCACGCAATGCCTTTACCAGAGCCTCAGCAGCATAGGGACGGCATAGACCGGCCATGTCCTTGATGGCGATGAAGTGCGCGCCCATCCGCTCCAACTCTTTGCCTAAGTTGATGTAATACTTGAGCGAATACTTCGTTCGCGACGGATCCAGAATGTCGCCCGTGTAACAAATACTGCCCTCACACACGGCGTGCGTTTCTTGCACCGCTTCCATCGCGGCCTTCATGTTGCTGAGATCGTTCAGCGAATCAAATACGCGGAAGATGTCTATCCCAGACGCCGCCGCGTGCTTGATGAAGCCGGATACCACATTTGGAGGGTAACTTGTGTAACCAACGGCATTTGCACCTCGCAAAAGCATCTGGAAACAGAGATTAGGCACCTTCTCACGCAACACCCGGAGGCGGTCCCACGGGTCTTCATTGAGGAACCGCATCGCAGTGTCGAAGGTGGCACCGCCCCACATCTCTAAGGAGAACAGTTCCGGCGCACGATGCGCGACTGCGGAGGCCACTGCCGCCATGTCGTAAGTACGCACACGCGTGGCCATAAGCGACTGGTGTGCATCGCGGAATGTGGTGTCCGTGATGAGCAACCGTTTCTGAGCACGGGTCCATTCAGCGAACTTTTTAGCGCCCAGTTCGAGCAGCAGTTGGCGAGTGCCTGGAACGGGTGCCTGCTTGCGGTCGTAGTCCGGCAACGGCGCGGGCTCAAACGGTTGTGCGGGACGATGTCCCTTAGAATGCGGGTTACCGTTGACGATCACATTGCCCAAGAAGGCAAGAAGCTTCGTGGCACGGTCTTTCCGGGGCTTGAAGCTGAAAAGATCGGGCGAGTTATCCAGCATCGTGGTGGTCGCGTCGCCATCACGGAACTGCTTGAAATGGATGACATTCTCTAAAAATGGAATGTTCGTTTTTACCCCACGGATACGCATCTCGCGGAGGGAACGATCCATGCGCTCAAGCGCCATGGGGAAGGTCGCGCCGGAGGCCGTGATTTTTACCAGAAGCGAGTCGTAGAACGGCGTAATGACAGCGCCTGTGTCGCCCATGCCTGCGTCCAAACGAACCCCGAACCCACCGGCGCTGCGGTAGGTGATGATCTTTCCGTAATTGGGGGTGAACTTATTTTCACAGCAACTTCGCCATTAACATTCAACGCGACCACCAAGATATTATCTATTGATTTAACTGCGTATCAAAAAGCATTAGTCGTGACCAAAACAGTGGCGTCGCCATTGTCTTTAGATGCACTCTCCAACGCCCTGACTGTCGACCTAACTGCGTATCAAAAAGCATTAGTCGTGACAAAGACAAT